>NZ_JBNCLC010000011.1:0-91715 GCF_049844475.1 Micromonospora sp. DT47 | reverse complement strand
TTGGGGTTTTTCAACACCCCCAACATGTTTTCGGGGGCGGGGGGGGGGGGTGGGGGGGGGGGGGGGGGGGGGGGGGCCCCCCCCCCACCACCGCCCTCAACCGAACCCTTGAAGGAGGGTCGATGGAGTTCGACTTCGCGGAGGAACAGCCGAAGTTCCTCATGCTGATGTACGGGCTGATCGCTTTCGTCGCGGTGGTGGGCGGTCTGCTCCTGCTCCTCGACGTGGTGCCGGCCTGGTTCGCCCGACGCCGGGACGCCCAGCTGGTCGCCGCCTCGGCGAGCGGCGCCCCACTGCCCCGGCGCCGCAAGCCGCGGGAGGGGCTCTTCGCGCTCTTCTTCCTGCTGCCGACCATGCTGCTGCTCCTCGTCGGCCTGGTCGTCCCCGCCATCCGCACCACGCTGCTCTCCTTCATGGACGGCGGCAGCAACAACTGGGTCGGGTTCCGGAACTACAGCTGGATGTTCTCCGAGGACTCGATCGTCCGGGTCTTGATCAACACCCTGATCTGGGTGCTGCTGGTCCCGTTGGTGGCGACCGCGTTCGGCCTGCTCTACGCCGTCATGGTGGACAAGGCCCGGTTCGAGGCGGTCGCCAAGTCGCTGATCTTCCTGCCGATGGCCATCTCGTTCGTCGGCGCCAGCATCATCTGGAAGTTCGTCTACGCGTACCGCGGTGACGGGCAGGAACAGATCGGCCTGCTCAACCAGATCGTGGTCAGCCTCGGCGGCGAGCCGAAGCAGTGGCTGCTGGAGTCACCGCTGAACACGCTGCTGCTGATCGTGATCATGGTGTGGATCCAGGCCGGTTTCGCCATGGTGGTGCTCTCCGCCGCGATCAAGGCGATCCCGGCGGACATCGTCGAGGCGGCCCGCCTGGACGGGGTCACCCCGTGGCAGATGTTCTGGCGGATCACCATGCCGAGCATCCGGCCGGCGCTGATCGTGGTGGTGGTGACCCTGTCGATCGCCACGCTCAAGGTCTTCGACATCGTCCGGACCGCCACCAACGGCAACTACGACACCAGCGTCATCGCCAACGAGATGTACAACCAGGCGTTCCGGTACGGCCAGAACGGGCAGGGCTCCGCCCTGGCGGTCTTCCTCTTCGTCCTGGTCATCCCGATCGTGATCTACCAGATCCGCAACCTGCGTCAGCAGCGGGAGGGCTGAGATGACCACCGCCACGCCCACCGTCCCGGCGGGCACCCAGGCCACCGAAAAGACCACCGCCGCCGGTCGGGTCCGCAAGCGGCTGAACACCCGTACCGCCACGCTGGTCTCGATCGTCATCGCGGTGCTCTGGACCATCCCCACCTTCGGGCTGCTGATCTCCTCGATCCGGCCCGAGGACCAGATCAAGAGCACCGGCTGGTGGAACTACTTCACCAACCCGCAGTTCACCCTGGAGAACTACCAGGAGGTGCTCTTCAGCACCTCCTCCTCGTCGGGTCAGCTGGCCAGCTACTTCATCAACTCGCTGGCGATCACCATCCCGTCGGTGCTCTTCCCGCTCGCCTTCGCGTCGCTGGCCGCGTACGCGCTGGCCTGGATCAACTTCAAGGGTCGGGACTGGCTCTACATCGCGATCTTCGCGTTGCAGATCGTGCCGCTGCAGATGGCCCTGGTGCCGCTGCTGAAGTTCTTCTCCACCGGCGTCACCATCGCCGGCGTCACGGTGCTCCCGGCGTGGGATCTGGTCGACGAGCAGAAGTTCGCCCAGGTGTGGTTCGCGCACACCTGCTTCGCGCTGCCCTTCGCGGTGTTCCTGCTGCACAACTTCATCTCGCAGCTGCCGAGGGACCTGATGGAGGCGGCCCGGGTCGACGGGGCCACCCACCCGAAGATCTTCCGGACCATCGTGCTGCCGCTGATCACCCCGGCGCTGGCGGCGTTCGGCATCTTCCAGTTCCTCTGGGTCTGGAACGACCTGCTGGTCGCGCTGATCTTCGCCGGCGGCGGCAACGAGACCGCCCCGCTGACCGTCCGGCTGGCCGAGATGGCCGGCACCCGGGGCAACGAGTGGCAGCGGCTCACCGCGGGCGCGTTCGTCTCGATCGTCGTACCGCTGATCGTGTTCCTCTCCCTCCAGCGCTACTTCGTGCGGGGCCTGCTCGCCGGCAGCGTCAAGGGCTGACCCGGAAACCGCCGCCGCCCGGCCTCCGGGCGGCGGCGGGGGTCGGACGCGGAGCGGGGGTACCGTGACCAGGATTGATGACGTGGCCCGGCTCGCCGGGGTCTCGACCGCCACCGTCTCCCGGGCGCTGCGCGGCCTGCCGACGGTCTCGGCCGCGACGCGCCGCCGGGTGCTCGCCGCCGCCGAGCAGCTGGACTACGCGGTCTCGCCGAGCGCCTCCCGGCTGGCCGGCGGCCGCACCGGGACGGTGGCGGTGGTGGTCCCGCGGATCACCCGCTGGTTCTTCGGCACCGTCGTCGAGGCCGTCGAGGACTTCCTCCACCAGGCCGGGTATGACCTGCTCCTCTACAACCTCGGCGGGCGTGAGCAGGTCCGGCAGCGGGTGCTGCGCACCGCCAACCTGCACAAGCGGGTGGACGCGATCATGCTGGTCGCCACGCCGCTGCGGGCGGCCGACCTGACCGCGCTGGCCACCCTGGAGCTGCCGGGGATCACCATCAGCTCCGGCACCGTGGTGCCCGGCTGGCCCTGCGTCCGGATCGACGACGTGGCGGCGGCCCGGACCGCCACCCGGCACCTGCTGGACCTCGGTCACCGGCGGATCGCGCACATCTCCGGCGACCCGGACGACGAGCTGGCCTTCACCACCCACCTGGACCGCCGCTGCGGCTACCAGGAGGCGCTGCGCTCGGCCGGGATCCGCCCCGACCCCAGCCTGGACATGGAGTCGCAGTTCACCATCGACGGCGGCAACCGGGCCACCACCGAGCTGCTCGCCCGGGGCGAACCGCCGACCGCGATCTTCGCCGCCTGCGACGAGATGGCGATGGGCGCGATGACCGCCTTGCGCGACGCGGGCCTGCGGGTGCCGCAGGACGTCAGCGTGATCGGCGTCGACGACCACGACCTCGCCGGGGTGCTCGGGCTGAGCACCATCGCCCAGCCCGCCGCCGAACAGGGGCGGCTCGCCGCCCGGCTGCTGCTCGACCCGCTCGGCGCGCGCACCGTCGACGCGTACGCCGGCCGGATCCCGGACCCGCGCGGCGCCGCCGACCCACCGGGGAGCCCGGTGATCCTGCCCACTCGACTGGTGGTGCGTGAATCGACCGCGCCACCGCGGGAACACTGAACGGATTCGACCGCCCGCACCGGCTCGACACAGGGAGAAGGCTCTGAACACCGACGCGACGCAGCAGGACCAGTCCGGGGGCCCGGCCACCGGGTGGTGGACCGAGGCCGTCATCTACCAGATCTACCCGCGTTCCTTCGCCGACTCGGACGGCGACGGCATCGGCGACCTGCCCGGCATCACCGCCCGGCTCGGCCACCTCGCCGAGCTGGGCGTCGACGCTGTCTGGCTGTCGCCGTTCTATCCGTCGCCGCAGGCCGACGCCGGGTACGACGTGGCCGACTACCGGGACGTCGACCCGCTCTTCGGGCGGCTCGAGGACGCCGACAAGCTGATCGCCGAGGCCCGCGCCAAGGGTCTGAAGGTCATCGTCGACCTGGTGCCGAACCACACCTCCTCGGCGCACACCTGGTTCCGCGCGGCGCTGGCCGCCGGCCCGGGCAGCCCGGAGCGGGCCCGGTACGTCTTCCGCGACGGCCTCGGCCCGGACGGCGACCAGCCGCCGAACGACTGGCAGAGCGTGTTCGGCGGCCCAGCCTGGACCCGGGTCACCGACCCGGACGGCCGGCCCGGGCAGTGGTACCTGCACCTGTTCGACACCGGCCAGCCCGACCTCAACTGGGACAACCCGGAGGTCCAGACGGAGTTCCTGGACGTGCTGCGGTTCTGGCTGGACCGTGGCGTGGACGGCTTCCGGGTGGACGTGGCGCACGGCCTGATCAAGCAGGCCGACCTGGCCAACTGGCAGGAGCCGCAGGAGATCCTCTCCGGCAACGAGGTGGAGAAGCCCCGGCCGCCGATGTGGGACCAGGACGCCGTGCACGAGATCTACCGGGAATGGCGCCGGGTGCTCGACTCCTACGACGGCGAGCGGATCCTGGTCGCCGAGGCGTGGGTGGAGCCGGCGGAGCGGCTGGCCCGCTACGTCCGCCCCGACGAGATGCACCAGGCGTTCAACTTCGAGTACCTGCTCGCCTCGTGGACCGCGCCCGCCCAGTACGCGGTGATCACCCGCTCGCTGGAGGCCACCGACGGCGTCGGCGCCCCGACCACGTGGGTGCTCTCCAACCACGACGTGGTGCGGCACGCCTCCCGGCTCGGCCTGACCATCGGTGGCGGCCGGCCGAACGGCATCGGCATCGGCGACCAGCAGCCGGAGGCCGCGCTCGGCCTGCGCCGGGCCCGGGCGGCCACCCTGCTGATGCTGGCCCTGCCCGGCTCCGCCTACCTCTACCAGGGTGAGGAGCTGGGGCTGCCGGAGCACACCACGCTGCCGGACGAGGCCCGGCAGGACCCGACCTGGGAGCGCAGCGGGCACACCCAGCGCGGCCGGGACGGCTGCCGGGTGCCGATCCCGTGGGAGGCCGACGCCCCGTCGTACGGCTTCGGTCCGACCGATGCCAGCTGGCTGCCGCAGCCGCCGCTCTGGGCCGAGTACGCCCTGGACCGGCAGCGCGGGGTGGCCGGCTCGACGTACGAGATGTACCGCACCGCGCTGCGGCTGCGCCGCGAGCACGGACTGGCCCGGGGCCCGCTGGAGTGGCTCTCCTCGGGCGACGAGGTGCTGGCCTTCCGCAACCGCGCGCTGACCGTGCTGGCCAACTTCGGCGACACGGCCGTGCCACCGCCGGTCGGAGAGCTGCTGCACAGCAGCGCCCCGCTGGACGCCGACGGCCGGGTGCCGACCGACGTGACGGTCTGGGTCCGCGCCTGAGTGACGCCGGTCCCGCCGGCCGGCCCGGCTCCCCAAGATCCGCACAACTTCCACGGAAGTAGTGGCCTCCCCAGGTCGGGAGGCCACTCTTCCAGGAAGTTGTGCGGATCTTCACGTCCCGTCCGCGCCGGTCAGGGGTCAGAGCCGGTCGGCGCGGGCGTGCAACAGGTCGCGTACGGCCTCGATGTCGCGGGGCGACGTCCGCGACGCCAGCCAGTACATCAGCCCGGTCGGGATGAAGAAGAGCTGGAACACGGCCAGCCCGACCGCGTAGTTCAGCGGCGGCGGGAACGCCGCCCGCAGCCCGTGGAAGGCCACCCCCACCAGCCCGTTGCCGGCCGCCCGGCCGACCCCGTTGACCAGGTTGCCCAGGCTGTAGACGGTGCCCCGGTGCTCGGGCGGGTTGACGTCGGCGATCAGGGCGAACCAGTTCGGCGAGTTCGCCGAGGTCAGCGCCAGCGCGACGACGGCGGTGAGCAGACTCAGCCCGACCGTCGGCTCGGTCACCACGCTGGCCAGCACGGCCCGGACCACCGCGCCCGAGCCGGCGCCGTCCGGCACCGTGATGCGGACCGGGACCAGGAAGAGGACCAGGTAGAACGGCAGGGCGGCGAGGATGCCCACCGCCGCGACCAGTGCCCGGCCCCGTGCCGTACGCCGTTGCAGCGCGTCGCCGACCAGCCCACCGACGATGGAGAGCACCCCGCCGAGCTGGAACAGGGTGGCGAAGACGCTGCCCACCACCACCGCGGTGGCCGCCGAGTAGCCCTGGGCCTCGGCCCGCTGGGCGAAGAGCACCGGCAGCCACACCAGCGAGCCGAACGCCGCCTGCGCGGTCAGGCCCTGGAGGATCAGCCAGCGGTTGGTCCGCCGGGCCAGGATCCGGGGCAGGTCGGCTCGGGTGATCCGGTAGTCGTACTCGGCGCCGGCGTCGATCGCCCCGGCCAGCTCCGGCTCGCTCTGCCCGCGCCGGATGTCGTACGTGAAGAGGTAGGCCAGCGTCGCGGCCAGCCCGACCACGGTGAGCGCCAGGAACGGACGCCGCCAGTCGGTGTTGCCGAGGATGCCGCCGGTGAGCGTGCCGGCCAGCGTGCCCACCCCCTGCGACAGCCCCCAGAAGCTCATCACCAGGCCCCGCCGGCGCGGCGAGATCAGGTCGGTGACCACGGAGAACCCGACCGAACCGACCGCGCCCAGCCCCACCGCGGCGAGCAGTTGGGCGGCCAGGAACGTCGGGTAGTCCTGGGCGAGCGCGCTGCCGCCGGTGCCGGCGGCCCAGATCAGCGTGCCGACCATGAGCAGCGGCTTGCGGTTGGTCCGGTCGCCGACGTACGCCCAGGCCACCGCCGCGACCGCGCTGACCAGGAAGCTCACCGCGGTGACCAGCCCGAGCAGCCGCTGCGATACGCCCAGCGCGCCGGAGATCGGCCCGTAGAGCGGCGGGACCAGGCCGATCGCCATGTTGTCCAGCGAGGCGAGCACCACGAACACCACGACGCTGTAGAACCGGTGCGCCGCGTTCCCGCGCCGGGAGATCCTGGTGCTGGTCATGACCGGCAGCCAACCAGGTGCGGATCACGGGCCGGTGACGACCCCGCCCGCCCGTCCCTCAGAGGTAGCCGCCGATCTCGACCGGGACCGCGCCGACCGGGGCGACCCCGGAGCGCAGCGCGTACAGCTCGGCCAGCGTCGCGCCCTGCGGCGGCACGCCCACCGAGGCGCCGAGCCAGCGGGTCGCCTCCGGGTACGACAGCGGGCCCACCTCGACGCGGGCCAGGCACCGGCCCGGCCGGACGACCGCGGGGTGCAGCCGGGACAGGTCCTCGTTGGTGGTGATCGCGACCAGCACGTCCCGGCCCTGACCGAGCAGCCCGTCGGTGAGGTTGAGCAGGCGGGACAGCGCCTGCCCGGCGGCCTGCTTCGCCTCGCCCCGGATCAGCTCGTCGCAGTCCTCCAGGATCAGCAGCCGCCACCGGCGGCCCGGGCCGCCCTCACCGTCGTCCTCCTCGCCGACCGCGACCTCGGACAGGTAGGCCGCGTCGCCGAAGAGTGCGTCCGGGTCGAGGACGCAGTCGACCTGGCACCAGTCGCGCCACTGCCGGGACAGCGCCCGCAGGGTCGTCGTCTTGCCCGTGCCGGGCGCCCCGTGCAGCAGGACCAGCCGGCCGGAGATGGTCTCCGGGGTGGCGGCCATCAGCCCGTCGAGGGCGGTACGCGCGTCGGCGGCGTAGTTGTGCCGGATGGCGGCCCACTCCGGCGCCGCGATCGACCGCAGGTCGCGCTGGGCGCCCCGGCGGGGATTCTGGTGCCAGAAGCCGATCCGGCCGGTGTCGGGGTCCTCCGGCTCGGCCGCCCCGTCGACGATCCGGTCCAGGGCCGCCTGGCCGACCTCGTCGCTCACCGCCGTCACCGTCACCTCGGCTCCGCGCCCCTTCCAGCTCACCACCCGGGCGGTCCACCCGTCGCCGGCGAGCAGCCGGGACCGCTGCCGGGGCTCGATGGCGGTCCGCAGCAACCGCCCGTCCGCGGGGGTCAGCGTCGCGTCGGGGCGTACCCGGGGCAGCCGGAGGGTGCGCGACCAGGGATGCCGCCCGGTGACGAAGTCCGCCAGCACCAGCGCGTCGACCACGTCGCACGGGGTGTCGGAGTCGTCGTACTGGAGGACGGAGGGCAGGGCCGGATCGGCGGGGGCGGTGCGCATCAGTCGATGATCGCCAGGACGGGCACCACCCGTACAGCCGTTTACCGCTGCGGCCCGTCGGACCGGTCGAGCGTCCGGTCGCGGGCTCCGGCGTACCGCTCGCGGATGGCGGGGACCGGCTCGGCGGCGTACTCCCGGGTGTCGGTGACCGACCACCCGGGCGGCGTCGCGCCGCCCAGGGCGAGCCAGGCGGCCTGGCGGGCCGCGCCGTCGGCGACGTACTCGCCCGGCGGCGGGATGACCACCGGGCGGCCGAAGACCTGCGGGGCGATCCGGCGCACCGCCGCCGAACGGGCCCCCCCGCCGACCAGGATCACCCGTTCCACGACGGCCCCCTGCGCGGTGAGCGCGTCGAGGCCGTCGGCGAGCGCGCAGAGCATCCCCTCGACGGCGGCCCGGGCCAGGTGCTCCGGGGTCGAGGTACGCAGGGTGAGCCCGTGCACCGCGCCGGTGGACAGCGGCCGGTCGGGGGTCCGCTCCCCCTCCAGGTAGGGGACCATGACCAGCCCGTCCGCGCCGGGCGGGGCCGCGAGCGCCAGCTCGGAGAGCTCGTCCAGGCCGACCCGGAGCATCGCCGCGGCGGCGTCGAGCACCCGGGCGGCGTTGAGGGTGCAGACCAACGGCAGGAACCGGCCGGAGGCGTCGGCGAAGCCGGCGACGACGCCGCTCGGGTCGGCGGCCGGGGCGTCGGCCACCGCGAACACCGTCCCGGAGGTGCCGATCGAGACGACCACGTCGCCGGGACCCGCCCCGACGCCGAGCGCGGCGGCGGCGTTGTCCCCGGTCCCCGGGCCGAGCAGCACCCCGCCGGTCGCGGCGACGGGCCGGGCGCCCCCGCCGGACGGCATGCCCCGCGAGCCGGACCGGCCGGCGCCGAACGCGGCCGGGTCGAGGACGCCCGCCGGCTCGGTCGGGCCGAGCACGGTCGGCACCCGCACCGCCCGACCGAGGGCCTGCTCCAACAGGTCCAGGCGGTACTCACCGGTCCGCGGCGACCAGTAGCCGGTGCCGCTGGCGTCGCCCCGGTCGGTATGCAAGGCGTCCAGGTCGGGCGCGCCGGCCAGCCGCCAGGTGAGCCAGTCGTGCGGCAGGCAGACCGCCGCCACCCGCGCCGCCTGTGCCGGCTCGTGCCGGGCCAGCCAGCGCAGCTTGGTCGCGGTGAAGCTGGCCACCGGCACGCTGCCCACCGCCTCGGCCCAGAACCGCCGGCCGGCCTCGCCGCCGCCGGCCTCCGCGATCAGGTCGCGGGCGGCCCCGGCCGAGCGGGTGTCGTTCCAGAGCAGCGCCGGGCGGACCACCTCGCCCGCCCGGTCCAGGCAGACCATGCCGTGCTGCTGGCCGGCGACCGAGACGGCCACCACGTCGGCCAGCCCGCCGGCGTCGTCGACGGCCGCCCGGAGGGCGTCCCACCATGCCTCCGGGTGGACCTCGGTGCCGTCCGGGTGCGGCGCCCGGCCCTGCCTGGCCAGCGCGCCGGTCTCCGCGTCCCGGACGACGACCTTGCAGGACTGGGTGGACGAGTCGACGCCGGCGACGAGCGGCATGGCGGCCCGCCTCAGCGCGCGCCGAGCAGGTGCTCGACGGCGAGCTGGTTGAGCCGGACGAAGCCGAGGCCCCTGGCGCCCGCCGCGTCGGGGTCGAAGTCCTCGAACGCGGAGGCGTCGGCGAGCAGGTCGGCGTAGCTCTCCCCCGGGTTCAGCGTCGGGGTGGCCAGGTCGGTGACCTTGCTGGCAGCCAGCGCCTCGGCCACCTCGGGGTCGGCCCGGAACGCCGCCGCCCGCTCCTTGAGCAGCAGGTACGTCCGCATGTTCGCCTCCGCCGAGGCCCACACCCCGGTGATGTCCTCGGTGCGGGACGGCTTGTAGTCGAAGTGCCGCGGCCCGTCGTACGCGGGCCCGCCGTCGGGACCGCCGTGTTCCAGCAGGTCGACCAGGGCGAAGGCGTTGAGCAGGTCGCCGTGGCCGAAGACCAGGTCCTGGTCGTACTTGATGCCGCGCTGGCCGTTGAGGTCGATGTGGAACAGCTTGCCCTGCCAGAGCGCCTGGGCGATGCCGTGCGCGAAGTTGAGGCCGGCCATCTGCTCGTGCCCGACCTCCGGGTTGAGCCCGACCAGCTCGGGGCGGGCCAGGGTGGAGATGAATGCCAGCGCATGCCCGACGGTGGGGAGCAGGATGTCGCCGCGCGGCTCGTTCGGCTTGGGCTCGATGGCGAAGCGCAGGTCGTAGCCGCGGTCGACGACGTACTGGCAGAGCAGGTCGACCGCCTCGCGGTAGCGGTCCAGCGCCGAGCGGACGTCCTTGGCCAGGTCGTACTCGGCGCCCTCCCGGCCGCCCCACATCACGAAGGTGCGGGCGCCCAGCTCGGCGGCGAGGTCGACGTTGCGCAGCACCTTGCGCAGCGCGTACCGGCGGACGTCGCGGTCGTTGCTGGTGAAGCCGCCGTCCTTGAAGACCGGGTGGGTGAAGAGGTTGGTGGTGACCATCGGGACGACCAGGCCGGTCTCGTCGAGGGCCTTGCGGAACCGGGTCAGGTGGGCGTCCCGGGTGGCGGCGTCCGCGCCGAAGGGAACCAGGTCGTCGTCATGGAAGGTGATCCCGTACGCGCCGAGCCCGGCGAGCCGGTGGACCGCCTCGACCGCGTCCAGCTCGGGCCGGGTGGCGTCGCCGAACGGGTCGCGGGCCTGCCAACCCACCGTCCAGAGACCGAAGGAGAACTTGTCGGCGGGGGTGGGACGGGGTGCCATGGCAGACCTCCGGTGGTGTTCGTCCGCAATTTGTTCAGTGATTGAATTAAATGACCGGCGTGTGGCACTGTCAAGCGGTGACCGACACCCGCACCGCCGGAGCGGTCCGGCAGGGCAGCCTCCGCGAGCTCAACCTCGCGGTGGTGCTCCGGCGGATCGCCACCGCCGACCCGCCGCCCTCCCGGGCCGGGATCGCCGCCGACACCGGCCTGACCCGGGCCACCGTCTCGGCGGTGGTCGACGACCTGATCACCGGCGGACTGGTGGCCGAGGCCGCGCCCGCGCCCCGCGCCGGCGCCGGCCGCCCCGCCCGGGGGCTGCGGCTCGCCGCCGACGGTCCCGCCGGGCTCGGGCTGGAGATCAACGTCGACTACCTCGCCGCCTGCGTGGTCGACCTTGCGGGGACCGTCCGGCACCACGAGGTACGCCGGGCCGACCTGCGCCCCGTCTCCCCCGCCGACGCGCTCGCCCGCCTGGCCGAGCTGGCCGGCCGGGCGCACACCGCCGCGGTGCGGGAGGGCCTGACCCTGGCCGGGGCGACGCTGGCCGTGCCGGGTCTGGTCGACGCGCGCGGGCTGGTCCGGCTGGCACCCAACCTCGGCTGGCGGGACGTGGACGTGCCCGCGCTGCTCACCGGTCACCCGCTGCCGACCGAACCGGTTGACGACGTGCCGCCGCTCGTCGTGGAGAACGAGGCGAACCTCGCCGCCCTCGGCGAGCTGCACGCCCGCCCGGACGGGCCGCGCAGCTTCCTGCACGTCTCCGGCGAGATCGGCATCGGCGCCGGGATCGTGCTCGACGGCGCGCTCTTCCGGGGCGCCCGGGGCTGGAGCGGCGAACTCGGACACGTGACCGTGGACCCGGCCGGGCCGACCTGCCGCTGCGGCGCGCGGGGCTGCCTGGAGACGTACGCCGGCCAGGAGGCCGTCCTGGCGGCGGCCGGGCTGGCCGGCGCGGACCTGCCGGCGGACACCGCCGCCCGGCGGCTGGCCGACCTGGCCGCGGCGGGCGACCCGGCGACCCTGGACGCGCTGCGCGCCGCCGGCACCGCCCTCGGGGTGGCCGTCGCCGGCGTGGTGAACCTGCTGGATCTGGACACCGTGGTCCTCGGCGGCGGCTACGCCACCCTCGCGCCCTGGCTGCGCCCGCCGGTGGTCGCGGAGCTCGCCGACCGGGTGCTCACCGCCGCGTGGTCGCCGGTCACGGTACGCGCCGCGGCACTCGGCCCCGCGTCGGCCGCGGTCGGCGGGGCGGGCGCGGTGGTACGCCGGATCATCGCCCGGCCGTCCGGTTGGCTGGCCCATGCGGGGTGACCCGGACTTCCTGGATGGGCGATCCCAGGCCGGCGTCCCGGGCGAACTGCTGCTGGCATACACCGACGGGGTGACCGAGGCGCGCGGCGGCCCGGCGGCGGTGGAGATGTTCGGCGAGACCCGGCTGCGGCAGGCGCTCGCCTCGGTGGCCGGCCTGCCACCCGGCGGCGGTCAGGCCGAGCGGGCCACCGAGGGGCCGTCCCACGCCGCGTCCCGGGCCTGCGGGGGCAGGCCGGTGGGCCACTCCGCCCGGGGCCGGACGGCGACCTCCCGGTCCCGGGCCACCCGGTCGAACTCCCGGATTCCCCGCAGCAGCGCCTCCCGGTCCTCACCGCTCATGCGGGCGAGCACCTCGGCCAGCCGCTGCCGGCGGTCCTGCCGCAGCTCGGCGAGGAGCCGCTGGGCCTCCGGGGTCAGGTGCAGCGAGATCTCCCGGCGGTCCGACCGGCCCGGCTCCCGTTCGAGCATCCCGGCGGCGACCAGCCGGTCGCAGAGCCGGCTGGCCGAGGAGAGCAGCATGTCCAGGAGCGTGGCGAGCCGGCGGAGGTTGATCCCGTCGTACCGCTCCACCACCATCACGGTGCGTAGTTGGGCGCTGGAGAGGCGGCTGGTGGTGCGTTCCCGCGCCGCCTCCCAGACGGAGAGCAGGGCACCCGCCGCGGCGTCGAGCTCGGCGGCCATACTCACTTCTGGTCCTACCGGACCCTGTTGTTCGGCCATGGTGGGCACGAGACTACCCGGCGTCCCTGGTCGGCGGCCCTGTCTGAAGGAGTGACGATGAGTAAACCGGAGGACCGGGCGCGGCAGGTGCTGGCCGAGGCCCCGGCCGATCTTCTGCTGGACCGGCTCGGCGCCCTGCTGGCGCGCGACTACCGGATCACCGAGATCGAGCTGTTCCAGGCCGACTACCGGCTCTCCGCGCTGCTCCCGCTCGGCGACGGGGAGCCGCTCACCGGCCCGGGCCACCCGGCGTGGCGGTCCTTCGACCATCAGGAGCCGGTGCTGGCCGACGGCGCCGCCTGGTTCCCGGTCGGGATGCGCGGCGAACGGCGCGGCGTGCTGCGGCTGGCCCCGGTCCCGGACGACCGGGCCGTGGTCGCCGAGCTGGACGGCATCGCCACCGCGCTCGGGCACGAGCTCGCCGCCGTCTCCGCCGGCACCGACGTCTACCGGACGGCCCGGCGGACCCGCCGGCTCACCCTCGCCGCCGAGATGCAGTGGGAGCTGCTGCCCGGCCGCAGCCGGATCCGCCCCTCGTTCAGCCTGGCCGGCCAGCTGGAGCCGGCGTACACGGTGCGCGGCGACGGCTTCGACTGGTCCGACGACGGGCACCGGCTCTGGCTCTCCACGATCAACGGGATGGGCGAGGGGGTGACCGCCTCGATGCTCACCTCGCTGGCCACCTACGCGTTGCGCAACGGGCGCCGGGCCGGGCTGGCCCTGGCCGACCAGGCGGCCCTCGCCGACCAGGCGATCTACGCCCTGCACCGGGGCGAGCAGCACCTCTCCGCCCTGCTGCTGGAGCTCGACCTGGCCTCGGGCGAGCTGACCGTGGTCGACGCCGGCTCGCCCCGCCTGGTGCTGCTGCGCGACGGCGAGGTCACCGAGCAGGTGCTGGAGAAGCAGTTCCCGCTGGGCATGTTCGAGGGCACCGACTACCAGGAGCAGCGCTTCACGCTGCGCCGCGGCGACCGGCTCTTCGTGCTCAGCGACGGGGTGGTCGACGCGACCGGCGGCAACGTCCGGTACGGGGAGACCGCGCTGGACCGCTTCCTGCGCCGGACCGGTCCGATGGAGCCGCTGGACGCGGTCCGGTCGCTGATCGGGGACCTGCGGGCTTTCGTCGCCGGCGACCTGGTCGACGACGCGGTGGTGGTCTGCTTCGACTGGACCGGCCCGCAGCCGTGACCGCCCCGGCGGGTCAGTACGCCCCGCGGCTGCGCAGCACCGCGCCGAAGGTCTTCCAGAGGATGGTCAGGTCGGCGGCGAGGGACCAGTTCTCGACGTAGTAGAGGTCGAGCCGGATGCCGTCCTCCCAGCTCAGGTCGGACCGGCCGCTGACCTGCCAGAGCCCGGTCATGCCCGGCTTGACCAGCAGGCGACGGGCCACGTCGCCGTCGTAGCGGGCCACCTCCGACGGCAGCGGCGGGCGGGGGCCGACCAGGCTCATCTGGCCGAGCAGCACGTTGACCAGCTGGGGCAGCTCGTCCAGCGACCACTTACGCAGCAGCCGCCCGACCCGGGTGACCCGCGGGTCGTCGCGCATCTTGAACATCAGGCCGTCGGCCTCGTTGCCGGCGGCGAGGTCGGCGAGGAGGGCGGCGGCGTTGACCACCATGGTGCGGAACTTGAGCACCCCGAACTCGCGGCCGCCCTGCCCCACCCGGACCTGGCGAAACAGCACCGGGCCCCGGCTGTCCAGCCGGATCGTCAGCGCGATCACCGCCAGCAGCGGCAGCAGCAGCGCCAGCGCCAGCGCGGCGGCGGTCCGGTCGACGAACTCCTTGACCAGCTTGCGGGCGCCCCGGAACTCGGGCGCCTCGACGTGGATGAGCGGCAGGCCGGCGACCGGACGGGTGTGGATGCGCGGGCCGGCCACGTCGGTCAGCGCGGGGGCGACAACCAGGTCGACGCCGGTGCCCTCCAACTGCCAGCCGAGTCGGCGCAGCCGGGTCGCGGTCAGCTCGCCGGACGCGGTGACCGCGACGGTGTCCGCGCCGATCGCCGCGGCCGCCTCCGGTACGCCCCGCAGCGAACCCACCACCGGCACGTCGCTGAGTCGCTGCGGCACCGGCGCGAGCAGCGCGTCGGGGATGCAGGCGCCGACCACGTGGTAGCCGGCGTACGGCTCGCGGCGCAGGGTGTGCACCAGCTCCAGCACGTGCGCGGTGTCACCGACCACCAGCACCCGGCGGGACCAACCGGCGCCCCTGCAGCGGGCCCGGTGCAGCCGCTTGCGCGCGGCGAACCGGGTCACCTCCAGGGCGACCGTGCCGACGGCGAAGGAGATGCCGAGGAAACCCCGGGACACCTCGACGTCGGCGATGTAGCCGGCGATGGCGATCCCGCCGGCCAGGCGCAGGCTGCCGGAGCTGACCCGGCGGTACTCGTCGGCGCCGTAGCCGAGGACCCGGTCGTCGTAGCAGCCCATCGCCTTGAGTGAGACCAGCCAGACGAGCACCAGGGCGGGCGCCACGAGGACGTACGGGATCTCGGAGCCGACCGGCACCCGGTCGCCGAAGCGAGCGGCGTACCCGGCGAGGACGGCGAGGGAGAGGACCGCGGTGTCCAGCACCACCAGGGTCCGGACGTACGCCCGCTGGTCGGCGCGGGTGAAGGTGGTCGGTGGCCGCCCGCCACCCGACGTCGACGAGATCCGGACGGGCGTGGACAGCGTCGCCGAGGTCACCCAGCCTCCCCACATCGCACAGGTCCGCTCCCGCCGGGGTCCGGCGACGGAGCACTCCCGACATCCTGCCTGACGATGATGGTCACCGATTACTTCCGACGTCTTACCGTCAGTTTTATCTTCTCTTGGTCGGCGACCGAAACGCGAACCGCCGCACCGGATCCCCCCGGTGCGGCGGCCGTCCGCACTGTGCCGCGACTCAGCGCGGCGCGTTCGGGCGCAGCGCGAGCGCGCCGAGGAAGATGTCACCGATCTTGTTCGGGTCCGCGGCGACGAAGGGCGCGCCGCCGGTGACGTCGGTCATCGCCTTCAACTCGGCCCTGGAGACCTCGCCGCCGATACCGATGATGATCATCTGCACCGGCCGCTCCGGGTCCGTCAGCTTCTTCAGCTCGCTGATCAGCGCGGCCTGGGAGATGCCGTTGTCGTCGTCGTTCACGCCGTCGGTGAAGAGCACGATCGAGTTGACCCGACCCGGCTCCCAGTCCTGCTGCACCTTCTTGTACGCGGCGAGGACGGTGTCGTACAGGCCGGTGTTGCCCTTGTCCTTCGGACGAATGCCAGGCAGCTCCTGCTCCAGCTTGCTCCGGTTGGTAGAGAGCGGCCCGATCGGCACGATCTCCTGCCAGTCCTGCTGGCCGACCAGCTGGGTGGAGAAGGTCCAGAGGCCGATCGACCAGGAGTTGTCGAACAGCCCCAGACCGCGCAGGGCCGCCTCGACGGTGACCTCCTCCCGGCTGCGGCCACGGGCCGAGGGAACCGGCTCCTTCATCGAGCCGGAGCGGTCGATGATGGCGAGCATCCGACCCGGCTGGGTGGCGATCGACCACCCGGAGACCGCACGGCCTATCGCGACGGGGTCCAGGCCACCCGTCGCGCCGCCGCCGGCCGGCGGGACGGTCGCGCCGCCCGCCGGGCTGGGCGCCCCCGGCAGCGCCTTGAAGCCGTCACCCCAGTTGCCGTCCGGGGCCCGCAGCGACTGGGCGGCCAGCCGGTTGCGGAAGCCCCGCGTGGTGAGGACCTCGAAGAGCACCTTGGCGGCGGACGCCTTGACCGGCTCGATGCCGGGCAGCACCGCGTACGGGTAGTCCAGCGGCATCGGCGACGGCTCCAGGTAGAGCGCGGCCAGCGGGATCGGCGGCTTGGTGGCGTTGTACGCCATCACGTCTTCCTCGGACAGCGCGGCGGCGCCCAGCCCGGCCGCGATCGACGTCGGGTCGTTGGAGCGCGGGAACCGGGCGAGCAGGTCCTGCCGCAGCGCGGACCGGCCGGTGGCCAGCGCCCGCAGCGCGCCGGTGGTCGCCTTCGCGTCCCCGCCGGCGCTCGCCGCGGCGGTCAGCGAGAGCAGCCCGGAGAGGCCGGCCGCGTCCTGGGTCGGCTCGACGATCCCGGCCCGCAGCGGCTTGCCGGAGGTGACCGCCTTCAGCATGTCGGTCCACTTCAGCTTCTTGTCCGGCCAACCGAACCGGGTGGCGACCGGCTCCGGCATCGCCACCACCACCGGGCTGCGGGCGATCGAGGCACCGTTGGCCGGGGCGAACGCGGTGGCGCCGCCGGTCTTCAGCCGCAGCAGCCAGGTGGAGGAGTCCGGGATCCAGACGTCGGGGGTGATCGCCGTGCCGCTCGCCTGGCCCACGCCGGCGAGGGTGGCCCCGTGCTTGCTGGCGACCGCGGCCGCCATGTCCACCGGCTCCGAGGCCGCCACGGTCACCGCGATGCAGGTGCCACCCACCGCCGCGCCGTCGTCGACCCACTGCGCCGCGGCGGCCTGCACCGCTGGGGCGAGCTCCGGGGCCGTCGCCACGGCGAGCTGGATCTGGCCGGAGCAGGACGGCCCGGCCAACTGCTGGTAGCCGAACCAGGACCCTGCAACCACGACGACGAGCGCGGTCGCCGCTGCGGCGGCACCTGCTCCACGGATACTTGAACTCATGCGATGGCGGCCAGACACGGTGACCATCTTGCGTAACCGGTCCGGTTGGTGCCACAACCGTTCGGACGAAAGTTACGCAGGAGATACAGTTGATCGCACTTTTGGCACGGTGAGTAATCAGTCAGTCTCCCGGCGTCGCCATTGTCCACATCGGATGGGCTGGCTCACGGCAGCACACAGGTGGGGCTCGGCACCGGCACCGGCTCACCGACCGGTGTCGGTACGCCGGAGGACGGATCCACCCGGAACACCCGGACCATGTCGGCCCGCTCGTCGGCGACGTAGAGGTGCTCCCCGGTGAGCACGATGTGCCGGGGCCACTCCCCGCCCGTCTCCACCTCCTCGACCAGCCGGGGCAGCTCTCCCTCGAGCGTGAAGACCGAGACCGTCCCCACCCCCCGGATGCCGACGTAGAGGAACCGGCCGTCCGGTCCGACGGTGATCTCCGATGGCTGGACGTGCCCGGCCCGGCCGCTGGCGTCCACCCGGCCCCGCTGGTGCAGCACCCCCTCCGGGGTCAGCTCGTACGCGGTGACCGTCCCGTCCAGCTCGCCGGCGAGCCAGCAGCGCCGCCCGTCCGGGTGCCGGGCCAGGTGGCGCGGCCCGGTCCCGGGAGCGGTACGGACCCGCGGCGCCCGGGGCACCAGCCTGCCCGAGGCTGCGTCCAGGTCGTACCGGTAGACCGAGTCGGTGCCGAGGTCGACGGCGAGCAGCGGCCCCGCGCCCGGGTCCGGCGAGACCATGTGGGTGTGCGCCTTCTCCTGGCGCTCCGGGTCCGGGCCGTGCCCCTGGTGGACGACCAGGTCGGTGCGCTCCCCCGGGACGCCGCGGCCGTCCAGCGGGAAGACCGCCACGCTGCCGCCGCCGTAGTTGGCGACGAAGAGGTGCCCGCCATCGGGCGCGACCGCCAGGTGGCACGGCTCGGCGCCACCGGTCGGGCGGACGCCCAGCGGGCTCAACTCCCCCCGCTCGCCGACGGCGAAGGCGCTGACCTCCCCCTCCGGCAGCTCGTTGACGGCGTACAGCACCGGCAGGGCGGGGTGCCGGGTGAGGAAGGACGGGTTCGCGGTGACCGCGACCGTGCCGAGCGGGGTGAGCTCCCCGGAGTCGGGGTCGCGGCGAGCGGCGACGATGCCGTCACCCCGTCCGCCGCCCTCCGCCGTGTAGCCGCCGATGTGGACGATCGTGCCGGTCACCGAACCACCCTCCGCCGATTCCTGTCGTCGATCACACCAGAGGCTTCCCGGTCACCCGGGCGGTTAGGCCTGTTTTCCCGGATTTCCCCGCCGGAGCGACTGGACCGGGGTGACGCGGGCCTCGCGCCACCCCGCCGGAGCGGGTCAGGCGACCGGGACCGGCTCACCCCGCTGCCGGGCGACGTGCTCGACCAGCGAGATCAACACCAGCTTGCCGGACTGCCGTTCCCGGGCGTCGCAGAGCACCACCGGCACGTCCGGGTCGAGGTCCAGGGCCTGCCGGACCGCCTCCGTGCCGAACCGGCGGGCGTCGTCGAAGCAGTTCACCCCGACCACGAAGGGCACCCCCCGCTGCTCGAAGTAGTCGATCGACGGGAAGCAGTCGGCCAGCCGGCGGGTGTCGGCGAGCACCACGGCACCGAGCGCGCCGAAGGCCAGCTCGTCCCAGAGGAACCAGAACCGGTCCTGCCCGGGGGTGCCGAAGAGGTAGACCTGCAGGTCCTCGTTGATGGTGATCCGGCCGAAGTCCATCGCCACCGTGGTGGTCGACTTCGCCTCCACCCCGGAGAGGTCGTCGGTGCCGATGCCGGCCCCGGTCAGCACCTCCTCGGTCTGCAGCGGCCGGACCTCGCTGAGCGCGCTGACCAGCGTCGTCTTGCCCGCGCCGAAGCCGCCCGCGATCAGGATCTTGAGGGCCAGCGGCATCCGGGGCGCGACCGGGCTCCGCTCAGAGCGCACGTAGTCCACTGACCACCGCCTTGAGGATGTCGTTGTCGGGAAGTCCGGCGGCGGCCGGCGGCTGCCGCACCGAGATCAGGCCCCGGGCGAGCAGGTCACCGAGGAGGACCCGGACCACGCCCACCGCCAGGTCCAGGTCGGCGGCGAGGTCCGCCACCGCGGCGGGCCGCCGGGCCAGCTCGACCAGCCGCCGGTGCTCCGGCTGCAGGCCCGGCTGGCCGTACGGGTCGGCGTCCGCGGTCGCCAGCACGAAGGCGACCAGGTCGAAGCCCTCGACGGCCGGCCGGACCCGACCGCCGGTGAGGGTGTACGGGCGGACGACCGGCCCGGCGGCGGCGTCCATCCACTCGTGCTGCGGACCCGGCGGCTCAGCCCGCATCGGCGGATCCCACCGTCGCCCGGGCCGGGGCGGTCAGGTTCTCGCCCACCCGGATGACCAGCATGGCCATCTCGTACGCCACCAGGCCGATGTCCGCGTCGGCCTCCGCGACCACGGCCAGGCACGCGCCCTGGCCGGCGGCCGTCACGAACAGGTACGCGGACTCCATCTCCACCACGGTCTGCCGCACCCCGCCGGCCGCCAGGTGCCGGCTGGCGCCCTTGGCCAGGCTGGAGAAGCCGGAAGCCAGGGCACAGAGGTGCTCGGCGGCGGACCGGTCCAGTTCGGCGGAGGCACCGAGCAGCAGGCCGTCGGCGGAGAGCACCACCGCCTCCCGGGCCGCCGGCACCCGCTCCACCAGCTCGTCGAGCAACCAGCCGAGATCGGCGCTCTGCCTCGTCGTGTGCACCACTAGGCGTCCCTCTCAGTCGCGGTCAGGGGGTCGGGGGTCGGCACCGGGTCAGCCGGCGGGGACGGTTCGGAGCCGCCGTCCCGCCCCTCGGGGCGGCCACCGGCCGGCACCGTCGTCCCGTCGGGATGTCCCGGCGACACCGGGTGGATCGCCGCGCCGTCGCGTCGCCCGCGCGCGGTGCCCGCCTGGAGCGCGGACATCTGGCGGCGTACCTCCTCCGGGGAGCGGACGGCCGGGGCGTCGGCGGGCGCGGGCGGGCGCGGGCGGGCGGGCGCGCCCCGCCGGCGGACCCGGCGGGGCAGGCCGTCGCCGTCCGTGGCCGCCTCCACCGACGAGGTGCGGGCCGGTGCGAACGGCAGCACGGTCTGGTCGGGCCGTTCCCTGGTCCGGGCGGTACGCGGCCGGGGCAGGGTGGCCAGCCGGGCCACCGGGGCGGCGGATCGCTCCGCGGCCGGCGGGGCGACCGGCGGCTCGGCGGTGACCAGGTTGGCCGGTACGAGCACCACGGCGGTCACCCCACCGGGGGCCTCGGCGCACAGGGTGACCCGCACGCCGTGCCGGGCGGCCAGCCGGGCCACGACGAACAGGCCGAGCCGGGCGCTGTCGGCCGGATCGAACTCCGGCGGCCGGGCCAGTCGCCGGTTGGCGTCCTCGACCGCCTGCGAGGACATCCCCAGCCCGTGGTCGGTGATCTCGACGGCGTACCCCTTGGGCACCTGTTCCCCGGTGACCTCGACCCGGGTCTCCGGCGGGGAGAACGCGGTGGCGTTCTCGATCAGCTCGGCCAGCAGGTGGATGACGTCGGCGACGGCCCGGCCGAGGACACCCGCGGGCTGCACCGTCCCGATGTCCACCCGGTCGTACGCCTCGACCTCCGAGACCGCGCCGCGCACCACGTCCAGCACCGCGACCGGATGGCGCCAGCCCCGCCCGGGCGCCGCCCCGGCGAGGATGACCAGGTCCTCGGCGTGCCGTCGCAGCCGGGTGGCCAGGTGGTCGACCCGGAACAGCTCGGCCAGCTCGTCCGGATCCTCGGTCCGGCGCTCCATCCGGTCCAGCAGGGCGAGCTGCCGGTGCACCAGGCCCTGGCTGCGCCGGGCGAGGTTGAGGAACACCTCGTTAAGGCCCCGGCGGAGGGTGACCTCATCGACCGCGGCCCGCACCGCCGTCCGGCGAACCTCGTTGAAGGCCCGCCCGACCTCGCCGATCTCGTCGCCGCCGTACTCCAGCGGCGGCGCCTCCCGGGCGACGTCCACCTGCTCGCCCCGGCGCAGCCGGGCCACCACGTCGGGCAGCCGGTGCTCGGCCATCTCCAGCACCGCGGTGCGGACGCCGGTCAGCCGGCGGGCCAGGGTCCGCCCGACCCGGACCGCCACCAGGATCGACACGACGATGGCCACCAGCCCGAGCACTCCGGCGACGCCGAGCCGGACCAGGATGCCGACCGCGACCGGCACCGACCGGTCGGCCAGCCCGTCGGCCTCGCCCAGCTCGAATTCACGCAGGCGCTGCTGGACGGCGTCGTGGCTGGTCTGCCAGACCCGGGCGTCCACCGGCGGGCGTGCGGACGGGTTCGCCCGCAGCAGCGCCTCCTGCATGCCGCGGAGCCGGACGAAGTCGTCCCCCTCGATCAGCCGCTGGTAGGCGCTCCGGTCCGGCGCCGGCAGGTCGGCCACGGCCGACTCGGCCACGAAGCGCTCGTTGCCGATGGTCTGCACCAGCCGCAGGTGCTCGCCCTCGGCGAACCGGCCGATGGTGAGCGCGCCGGCCAGCAGCGCGTCGGTCTGGCCGAGCAGCTCGCGGGCGCGGCCGAGCGCGGTGAGGGCGAGCGCCTCCCGGTTGAGGTCCGGGTCGGGCAGCGTGGCCATGGCGGAGAAGGCCTGGAAGGCGGAGGAGACTATGCCGGTGTAGAGCCCGATCGCCCCGACCCGGTCGACCTGTCGGCGGTCGATGAAGCCGCGCCCGGCGGGCAGCGCGTCGAGGGCGGCGACCAGCGCGTCGAGCCGGGCGTCTAGCCGGCCGTCAGCGGCGTCGCGCAGTTGGTCGCCGCCGATCCGCCGGCGCAGCTCGGCGACCGCCGCGTCGGTGCGGGTCCGCTGCTCGGCCAGGCCGGGCAGGGTACCCGGAGTGGAAAGCTGCACCACCGAGGCGCGGCGTTCGCGCTGGAGCTCCGCGACGACCCGCTCGCCGGGACGGCCGAGGTCGTAGAGGAGGGTGCGCGCGGAGAGCAGGTCGAGCGCCGGACCGAAGGTGAGCGTGGTGGCGAAGATCCAGAGTGCCAGCAGGGCGGCCACCGGGGTGACGACCAGGGCGGTCAGCTTGGCGCGAATCGGCCAGTCGCGGGTGTCCATGAGTCCTCGCCCGGAAGGGGTGTCAGCGGGTGCGCCGGGCACCGACACGGGCGCCTTGGGCAGGATACGTAATCCCGCGCCGGAGCACTACCGTCCGTCGCGCCGATCACTACTGTGGACTGATCTTGCGAGGGCGGGTACGAGGAGCGCCCCGCCGGCGGACCGGCGGGGCGTTCGTCGGGACAGGATCAGGCGTTGGCGGAGGACGGCTCGACGTTGATGTGCGGGTTGCCTCCCCGGTTGTCCACCCCGTACGACATCTGGCCGCCGTCCTGGTTGGTGCTGACCTGGACGTCCTCCCGCGGCGCGCTGATCGGCAGCTGGAGGTAGTTCGGCCCGACCCGGTAGCGCTGGGTGTCCGAGTAGGAGAACGGCCGACCAGCATCTTGTCGTCGGAGAAGTCCAGGCCGTCCACCAGCACGCCGGTGCCGAAGGCGACCTGCTCGTTCTCGTTGTGGAAGTTGGTGACGTTGCGGTTGAGCGTCATCATCCCCACCGGGCGGAGCGGGGTCTTGTTGCCCTTGGTCTGGAAGAGCTCGGCCCGGGTGTACGTCGAGGCCGGCTCGTCGCCCATCGTCCCGTACGCCTCGAACTCGCCGTGCGCGGCGAAGCCGCGGGCGTGCGCCACCCGCTCCGGGATCCGCTCCCGGTCGAAGTGGCTGATCTTCGCGAGGAAGTGGTAGTTCTCCAGCGTCGCCGGGCCGCGTGAACCGACCGTCCGCTGCTGCTGGTTGTTGTGGCGAACTCCAGCGCGAACGCGGCGGCCGAGGGGTCGAGACAGGGCCCGGGGGCCCGAGGCCGGTCGGTGTCGCTGATCGCCCCGCACTCCCCGGCAGACCAGGTGGTCGTGGTCGTCGCCGCCCATCTCGTACCGGGCCGGGCCGCCGGCCGGGGCGATCCGGCGCAGCAGTCCCGCCTCGGTGAGGGCGCGGAGGACGTCGTAGACCGCCTGCCCGGAGCAGTTCGGCGTCGGACTCGACCGGCATCACCCAGGCGAGTTTTCTGGAACGAGTCAGGTTTTGGCGGCGGGTCGTCCGGTGGGCCTCCCATGCCCCCGCGGGTTTCGCCGCAGGGAATCGGTCAGGAAAGTCCCCGGGATCGGGATTGGCGATCAGTGGACGGAGGGAATACCGGGTGGCGAAGGAGGAGCCATGTCGCCCACGCAGGTAGTCATTCTGGTTCTCGTCGTACTCGTGCTGGCCGCGGTGGTCGCCGCGGCCGTGGTGGCCGGCCGCCGCCGGTCGCTCCGGCAGCGCTTCGGCCCGGAGTACGACCGGGTCGTCGCCGAGCAGGACAGCCGCGCCGCCGCCGAGCGTGAGCTGCGCGACCGGGAGCGCCGGCACGCCGAGCTCGAACTCACCCCGCTCGCCCCGGAGGCCCGGGCCCGCTACGCCGCCGCCTGGGAGGAGCTGCAGGTCCGTTTCGTCGACTCCCCCGCCGAGACCGTCGGTGACGCCGACGAGCTGGTCAGCCGGCTGATCGCCGAGCGGGGCTACCCCACCGGGGACTTCCCCGACCAGATCGCCCATCTCTCCGTCGAGCACGCCCGCACGCTGACCCACTACCGCGACGCGCACGAGATCCGGGTGCGCAACGAGCGGGGTGAGGCCGGCACCGAGGACCTCCGCCAGGCCGTCGTCCACTACCGGGCCCTCTTCGCCGACCTGCTCGGCGAGGAACCGGTCGGGAACCGCCCGCCGGAGCAGCGCCACCCGGACAGCCCGCACGACGCCACGAGCCGCTGAGGAGACAGTCGCGATGCGCCAGGAAGAGCAGCAGGTCAACAACGACCAACCCGAGGTCGTCCGCTCCGCGCCGGTGGCCGTGCCGCCGCCGGACGCGGTCGACGCCGACGACACCGGCCGGCACGACCGGGACGGGCACGCCGACGTGCCCGAGGAGGTGCTCGACGACCGGGGCACCTTCGACGATCCGGCGGTCACCGACCGGCCGGTCGACGACCTCGACGACACCCGCCCGTACGACGTCCGGGACGCCGACCGCGCGGGCGACGCCGACCGGGACGGAATCGCCGACCGGGACGAGGCGGTGGACCGGGACGGCGCGGCCGACCGGGACGGCGACGGCCGGGCGGAGTTCCACGAGCCCGGCCCGCTGCCGACCGCCTTCGGGGCGACCACCGTGGGCGACGCGGTCGCCGCGTCGGCGCTGGCCGGCGGGCGGCCGGAGGACGAGCGGGACGCCCGGCGCGAGGACACCGCCCGGCCGGGCGACGGCGCGCCGGGGCGGACCGAGCCGTTCGACGACGAGCGGGCCGACCCGACCGCGGCGGACCGGATCCACGACCCGGACCGCTGGGCGGCCGGGCACGGCCCGGACGGGACGGTCACGGCGCTGCGCGGCGACGACGACGCACCGGCGGCCGGCGCGGCCGGATACGGCAGCGCGACCCCGGCGATGGTCGACCCGGACGCCGAGGCCCCGGAGGGCGGCGCGGCGGGTGTCGGCGCGGCCGGCGCGGTGGGTACGGCCGGGGTCGCCGAGGCGGCCCGCCCGGCCGGCGCCAACGTCCCCACCCACGCCGCCACCCTCTTCGAGGCGGACGCCGCGCAGGGCTTCCGGGACCGCTGGCGCGAGGTCCAGCTCCGCTTCGTGGACGACCCGCGCGCGGCCGTCGGCGAGGCGCAGTCGCTGGTCGAGGAGGCCATCGGGGCGCTGTCGGAGGCGCTCGCCACGCAGAAGGAGAAGCTGGGCGGCTGGCAGAGCGCCGGCGAGTCGGACACCGAGCAGCTGCGGGTGGCGGTCCGGCAGTACCGGGACTTCCTGGACCGGGTCCTGGGCCGCTGACCACCCCTCGGACGCCCCGGCCGCGCGTGCGGCCGGGGCGTTCCGCGCGCCCGGCGCTGATCCACGGGACGGACCGGCATGAAAACGCGCATCCGGGGGAACAACGCGCCCCACGGACGTGCGACGGGGTATGGACGGCGGCGGCCTTCGGCTGAGCATGAAGCGGTCGGCCGCCGCCCGGCTGTTCGACATCCGCCGGGTCATCGTCGGGCTGGTCGGGCTCGTTGACGGGCAGTCGGAGATCGACAAGGCGCAGGGCGTCCGGATCACCCTCTGGGCCGGCCTGGTGATGCTCGTCTTCGGGCTGATCATGCTGGCCTGGCAGTGGCTCCGCCCGGCCGAGCCGCCCGCCCCGCCGAGTGTCGAGCCGCGCTGAACCGGCCCGCGCCGCGTCACGAGCCGCCCGGAGCCCGCTCAGCGGCGCTGTGCCGGCCCGCCCGCGAATGGCCCCGCCGCTGCGGGGTACGCGAGGGGATCAGCGAACGGGACAGGAGGGCAGCAGCATGACGGATCGTGACCTCGGCCGCGAGCGGCCGCTGGAGGAGAGCCCCGAGGCGGCCGCGGCGGTGGACGACGAGACCACCGTGCCGCAGCTGATGACCGGCGGGGGCGCCGACCGGGACACCCCCTCCTTCGCGGAGCCCGACGGCGCGGTGGCCGACACCGGCACGCCCGACATCCTCGGCGACCCGTACGCGGCCGGCACCGGCTCGACCGGTACCGGCACCGGGGCCGGCGGCGACAACATCCGTACCGGGGCTGAACAGCCATGGGAGCCGGAGGACCTGGTCATGGCGCGCGGCCAGGACCTAACACCGGAGAACCTGGAACGGGCCCGCCGGGACCTGGCCGAGCTGGGCCGGGCGGCGATAGAGCGCACGGTCCCCTGACCTACCCGGCGGGCGCCGGGCCGGCGCCGGACTCCGCCGGGGAGGACTGGGCGCCCCTGGCGATCGATGCACGGTCGGGGCCCCGTCGCGGCGGTGCCGCACTCCCGCTGCGGCGGGTGGGCCGGCCGCCGGCTCAGGAGAGCGGCGGGTAGGCGTCGCGCATGAGCTCCTGGAACTGGGCGGAGAACCAGACCCCCGGAGATCGGCGGGCCGCCGGCCGGGTTGTTGCCGTTACGGGCGTTGCCCGTCGCAGGTCGGCTGGCCATTCGGTCGAAGCACCTGCATTCGTCGTCGAATGGGAGCGCTTCCATAGCAATACTTCAATGTCGAGCGCCGATTCAGGACAAGGGATAACAGTCCAACAGGCAGTACCTCTGCGGCCCGTTGCCGGCAGAGACGGCCAGGCTGGCGGAGCACGGCAGCCCAGCGCCCCGGCAGGTACTCGCGGCGCAGGTAGGCCACGGCGGATCGCGCCATCCCCGAAGGTCCCGAAGACCGCTAAGGCCGCATAAGCCGCATAACACTCCTATGCCGCTAACCGTCGGTAGACGCTGAAACACGAATCTTTCCCCGGATATGCCCCGAAACCGTCTAACGTCGGGCGTAGCTCGACCATCGTCGGGCTCAGGATAAATAGGGATGGAGTGACGCAAATCATGGCAAGGAAGATGCTCGGGAAGCTCGTTGCGGGTGCCGCTCTCGGCGGCGCGTCCCTGCTGCTGTTCTCGCCCGGGGCGGCGTACGCGGGCGCGAACGCTGAGTACGTGGGGGCCGTCGCGAAGCCGCAGGTCCAGCTCCTCGAGTTCTGCGCGGGGGACCACGAGGACTGGGACCGCAAGGACTTCGACCGCAAGGACTGGGACCGCAAGGACCATGACGGCAAGGACCACGACGGCAAGGACCACGACGGCAAGGACTGGGACGGCAAGGACCACGACGGCAAGGACCACGACGGCAAGGACCACGACGGCAAGGACCACGACGGCAAGGACTGGGACGGCAAGGACCACGACGGCAAGGACCACGACCGCAAGGACCACGACCGCAAGGACCACGACCGCAAGGACCACGACGGCAAGGACCACGACGGCAAGGACCACGACGGCAAGGACTGGGGAAACGGCGGCGAAGCCTGGCAGCCGGAAGCCGACGGCCAAGGCGGTGGCATGGCCGACGACCACTCGGACAAGGCCGACGACCGGAAGGGTCACGACGGCAAGGACGAGGACCGCAAGGACGAGGACCGCAAGGACTGGGACAACAAGGACTGGGACAACAAGGACCACGACGGCAAGAAGGACCGCAAGGACCACGACCGCAAGGATGACTGCATGCCGCGCGGCCACGTTGATGGCGGTGACGGTGGCATGACCACCACCAGCACCGACCGGGGCATGGCTGCCAGCGGCGCGGGCATGATCGGTGCGGCAACCCTGGGCGGCATGCTGCTGCTGCGGCGGCGTCGGGCCAATGGGCTCGTCTGACCTGGCGGCGACACGGGCCGGCGGCCGTCACGGGAGACCGTGGCGCGCCGCCGGCGCGGCCGTCGTCGTGCTGCTCGCCATGGCGGGCTCCGGGATGATCGGGGCGTCCCTGCGGACCATCCCGGCGCCGCGGCCCCCGCAGCCGGCGGCCCAGGCCGGGCCGGAGGCCGTACCGACCGCCCCGGACCCGACCGGGCCAGAGGCCGTACCGACCACCGTCCAGGATTCGACCGAGGGCACCGGAGCACCGAGCCCTGAGACCCGCCCCGACGCGAGCCTGGTCACCGGGCCGGCCGCCCTGGCCCGGTCCGCCCCCACCACCATCTCGATCCCCCGCATCGGCGTCGCCGCCGAGATCATGTCGCTCGGCATCAACCCGGACGGCACCGTCCAGGTCCCTCCGCTTGAGCAGGCGCAGAAGGCCGGCTGGTACGAGCCCGGGGCGAGCCCGGGCGAGGTCGGCAACGCGGTGATCGTCGGGCACGTCGACTCGGCGAAGCTCGGTCCGGCCGTGTTCTTCCAGCTGGGGGCCCTGACGAAGGGCGACACCATCGCGGTGGCCCGGGCCGACGGCACGACGGCCACGTTCACCGTCGACGACGTGCGGTCGTACCCGAAGACGACCTTCCCCACCGAGTCGGTCTACGGCCCGAACGACAGGCCGGGGCTGCGGGTGGTGACCTGCGGCGGCCAGTTCGACCAGGCCGCCGGCAGCTACCTGAACAACATCGTCGTCTTCGCCACGATCACCTCGTGACGCGCGAACGCGCCTCCGGTGGGACGTCGGTCCCACCGGAGGCGCGTCGGCGTACCGCTCAGGCCGCGGCGGAGGTCCGCACCAGGGTGCGGATCTGGCGCAGCAGCACCGACAGGGCGGCGAGGTCGGCCCGGGACTCGTCGAACTCCCCCATCGCCCGGCGGGCCCGGTGAATCGAGGTGGCGTTCGACTGCTCCCACTCCTGCACCCGCTCGTGCGGGGGCAGGCTGTCCGGGGTGGAGCCGAGCACCTCCGCGGTCAGCGCGGCCAGCGCGGCGTACAGGTCGTAGCGCAGCGCCATCCGGGCCAGCGTCTGCCAGCGGTCCTCCCGCGGCAGCAGTGAGATCTTCGACAGCAGGGAGTCCACCCGGAACCGGTCGGAGAGGACGAAGTAGACCGAGGCCACTTCCCCGACGTCCCGCCCGGTGGCGGTCGCCGTCTCCACCACGTCCAGCAGGCCGAAGCTGTACATCAGCCGGGTCGCCTGCTCGGCCAGCTCACGCGGCAGCCCCTTGGACGTCATCGAGTCGATGTGCGTCGCCAGCGCCTCCCGCTCGCTGCCGTAGAAGCGCTCCTCCAGGTCGGGTAGGAGCCGGGCCACCCCGGCCCGCAGCCGGGCGGTCTCCGCCGGCACATCGATCGGCGAGCGCCGATTGGTCACCAGCCAGCGCACCGCCCGGTCGAGCAGCCGTCGGGTGTCCAGGTAGACGCTGGTCTGCAGCTCCGGCGAGAACTTGTTGTCCAGCGCCTCGACCGCGTCCCAGAGCTCTTTCAGCCCGAAGACGTCGCGGACCACCACGTACGCCCGGATCACGTCGGCCGCGGAGGCGGCCGTCTCCTCGACCACCCGGAAGACGAACGAGATGCCGCCCCGGTTGATCGCCTCGTTGACCAGGACCGTGGTGACGATCTCGCGGCGCAGCCGGTGCCGGCCCATCCGGTCGGCGAAGCGCTGCCGCATCGGGGTCGGGAAGTAGTTGACCAGGACGTCGGTCGTCCACTCCTCGTCCGCGAGCCCCTCGGCCAGGATCTCCCGCTCCAGGACGATCTTCACGTACGCGAGCAGCACCGCGAACTCTGGCGCGGTCAGCCCGGACTCGGTGCGGACCGCCAATTCCTCGTCCGGCGGCAGCGCCTCCAGCGCCCGGTCGAGCTGACCGGACCGCTCCAACTCGTTGATCATGCGGCGGTGCACCGGGAGCAGCGAGCCGGCCTGGGCCTGCGAGTTGTTGATCGCGCGGGCCTGGTCGTAGTTGTCCCGCAGCACCAGCTCGCCGACCTCGTCAGTCATCTCGGCGAGCAGTTCGTCACGCGCCGGTATGTCCAGCTCGCCGTCGGCGACCGCCGTGTTGAGCAGGATCTTGATGTTCACCTCGTGGTCGGAGCAGTCCACCCCGGCCGCGTTGTCGATGAAGTCGGTGTAGATCCGCCCGCCGGTGAGGGCGTACTCGATCCGGCCGAGCTGGGTCCAGCCCAGGTTGCCGCCCTCGCCGACCACCCGGCAGCGCATGCTCCTGCCGTCCACCCGGATCGCGTCGTTGGACTTGTCGCCCACCTCCGCGTTGGTCTGGGTCGAGGCCTTGACGTACGTGCCGATGCCGCCGTTCCAGAACAGGTCGACGGGCGCGGTGAGGATCGCCTTCATCAGTTCCTGCGGCGACAGCTGCGTCACGTCGTCGTCCAGGCCGATCGCCGCGCGGACCTCCGGCGAGATCGGCACCGACTTCGCGGTACGCGGGTAGATCCCGCCGCCGGAGGAGATCAGCTCACGGTCGTAGTCCTCCCAGGACGACCGGGGCAGGTCGAACAGCCGCTTCCGCTCGGCGTACGAGGTGGCGGCGTCCGGACCCGGGTCGAGGAAGATGTGCCGGTGGTCGAAGGCGGCCACCAGCCGGATGTGCTCCGACAGCAGCATGCCGTTGCCGAACACGTCGCCGGACATGTCGCCGACCCCGACCACCGTGAAGTCCTGGGTCTGGGTGTCGTGGCCCATCTCTCGGAAGTGCCGCTTGACCGACTCCCAGGCGCCGCGGGCGGTGATGCCCATCTTCTTGTGGTCGTAGCCCGCCGAACCGCCGGAGGCGAACGCGTCGCCCAGCCAGAAGCAGTGCGCCGCCGAGATCTCGTTGGCGATGTCGGAGAACGTCGCGGTGCCCTTGTCCGCCGCGACCACCAGGTACGGGTCGTCGGCGTCGTGCCGGACCACGTCGACCGGGGGCACGATCTCACCGGCGACGATGTTGTCGGTGACGTCGAGCATCGCGCCGACGAACTCCTTGTAGCAGGCGACCGCCTCGTCCCGGTCCCCCGGCTTCTGCTTCAGCACGAAGCCGCCCTTGGCGCCCACCGGCACGATCACGGCGTTCTTCACCATCTGCGCCTTGACCAGGCCCAGCACCTCGGTGCGGAAGTCCTCCCGCCGGTCGGACCAGCGCAACCCGCCCCGGGCCACCGGCCCGAACCGCAGGTGCACGCCCTCGAACCGAGGCGAGTAGACGAAGATCTCGAACTTCGGTCGCGGCGCCGGCAGGTCCGGGATCGCCTGCGGGTCCAGCTTGAACGCCACGTACGGCTTGGGCCGCCCGCCGGCGCGCTTCTGGTAGAAGCTGGTCCGCAGGGTGGCCTGGATCAACGTCAGGTACGACCGCAGGATCCGGTCCTGGTCCAGGCTCGCGACGTCGTCCAGCGCGGCGCCGATCGCCGTGACCAGCTCGTCGCTGCGCTCCCGGCGCGCCTCCGCGCTCAACCCGCCCGGCGCGAACCGGGTCTCGAAGAGCTCGACCAGCAGCGCCGCGATCCCCGGGTACGCGATGAAGGTCTGCTCCATGTAGTCCTGGGAGAAGACCGTGCCGGCCTGGCGCATGTACTTCGCGTACGCCCGCAGCACCACCACCTGCCGCCAGGTGAGGCCGCCACGGAGCACCAGCTCGTTGAAGCCGTCCACTTCGGCCTCGCCCCGCCATGCCGCGGCGAAGGCGTTCTCCACGTGCGGGCGCACCTCGGCCAGTTCCTGGTGCGCCTCGGGCAGGCGCAGGCCGAAGTCGTAGAGGAAGACCCGGCCGTCGACCCGGTCCACCTCGTACGGGTGCTCGTCGACCGCCCTGACGCCGAGCGAGTGCAGCACCGGCAGCACGGCGGAGAGCATCATCGGCTCGCCGTACCGGTAGACCTTGAACCGGACGTCCATGGTCTCGTCGACGTCGGCCTGGCCGTGGTCGTTGGTCCGCGGCGCGAGCTGCTTGCGGAACAGGTGCATCTCCAGCTGGCCGGGCTCCTCCAGCAGCTCCAGCTTGGCCAGGTCCTTCATCGCCTCGTACGGCGTGTGCCCGTCCTTGTAGCCCTCCGGGAACGCGTCGGCGTACCGGCTGAACAGGTGCTTGGCCTGCTCGTCGCCGAGCTTGCGCTCCAGCACCAGCCGGTAGTCGTCGTCCCAGAGCCGGGTGGCGTCCGCCAACTCCTCGGCGAGCAGGTCGGCGTCGATCTCCCCGGGCGGGTTGCTCGGATCGGTCCGGACGATGAAGTGCACCCGGGCCAGCATCGACTCGGTGACCCGGGTGGTGTAGTCCACCCCGACGCCGTTCAGCTCGCGGAGCAGGATGTCCTGCATGCGCAGCCGGTTCTGGGTGGTGAACCGGTCGCGGGGCAGGTAGATCAGGCAGGAGATGAACCGCCCGTACGCGTCCCGGCGCAGGAAGACCCGCAGCTGTCGGCGACCGGCCATCCGCAGCACGCCGATCACGGCGTGGTACAGGTCGTCGGTCTTGATCTGGAACAGCTCGTCGCGCGGGTAGGTCTCCAGGATCTGGAGCAGGTCCTTGCCGGAGTGGCTGCGCTGGCTCAGGCCGGAGCGGTCGAGCACCTCGGCGACCTTACGGCGGACCACCGGCAGCTCCCGGACGCTGGTCCGGTACGCCGCGGTGGAGAAGAGGCCGAGGAAGCGCCGCTCGCCGACCACCTCGCCGTCGTCGTTGAAGATCTTGAAGCCGATGTAGTCCAGGTAGGCCGAGCGGTGCACGGTCGCCCGGGAGTTCGCCTTGGTGATGATCAGCAGCCGCTTCTCCATCACCTTCTCGTGCGCCTCGGGGGTCATCGATGACAGCGCCCGCGCCTCCGGCGAGTCGGACCGCAGGATGCCCAGGCCGGTGCCGAGCACCGCCTCCAGCGCCGGGCCGCCGTCGCCGCCCTCGCCGCCGGACTCCACCAGCCGGTACTCGCGGTAACCGAGGAAGGTGAAGTGGTCGTGGGCCAGCCAGCGGAGCAGCTCCACCGAGTCGGTGATGTCCTTTTCCGGCACTGGCGGGCGGTTGTCCGAGGTGCGGGCGGAGGCCAGTTCGTCGGCGAGGGCCAGGGCCCGCTGGCGCATCTTCGGCCAGTCCTCGACCGCCTCGCGGACGTCGGTGAGCACCCGCTGCAGCTCCCGGCGCAGCTGCTCGCGCTGCCCGGCCTCGCGGACCGGGTCGATCTCGATCCGCATCCAGCTCTCGATCAGGTCACCGGCGATCGCGTCGTCCGGCTCCACGTCGGCGGAGACCTCGGTCAGCCGCCCGAGCGGCTCGCGCCGGACCACCACCAGCGGGTGCACCAGCAGGTGCACGTCGAGGTGGTGGGCGTTGAGCAGCGCGGTCACCGAGTCGACCAGGAACGGCATGTCGTCGGTGACGATCTCGATCACGGTGTGGTGCTGGTCGGCGTCCGGCTCGTGGATGCGCAGCTTCAGCTCGCCCGGCACCCGCTGCTGGGCCAGGTCGCGGTGCGCCCGGGCGGCGTCGAGCATCTCCTCGGCGGTGAACCCGATCAGCTCCTCGTCCGGCGCGAAACGCCAGAAACGACCCACCAGGGTCGCCGCGTCGTGATCGTCGCCGGCCAACGCCACCGCCTGGGCCACCAGGCGCTCCGCGTTGGGTACCGGCTCGTCGAGATCCGCGTCCTCCACGTCGTCGCCCAGTGCTTCCGGGGGAAGCCCGAGGTCATAGAGGGTGTCGATGCTCGAACCGGTCATCCCGGTCACTCCTGTATCGAGTCGGCCGACGCCGTCCCCGTCGGTCGCCGAATCGAAGCTGTCGTCCCGGCCGGTGTCAGCCTGCCGGAGGTCGGGTCCCGGTTTGATCGCCGGACGCCGGTCCATCGGTGCCACTCCCCTCGACCCACCGCGTTGTGGGTCACTCTGCCGCCCAGCCTAGGCCCTGCCGCTTCGCACGTTCGTCGGCGGACCACCGGCCAGACGTCCGGTTCGGGACTTTGTCCTTTCACCCGTTGCAGATCCGTGGTCGGCCGGCTGCCGAGTACCCCGACTAGCGATGTTCATCACACCGCCACACCGCCTGTTCCCCCAGCGTACGGTCGCGCCGGGGCGGTGCGGGAAGCGGCCACGTACTAGCGTGCAGGACAGCCCGAACTCCGGAGGTGCCGCTCCATGACCGTCTCGTACCCCCACCGACGCCTCCGTACGCGCGTCCGGCCGGCCCTCGCGGGCCTGGTCGCCACCGTGCTGGCGGCTGGCGTCCTGGCCGGGTGCTCGGAGCGCGGCGGACCCGAGCAGAGCCTGGACGCCTTCCTGGCCGGCTGGCGCTCCGGCCACCTCGACGCGGTCGGCTTCGTCGACCCAACCGGAGCGCGGCTGCCCGCCGCCGAGGTGGCGAAGGAGATCAAGGACCTCTCCGGCGAACTGGCCGCCACCCCGCCGAACCTGCGCCGCACCGGCGACGCCGAGGTCACCAGGAACGTCGCCACCGCGACGATCCGGGTCGAGTGGGCACTGCCGGGGAAAGCCACCTGGGCGTACGACCGGCCGGTGCGGCTGCGCCAGGGCGACGACGACCAGTGGCAGGTGATCTGGGAGCCGCAGGTGATGCAGGAGCAGCTCACCGAGGGTGACCGGCTGGCGCTGCGCCGCGTCCCCGCCGCCCGGGCCGGGGTGCTGGACGCCGCTGGCCAGCCGATCGTGGCGCCCCGCCCGGTGGTCCGGGTCGGCCTGCAGCCGAGCGAGGTCACCGACGTCACGGCCCTGACGACGCAGCTGGACGCCGCGTTCAAGAGGGTCAAGCCGCCGATCACGCCCCCGGTCGACCTGTCCGACCTGCCCAAACGTCTCAGCGACGCCAATCCGGACGCCTTCGTCGAGGTGGTGACGCTGCGGGACGAGGCGTACCGGCAGATCCGGCCGCGCATCTACGACCTGCCCGGCACGAAGTTCCGCTCCGAGAAGCTGGACCTCGCCCCCACCCGCGAGTTCGCCCGCGCCCTGCTCGGCTCGGTCGACGAGGCCCAGGCCGACGACATCGCCGCCCACCCGGACCGGTACGCCCGGGGCGACCTGGTCGGACACGGCGGCCTGCAGGGCCGGTACGACGAGCGGCTGCGCGGCACCCCCGGGATCACCGTGCTGATCCGGCGGCCGGTGCCCGACAGCACCCAGCCGCCGACCGAGACCGAGGTGTTCCGGCACGCGCCGCAACCCGGCCAGGCGCTGAAGACCACCCTGGACGTGGCCACCCAGAACGCGGCCGACGCCGCGCTGCGCGGCGAGAAGCGCCGCTCGGCGCTGGTGGCGGTCCGGATCAGCGACGGCGCGGTGCTCGCCGCCGCCAACGGTCCCGGCGCGGCCGGGGAGAACCTGGCGTTCACCGCCCAGGTGCCGCCGGGCTCCACCTTCAAGATGGTCAGCGCCCTCGGCCTGCTGGACCGGGGCGCGGTCACCGCGGACGCCACGGTGGACTGCCCGAAGAACCTCACCGTGGACGGCCGGCCGTTCAAGAACTCCGACGACTTCGTCCTGGGCAAGGTGCCGTTCCGGACGGACTTCGCGAAGTCCTGCAACACGGCCTTCGCCTCGCTGGCCCCGAAGCTCGGTACCGACGGGCTCGCGCAGACCGCCCGGACGCTGGGCCTGGAGAGCTCCTGGGACCTCGGCGCCGACGCCTTCACCGGCAAGGTCTCCGCCAACGGCTCCCCGGTCGAGCAGGCCGCAGCCGCCATCGGTCAGGGCACCACGGTGGTCAGCCCGCTGGCCATGGCCGGGGCCACCGCGGCCGTCGCCCGGGGCCGCTTCGCGCAGCCCAAGCTGGTGCTCGACCCGGCGCCGGAGAAGCCCGCCGCAGCCGGCCCGCAGCTGAAGGCCGAGTCGGTGGAGCCGCTCAAGGCGATGATGCGCCAGGTGGTCACCGCCGGCACGGCCAGCGCGCTGGCCGACGTCCCGGGCGGCCCGGTGTACGGCAAGACCGGCACCGCCGAGTACGACAACAACCCGGCACACACCCACGCCTGGTTCGTCGGCTGGCGGGGCGACGTGGCGTTCGCGGTCTTCGTCGAGCAGGGCGGGTCGAGCGCCGCCAGCGCGGTCCCGATCAGCGAGCGCTTCCTCCGGGCACTGCCGAGATCCTGAGCGCCGCCCGCGGTCACTCAGCGTCGCTCACGGATCAGGCCCCGTCCCGGTCCGAACCCCGCACGGCGCGAATGTCAGGCGATCCCGGCAGCCGAGGAGGGCCCGTCACCGGACGATGGCGCCCTCTCCTCGGTCGAGGCGTCCTCGTCCGGGGGCTGCACCCGCCGCAGCAGGCCCGGCCCGGCGGAGGCGGGCGGGCCGATCGGCTCGACGGCGACCGCGGCGGCCGGCGCCACCACCGGCGGCGCGAGCCCGTTGCCCGGTTCCCGGTCCGAGCCGCCAGGCACGCGAGGACCGTTCACCACGCCGGGACCGGCGGACGGGTCAGCGGGAGCCGGCCCGCTCGTCGGAGCCGGCATCGCCCCGGCGCCGGAGGGGGATCCACCGAGGGCCGCCGGCAGGCCCGCCGACCGGACGCGCTGCGGCGGCGGGGCCGCCGGCAGCAGCCGGGGTGGCACCGCCGCCGGCGCCGACACCGGCGCCAGCCCGGCCACGATCGTGTTGACGATCTCGGCGGCGTACGAGCCGTCCTGGTCGTAGTCCGGGTCGAACACGGTCAGTTCGACGCCGAGGCAGTGCGGGGTGTCCACCAGGCCGGCGAGCAGGATCTCCAGCTCGGCGAAGGCGATCCCGCCCGGGTCGGGCGCATCCACCGCCGGCATCACCGCCGGGTCGAGCACGTCCACGTCGATGTGCACCCAGTAGCCTGCGCAGTCCGCGAGCTGCTCGTGCGCCCACTGGGCGGTCCGGGCCGCGCCCTCGGCGCGCAGCGCGGGCACCGGCCGGGTGGTGATGCCGGCGGCCTGGAGGTCGAGCCGGTATTCGTCCTGGGCCCGGATGCCGAGCACCACCACGTCGATGTCCCGGAAGTAGGGGCGTCGCCCCTCGATGGCGGCCAGGTCGGCCTGCCCCCGCCCGGTCACCAGCGCGAGGTCCTCCCCCGCCGCCGCGCCGACGTACGAGGCGTTGCCGGGATGCCGGAAATCGGAGTGCCCGTCGACGAAGACCAGACCGATCCGGCCCCCGACCGCCTCGCCGAGGCGGTGCATGGCCAGCGCCGAGCCGAGCAGCACAGAGCAGTCCCCACCGAGCACCAGCGGGAACTCACCGCGGTCGATCACCGCGCCGATCCGATCGGCCAGCGCCACCGAGTAGCCGGAGATCTCCCGGGCGTGGCACACCCCGTCGCCGGGGCGCCAGTCGCCCGGGTCGTACCGGGGCGGGGTGAGGCAACCGGCGTCGCGGGCGCGCAGCCGGGCGAGCAGGTCGTGGTCGCGCAGCGCGCCGGGCGCCTTGGCGCAGCCGGGGACCGAGGTGGACGTGGGTGGTCGCAACCCCAGGTTTGTCGGCGCGTCGAGGACGGCGATCCGGCGCATCATGGGCTCCCGTCCTCGGTGGTCGGGCGGGCCGGCCGGAACGCCGGCCCGCGCTGGCGTGCTACGTGCTCAGAACAGGGCGCTGGCCAGCGCCCGGCGGGCCGAGGCGACCGCGGGGTCGTCCGGACCGGCGATGGCGAAGAGGCCCACCAGGTGCTGGCGTACCTTCTCCCGGTCGTCACCGGCGGTGCGGCGGACCAGGCCGACCAGGCGCTGGTAGGCCTGCTCGGCCATGCCGCTGAGCACCTCGATGTCCGCGGCCAGCAGTTGGGCGTCGACGTCGTCCGGGTTGGCTCCCGCGGCGGTGAGCGCCGCCTGCGGGTCGGCGCCGGCCACCCGGCGGGCCAGCCCGACCTGGGCCAGGCCCGCCTCCGCCGCGGCGTCCGCCGGCGACTCGGCCAGGATCTTCCGGTACGCCCGCTCGGCGGCGTCCAGGTCGCCGCTCATCAGGGCGTCGTCGGCCTCGTCGAGGCGGGGGTCCTCCGGCTCGGCCATGGTGACGCCGCCGGCCTTGAGCACAGCCTGGATCCACTGGCGCAGCTGGGCCTCGGGCACCACCCCGGAGAAGGCGTCGATCGGCTGCCCGCCGACCACCGCGTAGACCATCGGGATGCCCTGCACCCGGAACATCTGGGCGATCCGCGGGTTGGCGTCCACGTCGACCTTGGCGAGCAGCCAGGCCCCGCCGCCCTCCACGGCCAGCCGCTCCAGCACCGGGGAGAGCTGCTTGCACGGCTCGCACCACTCGGCCCAGAAGTCCACGACCACCGGCGTGTTCAGCGAGCGTTCGAGGACCTCGGACTGGAAGGTCGCCTCGGTCACGTCGATGACGGTGACGCCGCCAACGGCACCGCCGGGCGCGCCAGCGGGGGGGCCGGCCTGGACCGGGGCGGAGGTGGGTGCGGGAGTGCGCAGCGCGCTGAGGTCGACCGCGCCGCGGGTGAAGATCGACGAGGTGATCCGTGGGTCGCTCATGGTTACCTAGTCTCGCACGGACGCCGCCGAACTCAGATCAACCGCGACGGCGACAGTTGCCACTCTCACCCCTGCTCACCCACCATCCCGCCGTCCCCGTCACCCCACCCCGCGATCGTGCACTTTCCGCCCCGGCAAATGGGGCGGATGCCACGCGACGCGGGGCCCGAGTGCACGATCGCGGGGGGAAGGGTGGGCGGGGTCAGAAGCGGGCCGGCTCGCGGTAGACGCCCCACTCGCCGCGCAGCGCGTCGCAGATCTCGCCGAGGGTCGCCTCGGCGCGGACCGCGTCGAGCATGGCCGGGATCATGTTCCCGTCGGTGCGGCCCACCTCGACCATCCGGGCGACCGCGGTCTTGACCGCCGCCTCGTCCCGGGCGGCCTTGCGCTCGGCCAGCACCCGGCGCTGCTCCAGCTCCACCTCGTGCGAGATGCGCAGGATCTCCAGCTCCTTGGTGACCGTGCCGGTGTGGCAGTTGACCCCGACGATCCGCTTGTCGCCCTTCTCCAGCGCCTGCTGGTAGACGAAGGCGGACTCGGCGATGTGGCCGGTGAACCAGCCGTCCTCGATGCCGCGCAGGATGCCGGAGGTCATCGGGCCGATCTGGTGCGGGCCCTCGCCGCCGAGCTGCCGGATCCGGGCGAAGATCTCCTCGGCCTCGGCCTCGATCTTGTCGGTCAGCGCCTCGACGTACCAGGACCCACCGAGCGGGTCGGCGACGTTGACCACGCCGGTCTCCTCCATCAGCACCTGCTGGGTACGCAGGGCGATCTCGGCGGACTCGTCGGTGGGCAGGGCCAGGGTCTCGTCCAGGGCGTTGGTGTGCAGCGAGTTCGTCCCGCCGAGCACCGCGGCGAGCGCCTCGACGGCGGTTCGCACCACGTTGTTGACCGGCTGCTGCGCGGTGAGCGACACGCCGGCGGTCTGGGTGTGGAACCGCAGCCAGAGCGCCTTCTCGCTGGTGGCGCCGTAGACGTCGCGCAGCCAGCGGGCCCAGATCCGGCGGGCGGCCCGGAACTTGGCGATCTCCTCGAAGAAGTCCACGTGCGAGTCGAAGAAGAAGCTCAGGCCGGGGGCGAAGACGTTTACGTCCAGCCCCCGCGACAGCCCCAGCTCAACGTAGCCGAACCCGTCGGCGAGGGTGTACGCCAACTCCTGCGCGGCGGTCGAGCCGGCCTCGCGGATGTGGTACCCGGAGACCGACAGCGGCTTGTACCGCGGGATCTCCCGGGCGCAGTACTCCATCAGGTCGCCGATCAGGCGCAGGTGCGGCTCCGGGTCGAAGAGCCACTCCTTCTGCGCGATGTACTCCTTGAAGATGTCCGTCTGGAGCGTGCCGTCCAGGGTGGACAGGTCGACGCCCTGCCGCTCGGCGGCGACCAGGTACATGCAGAAGACCGGCACGGCCGGGCCGGAGATGGTCATCGAGGTGGTCACGCCGGCCAGGCCGATGCCGTCGAAGAGCGCCTCCATGTCGGCGGCGGTGTCGATGGCGACGCCGCAGTGGCCGACCTCGCCGAGCGCCTGCGGGTCGTCGGAGTCGCGGCCCATCAGGGTCGGCATGTCGAAGGCGACGGAGAGCCCGCCGCCACCGGCGCCGAGGATCATCTTGTAGCGCTCGTTGGTCTGCTGGGCGTTGCCGAACCCGGCGAACTGCCGGATGGTCCAGGTCCGCCCGCGGTAGCCGGTCGGGTGCAGCCCCCGGGTGTACGGGAACTCGCCCGGCCAGCCGATCCGCTCGAAGCCCGGGTACGCGGTGCCCTCGGGCGGCCCGTACACCGGGTCCACGGTCATCCCGGACAGCGTGGTGAAGTCCGCGTCCCGCTTGCGCGCGGCGTCGTAGCGGGCCTGCCAGCGTGCCCGTCCGGCGGCGATCTCGTCGGCGTTCATCCGCGGAGCTCCTCCTCGAGTCCTCGACTGAAGACCGAGTGTAGAACGGCTGCCTGAACGATCGCTAAGGATGTTCGTACCGGCCGGTAACCTGCTCAGGCCGACGGCGCCGCCGGACCACCCATCGCCACGTCGTCCACCCGGATGTTGATCTCGTCGGCCCGCAGCCCGTACGCCTCGACGGCCGCCGTCACCGCGACCCGGACCGCGTCGGTCACCTGGGGCACCGGGTGGCCGACGGAGATCACCAGCACCAGGTTGACCACCGCCGCGCCGTTCGTCACGTGCGCCGAGCAGCCCCGTCGGGCGTCGCCGACCTGGTCCAGGCCGACCCGGTCGAACACGGCGTTGAAGAACCGGGCCACGTCGCCACCGAGCTCGGCCACCCCGGGCACCGACCGGGCGGCGGCCACCGCGATCTTCTCCACCACCTCGTCGGAGACCTGCGTCGTCCCGCCCGCCACCACGTCCGGAGTCATCGACAGCTCCTGGGTCGCCTCGTCAGCCATGGTCTCCCCACACCCTCGCTCCCCCCACGGTTCCGTGGAGCGGTGCGAGCGTACTAGGAGATCGGAGTCCGGAGTGGACGCGCTCACCCCCGGGCCCGCCCCTCGGCGATCCGGCGCGGCGCCTCCGGCGTCGCCAGCTCGCCCCGCAGCTCCGGGTGGGCGTGGTAGAACGCCAGCGCGGCCAGGACCGTGGCTGGGTCGGTGGCCAGCCAGAGGGTACGGACCACCAGCCGGGGCAGCTCCCGCGCGTCCGCCGTGCCGAACCAGCCGGTGTACCGGCGGACCACGGTGTCCGGCGACGGGGCGGCGTCGACCACGATGACCGGCGTACCCGCCCGGACCCCGGCCCCGACCCCGTGGACCGCGTACCAGGGGACGACGTGCAGATGGACCAGGCCGCGGTGGGCGATCCCGGCCGGCGAGACCGTCACCGCGCCGGCTCCCACCCGCAGCACGGTGACCAGAAACCAGCCGGTCAGCCCCAGCAGGACCGCGAGGCCGACCGCGCCCACCCGCCCGGCCGTGCCTCCCTGGGCCGCCGCGGCGAGCACCACCGCCGCACCGATCGCCAGGCAGAGCACCAGCAGCGCCGTCATCCAGTAGTACGCCCAGCGGGAATAGCCGAACCGCACGCCGACCGTGCCGTCGGGAGTCCGGGCCGACGTGACGTGCCGCGCGGAGCGCCGGCGCGGCAGCCACACCACGGCGAGGAAACCCAGCAGGTGCGCGAAGAGGACCGCCCCGGCCACGCCCAGCACGACTCCGGACCCGTCCCGGTCGCCGACCGCTGACACCGCGATCCCCAACGCGCAGAGGAGCATGCCGACGAAGAACAGCAGCGCCAGCAGACGAAGCGGTGACCACCGGGGGCCGACCCCGTCGACCCGCCACGGGGCCTCCCGGTCGCCGAGCCCCGCCGGCATCCCGTCCGCCCCCATGGCCCTCACCCCGTCGATCGACGTCGACAGATGCTGTACCCGGCTGGGCCCGCGGTCAATCCCGTCAGGAGCCGAGCTGGGCGAGCAGCTCGTCCGCCGCCGCGTACGGGTCGATGGCGCCCTCGGCCACCTTGGCGGCGAGCGTCGTCAGCTCCGTACCGTCGCGCAGCGAGCCGATCCGGGCGCGGAGGACGCCGAGCGCGATCGCCTCGACCTCGGCGGCGGCCCGCGCCTCCCGGCGGCGGCGCAGCTCGTCGTGCTGCTCCAGCCAGCCGCGGTGCTTGTCGATCGCGGCGGCGATGTCGTCGATGCCCTCGCCGCGCACGGCGATCGCGCGGACCACCTGCGGGCGCCAGTCCCCCGGCCCGCGCTCACCGAGGGCGATCATGCCCTGGATGTCGCGGACGGTCGCGTCGGCGCCGTCCCGGTCGGCCTTGTTGACCACGAAGACGTCGGCGATTTCCAGGATGCCGGCCTTGACCGCCTGGATCGCGTCGCCCATCCCCGGGGCGAGCAGCACCAGCGTGGTGTCGGCCAGCGAGGCCACCTCCACCTCGGCCTGCCCGACGCCGACCGTCTCCACCAGCACCACGTCGCAGCCGGCGCCCTCCAGCACCCGGACCGCCTGCGGGGTCGCGGCGGAGAGCCCGCCCAGGTGGCCCCGGCTCGACATCGAGCGGATGTAGACGCCGGGGTCGGTGGCGTGGTCCTGCATCCGGACCCGGTCACCGAGGATGGCCCCGCCGGTGAACGGGCTGGACGGGTCGATGGCCAGCACCCCGACCCGGTGGCCGCGCGCCCGCAGCGCCCGGACCAGCTCGTTGGTGGTGGTCGACTTGCCCACCCCCGGGGACCCGGTCAGGCCCACCACCTGGGCCTGACCGGCGTACGGCGCGAGGGCCGCCGCGACCTGCGGCAGCACCTCGTCGCCGGACTCGACCAGGGTGATCAGGCGGGCCACCGCGCGGGGGTCACCCGCGCGGGCCCGCTCCACCAGCATCGGTACGTCCCGACTGCGGCGCACCGATCCGGTGGCCGCCGCCGGGACGTGGTCGACCGCATCGCTCACTGCTGGGTCTCGCCGCCGTTCGGGACGTGGATGATCAGCGCGTCACCCTGACCGCCGCCGCCGCAGAGCGCGGCCGCGCCGGTGCCACCGCCCCGCCGCCTGAGCTCCAGCGCGAGGGTGAGCACCAGCCGGGCGCCGGACATGCCGATCGGGTGGCCGAGCGCGATCGCGCCGCCGTTGACGTTGACCTTGTCGGTGCTGATCCCGAGGTCCCGTGCGGACTGGATGCCGACCTGGGCGAACGCCTCGTTGATCTCGATGAGGTCGAGGTCGGCGACGCTCAGGCCGCCCTTCTTCAGGGCGTGGTTGATCGCGTTCGAGGGCTGCGAGTGCAGGGAGTTGTCCGGGCCGGCCACGTTGCCGTGGGCGCCGATCTCGGCCAGCCAGGTCAGCCCCAGCTCCTTCGCCTTGGCCTTGCTCATCACGACCACGGCGGCGGCGCCGTCGGAGATCGGCGAGGAGCTGCCGGCGGTGATGGTGCCGTCCTTGGCGAACGCCGGGCGGAGCTTGCCCAGCGACTCGGCGGTGGTGTCCGGGCGAATGCCCTCGTCCTCGCTGATCACCAGCGGGTCGCCCTTGCGCTGCGGGATGATCACCGGGGTGATCTCGTCGGCGAAGTGGCCGTTCTTCTGCGCGGCGGCGGCCCGCTGGTGGCTGGCCGCCGCGAAGGCGTCCTGCTCCTCCCGGGTGATGCCGTGCCGGGCGCCGTGCCGCTCGGTGGACTCGCCCATCGAGCAGCAGTCCCAGGCGTCGCTGAGCCCGTCCAGCGCCATGTGGTCCTTGACCGCGACGTCGCCGTACTTGTAGCCGGAGCGCTGGCCGAGCAGCAGGTGCGGGGCGTTGGTCATCGACTCCATGCCGCCGGCCACCACGATGTCGAACTCGCCGGCCCGGATCAGCTGGTCGGCCAGGGCGATCGCGTCCAGGCCGGAGAGGCAGACCTTGTTGATGGTCAGCGCCGGCACGGACATCGGGATACCGGCCTCGACGGCCGCCTGACGGGCCGGGATCTGCCCGGCACCGGCCTGGAGCACCTGGCCCATGATCACGTACTGCACTTGATCGGGGGCGACGCCGGCCCGCTCCAGCGCCGACTTGATCGCGACGCCGCCGAGCTTCGTCGCCGGGAGGTCCTTGAGGTTGCCGAGCAGGCGACCCATTGGGGTCCGCGCGCCGCTGACGATCACCGAAGCCATTGCCTGCCTCCGAGGGGGGTGCCGACCTGTACGCCTTAACGATTGTTCGGTCAGACTAGCGCCATGGTTGAGAACTCCCCCGCCGAGCCCGCTGCCGACTTCGTCACAGACATCGGCCTGCGCCGTATCGACCACGTCGGGGTCGCGGTCGCCGACCTGGACGCCGCGATCGACTTCTACCAGCGGACCTTCGGCATGCGCTGCGTGCACACCGAGACCAACACCGAGCAGGGCGTCCGCGAGGCGATGCTGGCCGTCGGCCCGACCACCGAGGGCGGCTGCGTGCAGCTGCTCGCCCCGCTGACCCCGGAGTCGACGATCGCGAAGTTCCTGGACCGCAGCGGCCCGGGCGTGCAGCAGGTGGCCTACACGGTGGCCGACATCGACGCGACCTGCGCGGCGCTGCGCGAGCGCGGCGTCCGGCTGCTCTACGAGACCCCGAAGCGGGGCACCGCCGACTCCCGAATCAACTTCGTGCACCCGAAGGACGCCGGCGGCGTGCTGGTCGAGCTGGTCGAACCGGCCGCCAGGGGCCACTGACCGGCGCCTCCGCCCGCCGATCGCGGCATGTCGCGGTGTCCGGGCCGCTGGACAGCGCGACATGCCGCAACCGCCGCGGCTGACCGGCCGCGTGCCGGGCGGGGCGGCGGGCGGCGGGCGGCGTCCCAGTCGACGGGACAGCGTGCGGCCGTGCGCGGTTCACCGTTCCCACGGACACCTCCACGCATCGGCCAATGCAGTTTTTCACAGAGGGCTTCCGGCCCTAGCTACCGTTCAGTAACGTTCCGGCCCACAGGAGCGCGACCGGTGCCGGATGTGTCGATTGCCGACATGGCGGTCGGTCGCACCGGCGCCGACGATGGCAGCACCCGTGCCCCCGGCGTGGGTGCGGACGAACGGGAGGTCACCGTGCAGGACATCCTCGAAGCGATCATGGCGGCGGAAGGCTCCGACCAGCCGGAGCGGGAGCTCGCCGGTCTCGCCGGGCTGCCGGTACCGGAGACCTACCGGGGCGTGGTGGTCCGCGCGGAGGACACCCGGATGTTCGACGGGATGGCCACCCGCGACAAGGACCCGCGCAAGGCGCTGCACCTGCAGGAGGTGCCCACCCCGGAGCTCGGCCCGGGCGAGGCGCTGGTCGCGGTGATGGCCAGCGCGATCAACTACAACACGGTGTGGACCAGCATCTTCGAGCCGCTGCCCACCTTCAAGTTCCTCCAGCGCTACGGCCGGCTCTCCGAGCTGACCCGCCGGCACGACCTGCCGTACCACGTGATCGGCTCGGACGCGGCCGGCGTGGTGCTGCGCACCGGCCCCGGCGTGACCAAGTGGAAGGCCGGCGACGAGGTCGTCGCGCACTGCCTGTCGGTGGAGCTGGAGGACGCGGCCGGCCACGACGACACCATGCTCGACCCGCAGCAGCGGATCTGGGGCTTCGAGACCAACTTCGGCGGCCTCGCCGAGGTGGCCGTGGTCAAGGCCAACCAGCTGATGCCGAAGCCGCGCCACCTGACCTGGGAGGAGGCGGCCAGCCCCGGCCTGGTCAACTCCACCGCGTACCGGCAACTGGTCTCGCACCACGGGGCGAACATGAAGCAGGGTGACGTCGTGCTGATCTGGGGCGCCTCCGGCGGCCTGGGCGGCTACGCCACCCAGATGGCGCTCAACGGCGGGGCGATCCCGGTCTGCGTGGTCTCCTCACCCGAGAAGGCCGAGCTGTGCCGGAAGATGGGCGCCGAGCTGGTCATCGACCGGGCCGCCGAGGGCTTCCGGTTCTGGAAGGACGAGGAGACCCAGGACCCGGACGAGTGGCGCCGCTTCGGCGAGCGGATCCGCGAGCTGACCGGCGGCGAGGACCCGGACATCGTCTTCGAGCACCCGGGCCGGGAGACCTTCGGCGCCAGCGTCTACGTGGCCAAGCGCGGCGGCACCATCGTCACCTGCGCCTCCACCAGCGGCTACCAGCACCAGTACGACAACCGCTACCTGTGGATGCACCTGAAGCGGATCGTCGGCAGCCACTTCGCCAACTACCACGAGGCGTGGCAGGCCAACCGCCTCGTCGCGCTGGGGCAGATCCACCCGACCGTGTCGAAGACCTACCCGCTGGCGCAGACCGGCCAGGCCGCGTACGAGGTGCACCGCAACGCCCACCAGGGCAAGGTCGGCGTGCGCTGCCTCGCCCCCACGGACGGGCTCGGCGTGCGCGACGCCGAGCTGCGCTCTCGCCACGAGACCGCGATCAACCGGTTCCGGGGGCACTGAGCCGTCCGGGGGAGGCCGGGATGTCCATTGCGGTGACCGGCCATTGCCTTTCCACACGGCCGCCGTACCCCCATTCGAGTGACGCCGGAGAAAGGGCCGCGGGCATCGTCCCGCGGCCCTTTCCCGCTCACCATGCGTGACGCCCGTCCCGCCCGGGACCTGCCAAGATCGCCGTTTGGTCCGGTCCACCGGGCACCCCGAAGTTGACCATGTAAAGAGGACGCGAAAGCTCGGGACCGCTCTTGCGAACGACCCCGGGGGGTCTGCGAGTATGTCCCAATGCCCCAGCAGCAGTCCTCTCCTCTCGCGTTCTTCGATAACGCGAACTCGCAGCCAGATTTCACCGTTGGCCTGCGCGGATACAACACCCACCAGGTCGACGACTTCATCGGTCGGATGACCGCCGCGCTGACCCAGTCCGAGCAGGCCCGGGCCGAAGCCGAGCAGCGGATGAACGACGCCCAGCGTCGGCTCCGCCAGGCCGAGCAGCGGCAGTCCGCGCTCGAGCAGAAGCTCACCGACACCAGCAAGCAGCTCGAGGAGAACAGCCGGCCGACCCTCTCCGGTCTCGGCACCCGCGTCGAGCAGATCCTCCGGTTGGCCGAGGAGCAGGCCAACGACCACCGCAACGAGGCGAAGCGCGAGTCCGAGGGCATCCTCTCCGCGGCACGCCTCGAGGCGCGGGAGATCACCGACAAGGCCCGGGCCGAGGCGGCCGCGATGAAGGCCACCGCCGAGCGCGAGGCCGGCAGCGCCCGTACCGCCGCCGAGCGGGAGGCCGCCGAGGTCCGGGTGCAGGCCCGCCGGGAGGCCGACACGCTGCGCGCCGACGCCGACCGGGAGACCAAGCAGCTGCGTACGGTCACCGCGCACGAGGTGGCCGAGCTGAAGTCGACGGTCGAGCGCGAGGTGGCCACCCTGCGCGCCACCGCCGAGCGGGAGATCACCCAGCAGCGGGCAAAGGCCGGGCGCGAGGCCGAGGAGAAGCGGGCCGAGGCGACCAAGCTGCTCACCGACGCCCGGGACAAGCGGGACAAGGACCTCCAGGCCCTCGAACTGCAGCTCGCCGAGCGGCGGGAGAAGGCCGAGCGCGAGGAGTCGGAGCGGCACGCCGCCCAGGTCGCGCAGACCCAGAAGCTGGTCGGCGAGGCCGAGCAGCGGGCCCGGGCCGCCCAGGAGCGGGCCAAGGAGATCGAGCAGCGGGCCGAGGCCCGCCGGGTCGACTCGGAGCGCACCGCCAACGAGACCGTCGACAAGGCCAAGGCGCTCGCCGAGAAGACCCTCAACGAGGCGAAGGCCGAGGCGAAGCGGCTGCTCACCGAGGCCCACACCGAGGCGGACCTGACCACGCAGGCGGCCCGCCGCGAGGTCGAGGACCTGACCCGACAGAAGAATGCCGTCACCTCCCAGCTCGGCCAGATGCTCTCCGGCCTCGCCGGGATCGTGCCGGGCCTGCCGGCCCAGCAGCCGGCCGCGGCGGCCAAGCCGGAGCCGGCCAAGGCCGACGCCGAGCAGCGGACGACCGCGGAGACGGCCAGCTGACCCACCGCACCGACGGGGCATGAGCCACGGCGCGGGGTGACACCGGGTGACCGGTTCCGCCCCGCGCCGTAGTCGTTTCCCACCACGTGACATCCACCCGCGCGGCACCAGTGAAGTACATCCCAACCGGGGCGTCCGTATCGCCCCAGGAGGGCCGGATGCGTGTGAGGATGGGGGCATGTCGCACGGCGAGGAACTGTTCGCTCTCGGCGGGGAAGTGACGACGGAGCCCAGCTTCGAGTCCGCTCTGCGGGGGTACGAGAAACGACAGGTCGACCGGTACGTCGCCCGCGCGGAGCATGAGATCGCGGCCCTGACGGCCGAGCGGGAACAGGCCTACACGCAGATCCACAAGCTGGCCGGCCAGGTCGAGCACCTCCAGCGGGACCTCGCCCAGGTGCGCAAGCAGGTGGGCGTGGTGGACCGGGCCTCGTTCAAACACCTCGGGCCCCGGGTCGAGCAGATCCTCGCCCTCGCCGAGGAGCAGGCGGACGCGATCCTCGCCGCCGCCAACGGAGAGATCGAGGCGCGCCGCGCCGCCGCCGAGCACATCATCGACGAGGCCCGCGAGCAGGCCGCCCAGGCACTCAAGGACTTCGAGATCGCGCTCGCCGCCCGGCGCGCCGAGGAGGAGCGGCACACCGCCGCCCGCAAGGCCGAGGCGGACGCCGCGGTCAAGAGCGCCAAGGACGACGCGGCCCGGCTGCGGACGACCGCCCGGGAGGAGTCGGCCCGGCTGCGGACGACCGCCCAGGAGGAGTCGACCCGGCTGCGGACGACCGCCCAGGAGGAGTCGACCCGGCTGCGCGACGCCGCCCAGGAGGCGCTGAAGAAGGCCCAGCGCGAGGCCACCCAGCTGCGCGACACGGCCAAGGAGATCCACACCCGGGCCCAGCAGGAGGCCACCAGGCTGCGCGAGACGGCCAAGGCGGCGCTGGCCAAGGCCCAGCAGGAGGCGACCCAGCTGCGCGACACGGCCAAGGAGGTGCACACCAAGGCCCAGCAGGAGGCCAAGCGGCTCACCGAATCGGCGGCCGAGGCGGGCCGGGCCACCCACGCCAAGGCCCTCCAGGAGGCGAAGCAGATCGTCGACGACGCCGAGGAGGCGGCGAAGGGCACCCGCGGCCGGTCCCGGCAGGAGGCGCACCGGCTGACCACCGAGGCCGCCGAGGCCGCCAAGCGCAACCGCGCCGACACCGAGGCGTACGTGCAGCGGATGCGCAGCGAGACCGAGGCGTACGTGCAGCACGCCAGGGCCCAGACGCAGCAGGAGCTGGGCGCCTGGCGGGCCGGGGTGGAGAAGGAGGTCAACGGCCGGCGGGAGGCCGCCGACCGGGAGCTGGCCCAGCGCCACGCCACCGCCGAGAAGGAGTACGCCAAGCGCCGCGACGAGCTGGACAAGCAGCACAAGACCCGGTCGGACGAGCTGGAACGCCAGCACACGACCCGGCACGACGAGCTGGAGCGGGAGTGGACCGCCCGGCGCGACGAGATCGAGTCGGGTGCCGCGGGGGTCCGCCGGGCGGCCGAGGCCGACGCGCTGACGATGCGCCGGCGGGCCGAGGTGGAGGCCGCCGAGCTGCTCCAGGGGGCCGAGACGGACGCGGCCGACAAGCGCCGCAAGGCCGACGAGCATGTGGCCGCCTCCCGCCGCCAGTTCGAGGAGTACGCGGCCACCACCCAGCAGCACCTGGCCACCACCCAGCAGCACCTCGCCGCGACCCAGCAGGAGGCGGCGGCGGGCCGCCAGCAGCTGGCCCAGGTGATGCTGGAGATCGCGCAGGCCCAGCAGCAGCTCGCCGACCTGCGGCAGGAGACCTGGCAGGCCCGGCAGGAGCACGACGAGGTGCAGCGGCAGATCACCGAGCTCCAACTGCGGAAGGTGACCGGCACGGCGGCCATACCCACGCTCGACGGGTCCGGGCCGGCGGCGGACGGCGCCAAGCCGACCCCGATGTCCGTCGCGGACGGCGCCAAGCCGACCCCCGCCCCTGCCGTCGAGGGCGCCAAGCCGGTCGCCGGCCCGAACGGCGGGGCGTCCAGGCCCAAGCCCGTCGCGGAGCCGGTGACCACCGTCGACGGCGGCACGGCCAACGCCGGCGTGGACGGTGAGCCGACCGTGGCGGCGGTGCCCGGCAACGGCGGCCGGGAAGCCGCCCCGACGAAGATCACCAGCACCGGGGAGAACGGCAAGCGGCCGACCAAGCCGACCACCGACGAGCGCAGCGCCAAGCCGAGCACTGTCACCGTCGAGTCCGACTGACCGGGGCCGTTCCGACCCGTGAGGTCGGAACGGTCGGTCCGGTCGCCGGCCGACGACGTCGAGCCCGGCCCGATCCGGCCGCACCCGTACCCCTGTTCGGCCGCCCGACCTCCCCGGAGATCCGGAGACCCCGGCGGGATCGACGCCCGGGGTGAGGGTGCCGGACCGGGGCCGCCACGCGGAGGGCTGGCCCGGGCACCTGTCGACCACTACCCTCCGGACAAGGGGGCCGCCCGGGCCACGCCACGGGACGGTCCGGCAGTTCCGGTCGTGCCCGCCGGAACGCGATCCGGGGAGGTCGGGTGGCACGGGACGAACCGCGGCGGGGCGTGCCCCGGGACGAAGCGATACCTGAGCCCGCCAGCTCCACCGCCACCGGCGGAGAGCGGACCGCGTCCCCCGACGAGGACCCCACGGACTTCGGGGCGCCCGGCCCGGCGGCCACCGCGTCGGGCCGCTTCGGCCGGCCCGGCCGCCCACTGCGCCAGAGCAGCTTCCTGACCGGCTTCACCGGCGCGCTCGGGGTGCTGCTGGCGTACACGGTCTATCTGGGCATCCGCAACGCCGGCGGCATCCTGGTCCTGGTGGTCATCGCGCTCTTCCTGGCGGTGGGGCTCAACCCGGCGGTGGTCCGACTACGCGGCTGGGGCCTGCCGCACGGCCTGGCCGTGGCGGTGGTCGCGCTCACCGTGGTGCTGCTGATCGCGGCTGGCCTGGTGGCGCTGGTACCACCGGTGGTCACCCAGACCGGGCAGTTCATCGACCAGCTGCCCAGCTACGTCGAGCAGCTGCGCCGCAACCACGCGGTCAACGACCTGGTGGAGCGGTACGACGTGATGGAGCGGGTGCAGGGGGCGGCGAACGCCGACACCATCGGCCGGGCGCTCGGCGGGGTGCTCGGCGGCGCACAGCTGGTCTTCGGCACGCTGTTCCGCGCGCTCACCGTGCTGGTGCTGACCATCTACTTCCTGGCCTACTTCGACAAGCTGCGCGCCCTCGGGTACGCGCTGGTGCCGCGCTCGCGCCGGCAGCGGGTGCAGCTGATCGGCGACGAGATCCTGGCCAAGGTCGGGGCGTACATGGTCGGGGCGCTGAGCATCGCCGTGCTGGCCGGGGCGACCACCTTCGTCTTCGCGCTGGTCGTCGGGCTGACGTACCCGTTCGCGCTGGCCGTGGTGGTCGCGGTGACCGACCTGATCCCGCAGATCGGCGCCACCCTCGGCGCGGTGATCGTGAGCGTGGTCGGGTTCGCCACCGGGCTGCCGGAGGGCATCGCCTGCGTGGTCTTCTTCCTGATCTACCAGCAGGTGGAGAACTACCTGATCTACCCGAAGGTGATGCGGCGTTCGGTGGAGGTCAACGAGGTGGCCGCCCTGCTGGCCGCGCTGCTCGGGGTGGCGTTGATGGGCGTGGTCGGCGCGCTGATCGCCATCCCCACGGTGGCCGCCCTCCAGCTGATCCTGCGCGAGGTGGTGCTGCCCCGGCAGCAGCGACGGTGAGCCGCCGGGCGACCACCCGCGAGCAGCTCGCTCAGGTTTCGATCAGGCGGCCGTCGGCCTCCTGGTACCCGGCCCCGGAATCCGGGCACACCCATCGGCCGTCGCCCTTGGCGACGAGCGGCTTGCCGGCGCGGCCGACCCAGCCGACCCGGCGCGCGGGCACGCCGACCACCAGCGCGAAGTCGGGCACGTCACGGGTCACCACTGCGCCGGCGGCGACCAGGGCCCAGCGGCCGACGGTCACCGGCGCCACACAGACCGCCCGGGCGCCGATCGCGGCCCCTTCGCCGATGGTGACGCCTACCGCCGTCCAATCGGCATCGCCCTTGAGGCAGCCGTCCGGAGTCACCGCCCGGGGGAATTCGTCGTTGGTGAGCACCGCCGCGGGCCCGATGAACACCCCGTCGCCCAGCCGGGCCGGCTCGTAGACCAGGGCGTAGTTCTGCAGTTTGACATTGTCGCCGAGGCGGACGCCGGGACCGACGTACGCACCCCGGCCGACGTTGCAGTCACGGCCGAGCGCGGCTTCCTCGCGGATCTGGGCGAGGTGCCAGATCCGGGTACCGCGTCCAATCACGGCCCGAGGGTCGACGTCGGCGCCGGCGGCCACGAACACGCCGTCCGGCGACGGCGTGGAGGCATCCCTCATCTCGTCCCTCTCTTGGCAGTGTGCCCAGCAGCCTACGTCGCAGGTCCGCGCGTGCCGGCCCACCACCCGCCGTCCGACGGCGGAACGGACCGACGGACGGTCCGGACAAGGCCGGTCATCGTCCAGCCCCCACCGACAGTGGATCAGCGCCGACCAGGAGGAGAGGCGACGACAGCCGAACGTACCGGCGTACCCATCGGCTCTGACCAAAATCCGTCAATGCCCTCGCACTCTCTCACCGGCGATCGTTAGCTTGCCGAGGATCCCTGGTGCGGGCAGGCCGGGCGCTCACTGTGGAGACGCGTGACCGCCAGTGCAGGTCATCACCCGGACCGGCCGACGAAGCCCCGCTCGACGACAGAACGGATCCCCGTGACTGCTCAGCCCGCCACGCCCGACGAGCCCGTCGGCGTCGCTGTGATCGGTGCCGGCTACTGGGGCCCGAACCTCGTCCGCAACTTCATGGCCACGTCTTCGTTCCGCCTGCGCTGGCTCTGTGACCTCGACATTGGACGGGCACGATCGGTGCTCGGTGAGTACTCGAAGGTCCGGGCCTCCGACGACCTCGCCGAGGTGCTCGCCGACGAGGAGGTGCAAGCGGTTGCCGTGGCCACGCCCGCGGGCACGCACCTGCGGGTGGCACTGGCAGCGCTGCAGGCCGGCAAGCACGTGCTCGTGGAGAAGCCGCTCGCCGCCACCTACGACGAGGGGCGGCGGCTGGTCGAGGAGGCGGAGCGCCGAGGGCTCACCCTCATGTGTGACCACACGTACTGCTACACCCCGGCCGTGCTGCGGATCCGTGAGCTGGTGCACTCGGGGGAACTGGGTGAGCTGCACTTCCTCGATTCGGTGCGGATCAACCTTGGCCTCGTGCAGAAGGACATCGACGTCATGTGGGACCTGGCCCCACATGATCTGTCCATCATCGACTTCGTTCTGCCGCCCGGTGTCCACCCCACGGCTGTCGCCGCGCATGGCGCCGACGGCATCGGTGCCGGCCGCGCCTGTGTGGCCTACCTGACGCTGCAGCTCAACACGGGCGCGGTCGCGCACCTACACGTCAACTGGCTCTCCCCGGTGAAGATTCGCACCACCATCGTGGGCGGCTCGAAACGGACCATCGTCTGGGACGACCTCAACCCGAGCCAGCGGTTGTCGGTGTTCGACCGGGGCGTCGACGTGGCCACCCGCGAGGAACTGGGCGCGGATCAACGGCGTGACATGCTGATCTCCTACCGCTCGGGGGACATGGTCGCGCCGGCACTGACCGAGAGGGAGGCGCTGCGCACGATGGTCGACGAGTACGCGCGGGCGATCACCACGGGCGCACCGGCGCTCACCGATGGCCGGGCTGGCCTGCGGGTGCTGGAGATCCTGGAGGCCGCTTCACGCAGCCTCGGGCAGGGCGGACGGATGATCAAGTTGAGTGAGGGGCACCTGGCGTGACGGGCGTACAGATCGAGGGCGCACGAGCCCTCGTCACCGGCGGTGCGGGCACGATCGGCTCGCACGTCGTCGACGAACTGGTCCGGGGCGGGGCGGCGGAGATCGTCGTGCTGGACAACCTCGTCCGGGGCAGGCGCGCCAACCTGGGATGGGCGTTGGAGAACGGGCCAGTCCGGCTCGTCGAGGGGGACATCCGGGACGCCGCGCTCGTCCATCAGGTAACCAGGGGCAAGGACCTGGTCTTCCACCTGGCGGCGATCCGCATCACCCAGTGCGCCGAGGAACCCCGACTGGCCAACGAGGTACTCGTCGGCGGCACGTTCAACGTGCTGGAGGCGGCCGCCGCGGAGCGGGTCGGCAAGGTGGTGGCCTCGTCCTCGGCATCGGTCTACGGGCTGGCCGAGCAGTTCCCCACCACCGAGCGGCACCATCCGTACAACAACGACACCTTCTACGGCGCCGCCAAGGCGTTCAACGAGGGCATGCTGCGCAGCTTCCACAGCATGTACGGGCTGGACTACGTGGCTCTGCGCTACTTCAACGTGTACGGCCCGCGGATGGACATCCACGGCCTCTACACCGAGGTGCTGATCCGCTGGATGGAGCGGATCGAGTCCGGCACGTCGCCGCTCATCCTCGGCGACGGCCTGCAGACCATGGACTTCGTGCACGTCGCCGACATCGCGCGCGCCAACATCCTGGCGGCGCGGGCCGACGTCACCGATGACATCTTCAACATCGCCAGCGGCACCGAGACCAGCCTCAAGCAGCTGGCCCGGGCGCTCAGCGAGGTCATGAAGTCCGACCTGGTCCCCGAGCACGGTCCCGCCCGCGCCGTGAACGGCGTGACGCGCCGGCTCGCCGACACGAGCGCGGCCGCCGACAAGCTCGGCTTCCGCGCCGGGATCGGCCTGCACGAGGGCCTGCAGGGCCTCGTCGACTGGTGGCGGAGTTCCCGGTGAGCACGACGAGTCAGCCGGCGAGCCCCGCCGATGTACGGGCCGCGGAGCCGCAGGCGCGCCGGATCCCGGTGATGATTCCCCTGCTCGGTGAGGAGGAGGCGGAAGCCGCCGCCGACGCCGTCCGCTCCGGCTGGGTCGCCCAGGGGCCGCGGGTCGCCCGCTTCGAACGCGAATTCGCCGCCGTCGTCGGGGCCGGGCACGGCGTCGCCGTCAGCTCCTGCACCACCGCCCTGCACCTGGCGCTCGTGGTGCTCGACGTCGGCCCGGGCGACGAGGTCATCGTGCCGTCGCTGTCCTTCATCGCCACCGCGAACGCGGTTCGATACGTCGGCGCGACGCCGGTCTTCGCGGACGTCGACCTGGCGACCGGCAACCTGACCGTCGAGACCGTCGACGCGGTGCGGACCCCGCGGACCCGGGCGGTCATCGCCGTCCACCAGGGAGGCGTGCCGTTCGACGTGGCCGCGCTGCGCAGGGCCGCCGACGGTTGGGGCGTCGGACTCGTCGAGGACGCCGCGTGCGCCGCCGGATCGACCGCGTACGGGCAGCCGGTGGGTGCCGGCGCCCACATCGCCGCCTGGTCGTTCCACCCGCGCAAGATCATCACGACCGGCGAGGGTGGCATGGTGACCGTCGACGACGTCGACCTGGCGGCCCGCCTGCGCCGCCTGCGCGAGCACGGCATGAACATCTCCGCCGCCGACCGGCACGCCAGTGCCCAGCCGGTCCTCGAGGCGTACCTGGAGACCGCCTACAACTACCGGATGACCGACATCCAGGCGGCGGTCGGGATCGTCCAGCTTGGCCGCCTCGCGGGGTTGGTCGCCCAGCGCCGGGCACTCGCCGCCCGCTACCAGCAGATGCTCGCCGACATCGACGGCGTGCTGCCGGTCCGGGATCCGGCCTACGGGCGGACGAACTACCAGTCCTTCTGGGTCCTGCTGACCCCGGCGTTCCGCGCCGGACGCGACGAGGTGCTCGCCGAGCTGGCCCGCCAGGGCGTCTCCGCCCGCCGGGGGATCATGGCCGCCCACCTGGAGCCGGCGTACGCGGACGTGCGGCCGGCGCCACTGCCGGTGACCGAGCGGCTGACCCGCGACTCGCTGATCCTGCCGCTGCACCACGCGCTGACCGAGGAGGACCAGCACCACGTGGTGGGCGTCCTGCACGCACTGGCGCGGGGATGAGAGACCTGGTCATCGTCGGCGCGGGCGGCTTCGCCCGCGAGGCGGCGTCCGCGGCGCTGGCGGCCAACCGGCTGCGCCCCACGTGGCGGCTCCGCGGGTTCGTCGACGACGATCCGGCCCTGCACGGCACGGAGCGGTCCGGGCTACCCGTGCTCGGCGGCCTCGACGTGGTCGCCGGGATGCCCGACGCCGCGGTGGTCGTCTGCGTCGGCAACTCGCGCAACTACGTGGTACGGGAACGGATCGTCCGGCGCCTCCACCTGCCGACCGACCGGTACGCCACCGTCGTGCACCCGGCCGCGGAGGTCGGCGCCGGATGCACCGTCGGGCCGGGCAGCGTGCTCCTGGCCGGCACGGTGCTCACCGCCGACGTGGCGGTCGGCAGCCACGTGGCGGTGATGCCGCAGGCGGTGCTGACGCACGACGACCGGGTCGACAGCTACGCCACCATCGCCTCGGGGGTTCGACTGGGCGGCGGCGCGGTGCTGGAGCGCGGCGCCTACCTCGGTGCCGGCGCGCTCGTCCGGGAGGGCGTCACGGTCGGCGCCTGGTCCCTCGTGGGCATGGGTTCGGTCGTGCTGCGCGACGTCCCGCCCGGGCAGGTGTGGGCCGGCATCCCGGCCCGCCAGCTACGCACCGCCGACCTTCCCGCCGAGCTGACGGCACCGTTGAGGAGTTGACAGACATGGGCAATGTTCCGCTCGTCGACCTGGCCGCCGCCCACGCGGAGGTGGCCCAGGAGGTCGAGACCGGTTTCAAGCGGATCATCGCCGACACCGCGTTCATCGGTGGCGCCGAGGTTGCGGCGTTCGAGCAGGAGTACGCGGCGTTCAGCGGCGTGCCGCACTGCGTCGGCGTCGCCAACGGCACCGACGCCCTGGAGCTGGCGCTGCGCGCGGTCGGCGTGGGCCCCGGTACCGAGGTGATCCTGCCGGCCAACACGTTCATCGCCACCGCCGAGGCGGTCGCCCGCGCGGGTGGCCGGGTGGTGCTGGTCGACTGCGACCCGCAGACGTACCTCATCGACGTCGAGGCCGCACTCGCCGCCGTCACACCGGCCACCCGGGCGATCGCCCCGGTTCACCTGTACGGCCAGCTCGCCGAGGTCGAGCAGGTCCGCGCCGGGCTCGGCGGACGGGACGTGGCGATCGTCGAGGACGCCGCGCAGTGCCAGGGGGCGACCCGGCACGGCCGCGGTGCGGGCGCCGACGGCATCGCCGCGACCAGCTTCTATCCGGGCAAGAACCTGGGCGCGTACGGCGACGCCGGCGCGGTGGTGACCGCCGACGCCGGCCTCGCCACCACGGTCCGCACGCTGGGCGGCCACGGCGGCTTGAAGAAGTACGCGCACGACGTGGTCGGCATGAACAGCCGCCTCGACGGCCTGCAGGCGGTCGTGCTGCGGGCCAAGCTCGCCCGGCTCGCCGACTGGAACGCCCGGCGCCGCGCCGCCGCCGCCCGCTACGACGAGCTGCTGGCCGACCTCGACGTGGTGCGCCCGGTGACGCTGCCCGGCAACGAGCACGTCTGGCACATCTACTGCGTCCGGATCCCCGGCGACGGCACGCCGGCCCGCCGCGACGCCGTGCTGGCGCGACTTCACGCGGCCGGCGTCGGTGCGGCCATCCACTACCCGGTCCCGGTGCACCTGACCGGCGCCTTCGCCGAACTCGGATACGGGCGTGGGTCGTTCCCGAACGCCGAGCGTGTCACGCCGGAGATCCTGTCGCTGCCGATCTACCCACAGATCACCCCGGACCAGCAGGCGCGCGTCGCCGAGGCGCTGGGGTCCGCCCTCGAGGAGTGATGATCCGGCCCAACCAGAATGAAAACGTTTCTGTCCAAAGCCGACAGCGGTGTCGTCGCTGATCGGACAGGCGGTGTTCGTTCTGGTGTCTGTACGGGCGACACACATCCACCCTGCCTGATCTGGGCGGCCGAACTGGCCTGTCCACTTGGCGTGAAAATCGGTTCAACGGGCAGTTGCCAAGCTGACGAGGATCTCACTACGGTCACGCTAAGTCATTCGCCGGGACGGGGGCTTCCCCGGTGCAGGAGTTGAATCACTTTCCGGCGGAGGGCTGGCAGCAGATGAACCAGACAGCGGGAGTGAGAACAGCCCGACGGTTCGGATCGGTGCCGCCTCGTCGGACCGTGCGATCCACCGTGGCCCTCGCCGTCACGAGTGCGCTGTTCGCGACCGGGCTGGCCGCCGGCGCCCCGCGCGCGGCGTCCGCGGCCACATGTCTACCCAACCCAGTGGTCTGCGAGAACAGCAAGACCGGTACTCCCGCCAGCGTCTGGGACATCGATGGCGCCGGGGACGAGACGTTGCAGGGCTTCGCAGCCGACATGAGCGCCAACGTCGGTGAATCGGTCAGCTTCAAGATCAGGGCAGAGCACCAGTACACCGTTGACATCTACCGCCTGGGCTACTACGGCGGAAACGGCGCCCGCAGGGTGGCCACGTTGCCGGGCACCTTCCCCGCGCAGAACCAGGAAACGCCGTGTGTGACTGACCCTGCCACGCAGATCTTCGACTGCGGCACCTGGGCCGTCTCGACTACGTGGACTGTCCCGTCGACCGCGGTTTCCGGCGTCTACATCGCTCTGCTCACCCGCACCGACACCGGGGGTGCCAGCCACATCACGTTCGTCGTCCGGGACGACAGCAGCACGTCCGACCTGATCTTCAAGACCTCGGACGCCACCTGGCAGGCGTACAACAGCTACGGCGGCACGAACTTCTACTCGGGCCCGAACGGGCGCGCCACCAAGCTCAGCTACAACAGGCCGTTCGCCACCCGCGGGGTTCTCGCCGGCCGGGACTTCCTGTTCAGCACCGAGTACCCGATGATCCGGTTCCTTGAGCGGAACGGGTACGACGTCACCTACACGACCGACGTCGATGCTGACCGCCGGGGCGATCTGATCCGGAATCACAAGGTCTTCCTCTCGGTCGGGCACGACGAGTACTGGTCGGGCCCGCAGCGCGCCGACGTCGAGGCCGCCCGCGACGCCGGCACCAGCCTGGCCTTTTTCAGCGGTAACGAGGTCTACTGGAAGACCCGGTGGGAGCCCAGCAAGGATGGCAGCAACACCGGGCACCGGACGCTCGTCTGCTACAAGGAGACCTGGGCGGGTACGAAGAGCGACCCGTCGCCCGAGTGGACCGGCACCTGGCGCGACCCACGGTTCAGCCCGCCGTCGGACGGTGGGCGTCCGGAGAACGCACTCACCGGGACGGCGTTCATGGCCAACAGCGACGACCTGGCGCTGCAGGTGCCGGCCGGGCAGGGCCGGAACCGCCTCTGGCGCAACACGTCCGTGGCGAATCTCAGCGCCGGTCAGACGGCGACGCTGGCACCGCACACGATCGGGTACGAGTCGGACGAGGACCTGGACAACGGGTTCCGGCCGGCCGGGCTCATCCGGCTGTCCACCACGACCGGCGAGACCCCGGAGTACCTGCGCGACTTCGGCAACGAGGTGACGCCGGGCACCACCACCCACCATCTGACGCTCTACCGCGCGGCCAGCGGGGCTCTGGTGTTCGGCGCCGGCACGGTGCAGTACGCCTGGGGCCTCGACGCCAACCACGACAGTGGCTTCGATCCGGTGACCCCGGCCGACGCCCGGATCCAGCAGGCCACGGTCAACTTGTTCGCCGACATGGGGGTGCAGCCGGCAACGCGGATGAGCGGCCTGGCCGCCGCCACCGCGTCCACCGACACGGTCGGCCCGACCGCGGGTATTGTCTCGCCCGCCGCCGCAGCAAGCTTCGCCAACGGCACGAGGATCACCCTGCAGGGCACCGCCAGTGACAGCGGCGGCGGCGTGGTGGCCGGCATCGAGGTCTCCACCGACGACGGCGCGACCTGGCATCCGGCCACCGGGACCGACTCCTGGTCCTACAGCTACCACGCCACGGGCGACGGCTCGTCGACGGTGCAGGTGCGCGCCACCGACGACAGCGCGAACATCGGCACGACGACGGTTCGACAGATTCCCCTCGCCGGCTCCACCTCCCTCTTCGGCGACCGGGTGCCGGGACATCCGGCCGCGAACGACACCAGCGGCGCGGAGTTGGGCGTCAAGGTGGTGCCGCTGATCGACGGGTTCGTCAAGGGTGTCCGCTTCTACAAGGGCCTCGGAAACAACGGCACCCACGCCGGCAGCCTCTGGTCGGCCGACGGTGACCTGCTGGCCGCCGGCACGTTCACCGGAGAGACCGAAACCGGCTGGCAGAAGCTGCTCTTCTCGACCGCGGTCCCGGTCGTTGCCGGCACCACGTACGTGGCCTCCTACACCGCGCCCGCAGGGCGCTACGCGGCCGACCCGTGGGCCTTCGTCTACGCCGACCACCTCGCTCCACCGCTCAAAGCTCCGCGCGATCACGAGGCCGGCGGCAACGGCGTCTACGGCAGTCCCGGCCAGTTCCCCGTCCGGTCGTACAAGGCCACGAACTACTACGTGGATGTGCTGTTCGATTCGTCCACGCTGACGCCGCCCGACGTCACCACGGTGACGCCCACCCCGAGCGCCCTGTACGTGCCCGTCTCGACGGCGCTCACCGCGACCTTCACCAAGCCGATCGATCCGGCCACGCTGCAGTTCACGCTGACCGACAGTGGCGACGGCGCCGTCGGCGGATCGGTCTCCTACGACGGCACGGCGAAGACGGCGACCTTCACGCCGGTGGCGCTGTCTGCCGGGCAGAGGTTCACCGCCAGCGTTACGGCGTCGGACCCCAACGGCAACGCGATGGGCACGCCAGAGATCTGGTCGTTCACCACCGACCCCGCGAACACGACGATCCACACGCTGTTCTCGCCAACCGACACGCCCGCCACGGCAGCGGTCAAGGACCCCGGTGCGGTCTCGGTCGGCGTGAGGTTCACCTCGGCCGCCGACGGCTCGTTGATCGGCGTGCGCTTCTACAAGGGCACCGGCAACGGCGGCACGCATACCGGAAGCCTGTGGTCGTCGACCGGCGCGCGGCTCGCCACGGCGGCCTTCGTCAACGAGTCCGGCAGCGGCTGGCAGACGGTGTACTTCGCCGAACCGGTGCAGGTGACCGCGGGCACGACGTACGTCGCCTCGTACTTCGCGCCCCGCGGCAACTATGCCGTGACGAGTGGCTTGTTCTCCAGCACCTGGACGAACGGCCCGTTGAGCGCACCCGCCGGCGGCAACGGCGTCTACGTGTACGGATCGGACGCCTTCCCCACCAGTACGTGGGGCAGCAGCAACTACTGGGTCGAGCCGCTATTCGTCGCCTCCCCACCACCGCCGCAGCCGACCGTGCCGGTGGGCGCGGTGACGGTGTTCGCGGACACGGCGACGCCGGTGAACCCGAACTGGAACGATCCGGCGGCGATCGAGGTTGGCATGCGCTTCTCCTCCGACGTGGCCGGCTCGGTCAACGGAGTGCGCTTCTACAAGGGGGTCGACAACACAGGCACCCACACTGGGTCGCTGTGGTCATCGAGCGGCGCCCTGCTGGCGACCGGCAGGTTCGTCGGCGAGACGGACTCCGGCTGGCAGACGATGCTGTTCTCATCGCCGGTCGCCATCACCGCGAACACACCGTACGTCGTGTCGTACTCGACCCCCAGCGGCCACTATGCGGTGGACGTGAACGGATTCTCCGCCGGCGTCACCAACGCGCCCCTGCGGGTGCCCGCAGGCGGTGGCTCCTACCAGTACGGTGGGGGCTTCCCGGTCTCTGGAGTCAACCACAACTACTGGGTCGACGTGGTGTTCACGCCGGGCAGCTGAGAGGAGACACACGTGCGGCTCCGGGGGCTGGCCGGGTGAGGCTCGGCGTCGGCGAGGACGACTCGCTCTTCTCCCGCGCGAGCCGGGCCCTGGGGTGGAGCTTCGCGAGCGCCGCCGTGAGCAAACTGAGCACGCTGGCGATCGGCATCGTTCTCGCGCGGCTCCTGGGTCCGCACGAGTTCGGCACCTTCGCCGTGGCGACCGTGGCGCTGCTCGCGGTGCTCAGCTTCAACGAGCTCGGGGTGAGCCTGGCCATCGTCCGGTGGCCGGGCGATCCCCGGGAGATCGCGCCAACGGTCGCCACGATATCCGTGGTATCCAGCGCTCTGATCTGCGGGGGCTGCTACATCGGCGCGCCGGCGTTCGCCGCCGCGATGGGCGACCCGTCCGCCACGCCGGTGGTCCGTGTGCTCGGGTTCAGCGTGATCGTCAGCGGCCTCGCGGCTGCGCCTGTGGCGATGCTCCAGCGCACCTTCCGGCAGGACCGCAAGATGGTGGCCGACCAGGTGGCCGGTTGGACCAGTGCGCTGGTCTCTGTGGCGCTGGCGCTGTCCGGCATCGGTGCGATGAGCCTGGCCATCGGGCAGCTCACCGGATCGATCGTCGGCGCCGCCCTCTTCATCGCCTTCGCGCCGCGCTCGCTGCGGTTCGGGTTCGACTCCAGGCGGGCCCGGGCGCTGCTGCGTTTCGGCCTGCCGCTGGCCGGCTCCAGCATCGTCGTCTTCGCGTCGACCAATGTGGACAAGATAGTCGTGGGCGTGGTCCTCGGCCCGGTGCCGCTGGGCTTCTACGTCCTCGCCGCCAACCTCTCCAACTGGCCGGCGACGATGTTCTCCCTACCGGTCCGGTCCGTGGCGCCCGCACTCCTGGCCCGCCTGCAGCACGACCCGCCGATCATGCGGGCGACGTTCCTGTCCACGGGCGGCCTGCTGGCAGCAGTGACCCTGCCCGCCTGTGTGGTGCTGGCGGGCGCCGCCGAGCCGCTCATCACCCTGGTGTACGGGCAGGTGTGGCAGCCGGCCGCTGCAGCGCTCGCCTGGCTCGGCCTGCTGGCCGCGCTGCGCATCATGTTCGAACTGGTCTACGACTACTTCGTCGTGCTGGCGAACACCCGGGTGGTGTTCACCGTGCAGTTGGTCTGGCTGGTCGCGCTGGTACCCGCGCTGTATACGGGGGCGCGACTGGGCGGCGGGTCCGGCGCGGCGGCCGGCGCGCTCGCCGTGGGAGCTTTCGTGGTCGCGCCCGTCTACCTGTACGAGCTGGCGCGTACCGGCGTGACGCCGGGCGCATTCGGCCGTCGACTGGCGAAGCCGGTGCTGGCCGCCCTCGGCGTCGGCGGCGCCGCACTGCTCGCCACGCATCTGATCGCGAGCGACCTGGTTGCCGTCCTGGTGGCAGGTCTGGCGGCGGCGACCGCGCTGGGGCTGTTGCTGTACGGGATGCGCGACGCTGTCCGTTCGTTGCGGACGGTGGGAAGCCCCGAGGTCGCTCCCGACACCGCACCGGCCTCGGTCTAGGATCCGTTCCTCGTCAGCGCCGCTTGGGCGAGCGCGACCTGGTTGAAATCCTCGGCGGCTCGGGTGCCCCGCAAGGCCCGATAACGCTGGCCCACCTTGTGCGCGACGACGCCCGTCAGCGAGCGGAAGCCTTCGCCGCTCTGGGCGAGCACGCTCCGTCCCGCTCGCGCCTCGGCAAGCGCCTCATGGTAGATGTTCTCCTGAATGCCGGCGGCTCGTGCCAGGCTGAAGCGATCCTCGGCGAGCCGGCGGCCGTACGCCCCGAGCGAGGCCCGGCGTGCGGGGTCGGCGATCAGGTCCCGGAGGATCCCTGTGAGCCGCTCGGCACCGCCCCTGCCGTCGGCAACCCCGTACCAGCCCTGCTGAAGGAACAGGTCACAGCTGCCTGGAGTGAGTAGCTCCCAAAAGCCCCGCTCCCCCTGCACCACCAACGGACGGCCGAAGGCCAGTGCGCGCAGTGCGGAGCCCCCCATGCCGAGCATGATGTCGGCGGCGGCATACGCCGGCCGCGGGTCGAACAACTCGCCGGTGAGCACCACCGCACGGCGGCCTGCCTTCGCGTTTGCCTTCGCGGCTCGATCCTCCACCATGTCGCGGGCGGCGCCGTCACCGACGACCACCAGCCGGACCGGAAGCTCCCGCGCGAGATCGCCGACCACGTCCACCGCCGTGAGGACGCCCTCGAGCTTGAGCTCAGGCACGAGACGGCAGACGACCCCGATGTCCACGCCGTCCCGGTCCTGCAGGCCGTGTGCCGACCGGAACGCATCGACGGGCTGATCCGGCCCGTTGTGTACGAGGTCGACGGGCGGTTCGATGAGATGAACCAGCCCGGGCCGGTTCACCGCCGCCCGCTCCTGTATCGCCCTCGTGCCTACGACCAGCGGCATGGAGCGGGGTATGAAGGGCGCCACCGCCATCGACATGACGGTACAGACGGCGGCGGCCCTGCCGGTCGGAAAGGTGGCGGCCGCCGCCTCGAGGGCCGGCGGCCACTCGTAGCCGTGTATGACGTCAACACCACGCTCGGCGACGAGGCGTCGAAGTTGACGGACGACCTGCGGGGAGGGGCGGCGGCGCCGCTCGGGCAACATGAGGTGGGGCAGATCCAACTCCCGTACCCGCTGGACCAGGGGTCCGCCCTCGCTGATCACGGATACCTGGTGACCAAGATCGCGGACTGCGGCGGCAAGCTCGATCGCGTTGAGCTGGCTGCCACCGAGCGCCATCGCGTGGGGATAGACAAGAATCTTCAGCCCTGCGCGGCTCATATTTCTCCGTACGTCGCTGGTCAACTGGTCGCGATTCTAAGAACCCATCGAGCCCGCATCCCACACCTTTGCAATGTCCAGCCGGCCGGGGTCGGAATGCCGACATCCGCGACGGCGCGTAGCGGCGCAAAGCGGGGATGTCGACCCATCCAGGGGATGACTCGGATCAGCCGGCATCGTTAATGTTTGGGCGCTAGGGCGTCGGCTTGTTGGCTTGGGCCGCACCGTCGTCCACATCGACGGAGGGGCGGCGGGACTCGCGGCCGGCGGAGGAGACATCACGTGGACTTCTGGGACGCCACCAAGGTGATGATGCGGCGCTGGTACATGACGCTGCCTCTCCTCCTGCTCACCATCGCCGGCACGGGCTTCACCGCGACGGCGGTGGAGGCGGACTACGTGCTGACGTCGTACGTCCAGCTCATTCCACCCCAGACGTCCGTGGACCCGGAGGAAGCGAGGAAGTTCCCCGTCAACCCCTGGAACCTGCTCGGGCTCGAGGCGCTGAGCCAGGCCGCCAACTACACCACTGTCGACCAGACCTTCCTGGACCGGCTCGAACGAGAGGGCTACAGCACGAGCTTCAAGATCACCTCTGGCGACCCCGTAGCTGGCGCCACCATTGAGGTGATCGGAGAGAGCCGGGCACAGGCCATCCAGACCACCGAGACCGTCATCACGCGCTACCGCGAAAGCGCCCTCGCGCTGCAGACCCAGTACCGGGTGCGAAGCCAGGACCTGATCACGGTGCAACGGCTCGACCAGGGGGAGAATCTCAAGCGTCCGGGTGGCAAGGTCAAGCGCGCCATCATCGCGGTCTTCGGTACCGGGATGCTGATCATGTGTGGAGTGACGATCGGCGGGGATGCCCTCCTGCGACGCCGTCGGCTGCGGCGACAGGCGGCGGACGGACAGGCGGCCGACGAGGTCGACGACGAGTCGACCCGTGCGGTCCAACCGCCTCACTGGGCGCCGGCGGGCGGCAACGACGGTGAGACGGTCCGCACCCGGGTTCCGGCCAGCATCCCTCCGCGCGGAGGGGCTCAAACCGCCCTCCAGCCCGCCACGCGCCGACCGACACCTGCATCGGAGGTGCCAAGTGACCCGACCATCGTGCTGCCGACCCTGCGCCGGAATCTGAACGACGAGGGCGGGAACCGGCGTTGAGCGCGCCGGGCATCCAACTCACCGATTTCGAACCCGCGCTGGCCGGTCAGCGTACCTACGCCACGCGGCGGAGGAAAGGGTCGCTGGACGCAGCCCTGGTCTTCGCCGTCATGCTTTGCCTGCTGACGATCCTGCCGTCGCTGCTCATCCTGCCCAGCACGAGCGCCGACATCGGTCGGCCCGCCGTCATCCTCTGCGCCCTCATGTTCGCTTGGTGGATCGGGTCCCGCTTTCACCCCCGACTCGCCATGTCCGGTCCTCAGCCGATTCGGTGGGCCACGCTCATCTTCTCGCTGTCTCTCCTCATCTCCTACGCCGTCGGTTTCGTACGAGGCCTGACGACGATGGAGGCGAATGCGGCCGACCGTCTTCTACTCGCTACGGCCGCGTTCTTCGGCGCCATCCTGATGACCGCGGACGGCCTGGCGAACTGGGACCGGCTCCGCCTGGTCCTGCGGGTCTTCGTCTGGTGCTGCGCCTTCATGTCGGTGGTGGGGCTGCTGCAGCAGGTACTGCCCGTGGACCCCGTGCAGTACCTGCAGATTCCGGGCCTCCAGTCAGGTGAGCTCATCGGACTGCAGGAACGGGGCGGCGGGGTACGGGTCGCCGCCACGACCACGCACTACCTGGAACTGTGCGGCACCTTGTCCCTGGCGTGGCCCATCGCCATCCACTTCGCGACGTACGCCGAAAGTTCCAGGCGCCGGCGTCAATACACTCTCGCCGCCATCCTCATAACCCTCGGTATTCTCGAGACGATCTCGCGCTCGGGCATGATCGCGGTGGCGATCGCGGCTCTGGTGTTGATGCCGCTATGGACCTGGCGTAAGCGTTACAACACGCTGGTTCTCGGCGTCGTCATCTTCGGGGTCCTAGCAGCAGCCTCCCCATCGCTGGGCCGGACGCTGATCAACCTGTTCGCAGATGCCAGCGACGATCCCAGCATCACGTCACGAACCGAGCGCTACGCCATGGTTGGTTACTACTTTTCCCAACGACCATGGTGGGGCCGGGGTACCGGCACGTGGGTTCCTCCGATGTACCAGTACCTGGACAACCAGTGGCTTCGCACGGCATTGGAAAACGGCATCATCGGTATGGCGGCTCTTGCGATGCTGCATCTCGTCGCCTTGTCGCTGGCGGCGATCGCGTTCCGTCGTTCGTCCACGCCGGAGGACCGGCACCTCTGCCTGGTCCTTGTCGCCGTACAGTTGCAGGCCCTGTTCCTCGCCTACACGTTCGACGTGATGGCCTACTCGACCTACACGACCGCGCTCGGCATCATGATTGGAACGTGCGGGACCGTCTGGCGATTCACCCATCCCACGGGACAGGTACGGACCTCGACGACGCGCTGGTTCGGTCCGTAATAGTCCCGGTGAGACCCAGCAGCTCCGCCATGCGGTCGGCACGTCGCCGCCAGCTGTGACGCTCTGCGAACGCCCGTCGTTGGGCCGCGAGCGTTTCCGTCCGCGGCGTCGCCAGAGCCCTCCTCACCCTCTCAGCGAACGCCCCCGGCTCATCGGCAATCGCGATCAGGTCGGTGTCCAGCCATCTCGTGGCGGGCAAGGAGGTCGCCACGACCCCTCGGCCCGCGGAAAGGTACTCAAGAGTCTTGAGCGGGAAGCTGGCCCGGTTGAACGGGGTGTCGGCGTACGGTGTCAGTCCGACGTCGATGAGACGCATGAACGAGGGCATGTCCGGGTACGGGCGGGGGCCGGCCCACCAGACGTTCCTGCGGGCCGTGAGAGTCGCAAAGCGTGGCGACTGGAAGCCGTCCCCGAGAGCCCCGACGATCAGCAGTGAACACCCGGTATCGGCCACGGCCTCCAGCAGCGCCAGATCGATCCGATCGTTGATGTAACCGAGGAACCCCGCGATCGGCCGCTCGAGCGGCACCCCTTCGGGCGGTGCCACGGAGTCGACGTCGGCGAAGACGTCCGGGGCGCAGCCGTTGGGAACGATCTCGGCGGAGATTCCGTCCCGGGCGAACCGCTGCCGCAGGCCGGGTGACACGACGGCGACGGCGTCGGCGCCCCGGACCGCGGCCCTCTCGGCACGCTCCAGCCGTCGACGCGGCAGGCCGAGCATGTCAGCACCCGCGACCAGGTCATCCGTGACGTACAGCAGCCGGCGCCGGGCGGGGAGTGCACACCATGCCTCGTCGACCCGGCTCGAGACGACGGCGGCGACGGGAGCTCCCTCGCCACAGAGAGAAGCAACCGCCGAGACCACCCCGCGGCTCACCATCGGCGCCCGGAGGTGACGGAGGACCGGCCGGGTCATTCCCGGTATGACGCGGGTGATCAGACGCGCCATACGCGGGTGGTGCAGCTGGAGACGAGGCTGGTTGCTCAATGCGGCGTGATGCGGCTTGAGCAGTTTCGTCAAGGCGGAAACCGGGGGGTCGACGTACAACACCGGGCCGTACCTCGTCAGCTCGCTGGCCATCTGCCGGTCCGTCCCCGCCGGGCCGTCCCACCACCCGGCCGCGAGATACACGATCAGGTCTTCGCGACTGCCGTGGAGTCGCTGGCGCAGCTCAGTCACCATCCCTCCCGCGGGCGGGCGCGGTCAGTTCGGCCCGGCGACGCCGTCGCAGCTTCGCCACCCGCTCACCGCCGAGGAGCCGTTTGGCCGCTACCACCGCGAACGCCGCCGAGGAGGTCGTCAGGCTCAGCGCGAGGGGCCGCGGGCGCAGCGCGAAGCCCACCATGTCGACCTCGTCCCAGCAAACGTCGCTCAGCGACTGCTTGTACTGGGCGTCGCCGAATCCATAGTCGAACCCGTCCACCTCGGGGTCTGCCGCGAGCTCCTCGAGCACTCGCGTCAGGAGGATCGCGCCGGGTTCGTCAGCGGCGAGGGACTGGTCGAAGGCTGTCTCGAAGAGAAAGAAAGTTCGTCCGTGCAGGACTCCGTTGACGTACGCAACCGGCACGTCATCGACCAGGAGCAGCCAGACGCGATAAGCCCCGCCATCCGTTGCCCACGTCATCAGCGCCCGGTGCAGCTCGTCGTCGATGAAACCGACACCGATCCCGCGCTGGTAACTTTTGCCAGCAACAGCCTCCAGCATTCGCAACCCGGTGGCGGCATCGTCTCCGGGACCGATCCGGTGCACCGACAGCTTCCCGCCGCCCCCGGTCACCTCGTCGAGCTTGCGTAACCGCCGCCGCAGACGCCATCGGGTGCCCTTTGATCGCGCCGCGAGAAAAGCGGCGAAGCCGCCGGACAGATCAGACCGGTGACGCTTGAGCGGCGAGGACGCATGGGCACGGCGATACCAGGGAAGATGACGCAGCGCCGCCTCGTACAGGGGGCCACCCAGCTCGATTTTCGACAGTTCGAGGGCGTCCAACTTGTGGCGCCGCAGCGTGTCGAGCAGTGACCGCATGACCAACTCGTAGTCGGATCGGCTCTCAGCGCCGATGACGCCCCCGGGCACGACGACGAGCCGGGTTGCCGTCATGGAGAGCACCGTGCGGTAGCCGACCCTGACCGGAACAGGGCGGCGTTCGACGCGCCCCACCACGAGAATCGGAGGCCTGACACCGTCGCGGATCATGAGCACATGCGGCCGCACGTCGTCGCGGGAGGCCCTGAGAACCAGCGTGAAGAGCGCTCGAGCGGCATGTGGACTCGTGACCGACATGGCGTCCCATTGCTCAGCAATGGAGTCGACCTCGGCAATGGTTCTCGCGACGGTGATGTTCATCAGCACCTCTCCTCGGCCCGGGACGCCCGACTCGACCACGTCGTCGCATCCACGGGACGGGGCGGCAGGTCTCACGCTCACTGTTCGGGGTCGAGCGAGTCCGGCGGGCGTGCTGGTACGGCGGAAGTCCGGGCGCGTCCCTTCGCTCCGGCGATGCACGCCGAGCCTTCCATGCCATCTTCCCAGCGACAACAGGCTCGCCGGGGCGAACTCTCGGTCAGACTGTCGGAACAACGACCGCTTCGGTTGTTTGACCCGCCGATCCGCGACGTTAGGTTTGCGGGCGAGCGTCCTCGCTCCCCGGCCGGTCCGGCCGCTGGTCACAGGCCCGTCGAGTACGGCCGGGCCAGGGCCGGAAGAGAAGGGAAATTCTGAATGCCTTTGCAGTCGATTCGCGAGCGTGCGGTCGTCGGGGCTGACTCCTGGGGCGGACACAGTCGGGCCCGCCGGTGGGACTGGCTCGTGCGGACCTTCCCGGACCTCGACCAGATGTCCGTCATCGACCTTGGAGGCGAGCCGGGCACCTGGACTGCATCTCCCGTGCACCCGAAGCACGTGCACGTGGTGAACATCGAGGCGCTCCCGAGCGACGTACCCGACTGGATCGAGGTCGACCTGGGCGATGCCTGCGCCCTGCCGGAGCAGATCGCGACCCGCCGGTATGACCTCGTGTTCTCAAACTCGGTGCTCGAGCACGTCGGGGGTCACGAACGCCGGCTGCGGTTCGCCGAAACGGTCCACCAGCTGGCGTCGCAGCACTGGGTCCAGACCCCGTACCGGTACTTCCCCGTCGAGCCACACTGGATCGCTCCCGGCATGCAGTACCTGCCGGTACGGGTGCGCGCCTCCCTGGCGCAGTGGTGGCCTCTCGCGCACGTCAGGTCCGCGGACCTCCGCGAGGCGCTCGGCGGGGTGCTGTGGACGGAGCTCGTCGACAAGACCCAGATGCGTTACTACTTCCCGGACTCGCAGATCCGCACCGAGCGCTTGATGGGCCTCGCCAAGTCGCTGATCGCTATCAAGACCGTGCGCTGAGGCGGTGGACGTGCCCGCTGCGCTGCCTGCCCCCGCGTCCGGCGAGCGAGCGTCCCGGTGAAGGCATTTCTGGCAGTCGCCTGGCAGCCGGGCGTCGCCATCCGCTTCCGACGACCCGACCCGCGGGTGCTCGCCTGCCTGACCGACGACGACACCCCTGTCGGTGCGGTGCATGCGGCGGAGAATGGCTGGACCGCCTGCGCGGGGCCCGATGCCGGCGACTCGATCGTCGGTGATGATGGAAGCTTCACCATCAGAATCGGGCGGATGGCCCGCACTCCGGAGCGGGATGTCCCGACGTCCGACCTGCCGGCCATGATCATGGATGGCAGAGATCTGACGTCGATGCTCCCTCCCTTCGCCGCCGTACACCGAGCGCACAGGTCTGCCCCGTTGACCATCGTCAGTGACTGGCTCGGGTTTCATCAATTGTTCTGGTGGCGTGGCAACGGGGTGGTGGCCGCCTCGACGAGCGCGAGGGCACTTGCGGCGTTGGCCGACGCCGGTTTCGACGCCGTTGGGCTGGGCGTCCAGGCCATGATCGGCTGGCAGATCGGTGACCACACGATGTTCCGAGGTGTGCGGACCTTTCCGCCAGCCACCGTCGCCACCCTCGACGGGGGAAGGATCGTCCAACGGCAGTACGCGGATCCCCCTGCGGCTGCTGCCCGGACGCCCAACCTGGACGATGCTGTCGCCGAGATGGCCTCGGTGCTGCGTGGATGGCAGCAGAGCTACTTGAGCGACCACCCGGACGCCGTGCTGCAGCTGACCGGCGGGCACGATTCGCGCATCCTTCTCGCTGCGACTCCCCAGCAGATGCGAGCCGGGCTCAATGCGCTGACGCTGGGCGACCCGGACAGTGATGATGCGGAGATCGCAGCCCGCCTCGCGGCACCGTTCCAGATGAATCACGTGGTTCATCGGCTCGACGAGCAGGCGTGGCCGACGCCTCAGGGGGCCCACGACCTGTCTCTCGCCGCCGCTCGAGCGCTGCACTGCCAGGCCAGCCCGCTCGCATTGGTTCCGTTGCTGCTGGCGGAGGCCCATCTCGATCAAGGGCACCGGCTGTCAGGTCTGGGCGGAGAGGTCGCGCGCGGCTTCTACTACGCCGGGCAACCGAGACGTGCGAGGACCACGGGCCAGTTGATCGAGCGGTTGGCGAACTGGCGGCTGTTCAGCAACGAATCCGTGGAGGCTCAGGCGCTCGACTCCACATTTCTCGCCTCGGCCCGGGACACGACGATCGCGGCTCTCAAGTCCCTCTTCGCGCCCGGCGACTGGCTCCGTGCGACCGACGAGTTCTACCTGATGCATCGGATGCACCGGTGGGCAGGCGCACATGGGACCGTCGCGGCCGTACGACGGCATTACGTCAATCCCATGTTCGACCGGCGCTTCGTCGAGCTGGCGCTGGGCGTGGCCCCGAGAGACAAGCGGGACTCCCTACTGCTGGGCCGGCTTATGAAGGAGCTGGATCCGAAGCTGGCACGCATTCCGCTCGACTCCGGGCTGTCTCCCGCTCGCCTCGGGACCCGCTCGGTGGTGACGACGCTGGCAACACAGACGCTCGCCGCGCGCAAGGTGACCCTCAAGGTCAGCCAGCGGCTCACCCGTGCCCGCCGCCCGCAGTTGGGGGCCGCGGAGGCGGCGGCGCTGGTTCTCACGCACTGGCGTGCGGAGCCGAAGACGTGTCAGGCCCTGTACGACGTCACGTCGGACGGCGCTCCGGTTTTGCAACCGCGATGGCTGGACGACGTGTTGTCCGGCGGCCGGCACGCTCAGCCGACGACGGTTGCCTTCCTCGTCGACCTCCTGGCCGCCACAACCTGACACCTCAGGGCATCAGCGGTTCACGTGAGGCGTCCCAGTAGTTGTTCTGCCAGAGCACCGCTCCGTCGCAGTTCGCGGTGGGCCCATAGAACCCACCCTTGGCGTAGATGATCCCGCTGAACCGGTTGTTCGTCACCCGAAGGTTCGGCGCCGTCTTCCCGGGCGCGCCGCAGTACAGGACATAGTTGCCGCCAGCCAGAAGGTTGTTGTCGACGACAACGTCCTTCACGATCGATCCCACAGGAATCTCGTTGTAGATCGCTACGGCATGCCCGTTCTGGCTGTTCATGAGGACGGTGTTGTGGCGAAGGGTGATACCCACCCCGCCGTCGGACGGGAAGCCGCTGTTGTGACTCGATTCGGTCGAACTGATGGCGGCGACATAGCTGTCCTCGATATGGACGTCAGAGCCGAGCTTGGCTGCCGCGCCGAGGTTGTGGAAGTACGCCCGACGCACCGTGTACTTGTTGAACGCCATACCATGCGCGTCGGGGTCGTTCAGTCCGTCGAACTCCACGTCTTCCACCACGAGGCCCGCTCCCACGTCGATCAGACCACCGTTACCGTCAGGCTCGTAGTTCTTCACCATCGGCTGGTTGGAGCAGGCGATCCTGGATCGCTTGATCGTGACGTTCCTGGCCCGTACCTGGACGCATCCCCGGATGTCGAGCCCGTCGATGACCGTCCCAGGCTTGGCGATGGTGAAGGGGTCCTGGTGCACGGTCTTGAGCCGCACTCCGGTGTGCCGCCACCCCGTGTTCGTCTCGTCCGGGTATCCGCACGCGCTCGGGGTCTCGGCACACCACTTCTGACCGTTCCCCGGCTGCGGCGCTGCGCTCGGGCTTGCCGATGAGGTAGAGGGGCGGGCACCGCGGGACGCCGAAGCGGCGGGTGACGGTGCCGCGCCCAGTCGGTCGCGGGCTCCGGCTGGCCGGGAGCCTTGCGGTGCCGCGGCACTGGCGGCCGGCTCCTGGTGGTCAATCGGGCTGGTCCGGTGGCGGTCGTCCGCCCGCGCCACAATCGCGCCGGCAAGGAACAGGACCGCCGTGACGACGGCAGCGGTGATGCGGATACGGCGTCCGGTCACTCGAATCTTCATCGTCGCGGTCACGCTCTTCCGGTTGTCACTGGACTGCTTTGGACCGGGTCGGCTCCGGCCCATTCTGGCAGAAAACACCCCTGCCACAGCGGCACAACTCCGTCTGGTCAGGACGAGTCGCGGTTGACCACCGCCGGCGACCACGCGTGGGGCACGAGCACGCGCGGGGCACCGGAGCCGTCGGCCGGCACCGCCCAGATGTCGCTGGTCGCGACGCCGGTCTCGTCGGTACGCGGCAACCCGTAGACGACCGTCGCGTTGTCCAGCCACTCGACCTGGTCGTCGACGCTGCGATTCTCCGCCAGCACAGTCTCTTTCCCCGTGGTCAGGTCGTACACGGCCAACCGCCACTGTCCCGCGGGCAGCTTGCCGCGCTTCTTGAAGCCGATTCGCGTGCCGTCCGGCGACAGCGACGGACATTCCACGTCACCGCGCACGGCCGTCATCCGCCGGGCGGACAGGCTTCCCTCGACGAGCCAGGTCCTTCCGCCTGACGCGGCGGTGGCGTAGAAACGGTCGTCGTCAACGAACGTCACACCCCAGACGTTGCGGTCGGCGGCCGTCACGCGCCGCCCGTCAACCAGGAGCCGGAACTGCTCCAGGTCGGCGGAGGCCCCTCTGTCGACGGGGATGACCAGGGTGCGGGTCGAGAACTGGCCGGGCTGTGCGTACGAGTCGCCGTACACGAAGGTTGTCGTCGCCACCAGGGAACCGTCGCGGGAGAGCCGGGCCCGGCTCGGCAGCCCCGCCAACGGCAGATCACCGACCGGCGCCCAGTCGCGGCCCAGCACCTGCGCCCGGTAGGTGTTGGTGATCCCGCGCCGGGCCGACAGGCAGACCGCGCGGTCGGTCGTGGCGTACACCCGCTCGCAGGACGCCGGCGTGACGGCGCGGGGACCGGCCGGCGAGGACACCGGCACGACAGCAACCCTGCCGTACCCGTCGCCAAGGGCGGTGTTGCGGAACACGAGATGGGGTCCGTTGACCACGGCGGCGAGGTCGGTGCGCGGGACGAGGGGCGCGGCTTCCACCTTCCCCTGCAGGTGCCGGGCGCGCAGCACGTACCCGGTGGCGGCCATGACCGCGAGCAGCACGACGCCGGCCAGCACGGCCAGCCGCACGCGGGCCGTCACGCCGCGACCGTCCGATCGGCGGGACGGAGCAGCCACCAGGCCGCCGGCAGGGCCGCGACGAGCAGGGCGGCCACGAGCAGCAGGGCGTGACCGCGCCCGAGCACCACCCACAGGCTGCCGAACCCGACCGCGGCGACGAACCGGGCCAGCGCGACGACTGTCTGCGCCGCGGCTATCCCGCTCCCTCTCGTCTCGGCGCCGATTAGCCGGCTGATCAGAGCGGGAAGCACGCCGTCGGTCGCCGCGTAGAAGGTGCCCAGCAGGAGCAGGACGACGATCGTCGCGGTCACTCCGGTGAAGGGCCCCCCGGCCGCCAGGTAGGCGGCGACCAGCGCCAGGTGGCCCCCGACGAGCACGCGCGCCCGGCCGACCCGGTCGGCCAGCCGCCCCAGCGGCAGCGCGAGGATCAGGTACGCGACATTGCTGCCGACGTACAGCAGCGGAAACATCGCGGCGGCGAGATCGTCGCGCTGCTGCAGCGACAGGTAGAGGAAGCCGTCGCCGATTGTCAGGACGCCGAGCAGCGCCGTGGCCGCCAGGGGACGGCGCAGCCGGGGCCCGGCAATCTCGGCCATCACCCGCCGCAGCCGGACGCGTCCCGTCGTCGCGCCGGTGCGCAAGTTCGGTACGAAGAGCACCAGGACTGCGACGCCGACCACGGCGAACGAGAACGACGTGATGAAAACCGAGTCGTAGCTGTGCGGCACCGCGGCCAGCACCGCGAAGGCGAGCAGGGGTCCGAGGACCGCGCCTACGGTGTCGAGAGTGCGGTGCACGCCGAACGCCCGGCCGAGCGCCGCCGGTTCGGAGGCCGCGGCGATGAGTGCGTCCCGCGGCGCGGTGCGCAGGCCCTTGCCCAGCCGGTCCGCCGTCACCACCGCGGTGATCGCGGCAAACCCCTGCGCGGGCAACAGAGCGATGCGGCTGACCGCGGACACCGCGTACCCGACGCCGGCGACCCACTTGGGCCGGCCGCCGCGGTCGCCGGCGTACCCCCCGGCGATCCGCACGAACGCACTGACTCCCTGGTAGAGGCCGTCGACGAAGCCGTAGGCGAGGTATCCCAGGCCCACCTGGGCGGTGAGATACAGCGGCAGGACCGCGGCAACCATCTCCGACGAGACGTCGGTGAGCATGCTGACCACGCCGAGGAGCAGGACCGTGGTCGCCACTCGGCGGGTGCGCGGGCCCGTCGAGTTGACGGGTCGGTCGCGTACCGTGACGTACACCTGGCTGGTCCCGCCCCTTCTCGTCCCGTTGGTCGCAGCCAGTATCCGCACCTCACCGCCGCTGCGGCGACCCCCATCCGGCCGAACATTCTTCGACAGGGATCCGACAAACGGTGGTGGGACACGACCCTCCTATGGATACTCACGGGGTGATCAGCGTGGTGGTGCCGGCCCACAACGAGGCGGCCGTCATCGGACGACTGCTGCGGGGGCTGGTGACCGATGCGCGGCCCGGCGAGTTCGAGATCGTCGTCGTCCCCAACGGGTGCACCGATGACACCGAGCGGGTGGCCGCCTCCGTCGGCGAGCCGGTCCGGGTGGTGCCGGTGGCCTCCGCGGGCAAATACGGTGCGTTGCGGGCGGGGGACGCGCACACCACCGGCGACATCGTTATCTACCTCGACGCCGATGTCGAGATCGGCGCCGACGACCTCCGCCGCCTGGCAGCCGCCCTGCGCGAGCCTGGCGTGCTGGCGGTCGCGCCGGAGCGGCTCGTGGCGACCGCCCGGTCGTCGTGGACGGTGCGCTGGTACTACGACTTCTGGCAGCAGCTGCCAGTCGTACGGGAAGGTCTCTTCGGCCGCGGCGTCATCGCGGTGTCCCGCGAGGCCCGGCGGCGACTCCTCGCCCTTCCCGACGTGATGGGCGACGATCTCGCGGCGTCGGTGACCTTCGCCCCCGACGAGCGGCGCGTGGTGCCGGACACGCGCGTCGTCGTGCACGCTCCGCGCACCCTCGGCGACCTGGTCCGCCGGCGGGTGCGGTCGGTGACCGCGACCACCCAACTGCAGCGGAGCATGCCCAAGGCGGTCCATGCGGCGCGCACCACCCGTGCCGACCTGCTGGGGGTCGTGTCGCGGAGCCCCACCACGGCGCCCAAGCTGGCCGTCTTCCTCGCCGTCACCGCGTTGACCCGCTGGCGCGCCAGGCGCCCGATCCACTCCGGAGACTTCACCACCTGGCTTCGCGACGAGAGCAGCCGCGCCGTATGAGCACCGGGCGCGCCGCGCCGATGGTCGCAGTCGTTGTGGTGACGTACAACAGCGCCGCGGTACTGCCCGGGCTGCTCGCGTCGCTCGACGAGGGATTGTGTGGGGTGCGCTGGCACCTGACGGTCGCGGACAACGCGTCCGCCGACGACTGCGTCGAGATCGCCCGGCGGCTGGTGCCCCACTGCCGAATCGCGCAGACCGGGCGCAACGCGGGCTACGCCGCGGCCTTCAACGCGGCGCTGCGCGTCGCGGAGCCGTACGACGCGGTGCTGATCCTCAATCCCGACGTGCGGCTGCGGCCCGGCGCGGTGGCGACGCTGCTTACCCACCTCGGCGGCGCGGGGCCGGAGCGGGTCGGCATCACCGTCCCGCGCATCCTTGACGAGGACGGCGCGGTCGCACTGTCGCTGCGCCGCGAGCCGACGGTGCCCCGCGCCCTGGGCGAGGCGATCCTGGGCCAGCGGGCCGGCCGATTCCCGGCGCTCGGCGAGACCATCGTCGATCGCGACGCCTACTTCCGCGACGGCACGGTCGACTGGGCCACGGGCGCCGCCATGCTTATGTCCCGGGAGTGCCTGGACGCCTGCGGCCCGTGGGATGAGCGGTTCTTCCTCTACTCAGAGGAGACAGAGTTCGCCCTGCGTGCCCGCGACCGGGGCTTCCTGACGAAGCTGGCGGCCGGTGCCGAGGTGATTCACATCGGCGGCGAGTCACGCGTGTCGCCGGCGTTGTGGACCCTGCTGACCGTCAACCGCGTCCGGCTCTACCGGATGCGTCACTCCCCGCCGGCGACGGCTCTGTTCTGGGCGGCGGTGTTCCTCCGCGAGGCCGCCCGGGCCGTCCTCGGCCACCCGCGCAGCCGTCGGGCCACTGTCGCGCTGATGAGGCCGGCCCGGCTGCCCTTCCCACCCGCGGCTGACAGCGCCGCCCCGTAACGGGGCGCGTCCCGGTTGGTCGCGGTCGTGCCGCGCCGTGGTCTGCCCAGCGCGGCACCTGTCCCACCGTTGCCGGAATGGCCGTGACGTGATCGCGGTACGGCGGATGCGGCCGTACGTCCGGAGATCGAGGACATCTGATCGGACGAAGAACCCCTAACGAAAAAGGCAAAAAGGGCGCCGCGCCAGTGTCGCCTTGCCGTCACATGTGTCCCGGGCCGCACCGTCCTCAGTAGCGTCGCTGTCGGCTCTGCGGATCGTGGCGCACCGGCTCACGGAGAGTGAGCGGGATCCTCGGCTCCGCGCGCCTTGATCGCCGGACCGCGTACGACATGGGCACGGGCGGTTCTCCTGCCGCAACCGCAGGCGGCCGTCCTGTTTGGGGCTTGCGCTGCCCTTCGGAAGGACGACATGACGTCAGCACCGCCGAGGTACTCCCACCTCGACAGCCAGACGATCGAACTCACCAACCGTCTCGTCGCGCTCGCATCGCGGGGCCTGCCCATGATGTATCGCGAAGACCGCGACGAATTCGTGCACACGGTCGCGTTCACCGACACAGCTGACGGCGTACGGACGGCGGCGCGCGGGACCAGCCTGCGCTACGCCGCGATCGTCGCGCTCGGGGTGTACTGGCTACCGGAGGTGCGGCATCGGGAGCTGCTGGGCGGCCACCGTATCGACGACTTCATCGCTCTGCTCGTCAAGCGGCAGGCAACCAGTGGCAATCTCGGCGATGTAGCCCTGGTGTGCTGGATCGCTGCGCAGGCGGCCCACCCGCTGCTGCCGGTCGCTCTGGATCGGCTGCGCGAGTTCGACCGGCGAACCGCTCCCGCCTACGTGGTCGAGGCCGCCTGGGTCGTGTCGGCACTGGCCGCAGCGCGCGGCCTGGCCGACGTCGAGGAGCATCTGGCCGCCGCCCGGCAGCGGCTGCTCGGCAGTGTGCTGCCCGGCAGTCCGCTCTTTCCCCACACGACCGGGCCGGGCCTGGTCAGGACCTATCGGGACCACGTCGCCTGCTTCGCCGACCAGGTGTATCCGGTGCAGGCCCTCGCCCGGCTGCACCAGTCCGGGCACGACCCGGAGGCGTTGGCCGCCGCCCGAACGACCGCCGAGCGGATCTGTCGGCTTCAGGGCCCCGAGGGCCAGTGGTGGTGGCACTACGACGCCCGCACCGGCGACGTCATCGAGGGCTACCCCGTCTACAGCGTTCACCAGCACGCCATGGGCCCGATGGCACTGCTCGACCTGACCGAGGCGGGCGGCGGCGAGTACGGGGAACCGATCCGGCGAGGGCTGCGCTGGCTGCTCGGCCCGCGGGAACTCGGTTCCTCCGGTGAGTCGATGCTCCTCGACGACGAAGGGCTCACCGTTCGGAAGGTCTACCGGGGTGATCCGCGCAAGATCGTCCGAGCACTGCACACCGTCGCCACCCGGGCGCGCGCGGGGCTGCGGATGCCGGTCATCGACCGGATCTACCGCCCGACGTCGCTCGACCGTGAGTGCCGGCCGTACGAGTTCGGCTGGCTCTTCTTCGCCTGGCGGGCCAACGTCGGTCCGCGTACGGCCGGAACCCTTCGGGCCGGCGAACCGGCCACCGACCGCACCGGGTGGGGAGCGCAATGACGGCAGAACGGATCACCGTGCAGGAGCCTGAACAGCAGGGGCCCGCCGGGACGCGTGCCCGACTCCGCCGAAAGCTGTTCGGGATCACCATCGACGCCGTGACCTTGCGCGAGACTGTGCAGCGGTGCACGGAAGCGGTGGAGCGCGGTGAGCTCCTCGAGGTGGGCGTCGTCAACGCCGCGAAGATCGTCAAGATGCGCAACGATCGGGCCCTGCACGAGGCCGTGACCGGCTGTGACGTGATCGTGGCCGACGGACAGTCGGTCGTGTGGGCCAGCCGAGTCCTGCGCCAGCCGCTACCCGAGCGGGTCGCCGGCATCGATCTCTTTCAAGCGCTGCTCCGGGTGGCCGAGGAACAGGGCCGATCGGTCTACTTCCTCGGCGCCCGCCAGGACGTCCTCGACGCGATGATCGACCGGGTGCGCCGCCAGCACCCCGACCTGCTCATCGCCGGCAGCCACCACGGCTACTACCGCGACGACGAAGCGCCGGCCATCGCGGACGGCATCAAGGGCAGCGGCGCCGACCTGCTCTTCCTCGGCATGACGTCGCCGAAGAAGGAGATCTTCGTCGCCACGCACGGCCTGCGCACCGGCGCCCGGGTCGTGCACGGCGTGGGCGGGTCGTTCGACGTCCTCGCCGGGGTCGTGCGGCGGGCGCCCCGGCTGTGGCAGCGCATGGGTTGTGAATGGCTCTACCGGGCCCTGCAGGAGCCACGGCGGCTCGGGCGGCGCTACCTGACCACCAACGTGACCTTCATCGGGCTGGTCGTCCGCGAGTGGGCGCGCTCCACCCTGCCCACCCGGCGCGGCGAGAGCAACTGAGGAGACAGACATGCGAGTCGTCATAGCCGGCCAGGGGTACGTCGGGCTGCCGCTGGCTATCCGCGCGGCGGAGGTCGGCCACCAGGTCGTCGGATTCGACGTTGACCCGGTTCGGATCGGGCGGCTCGCGGCGGGTGAGTCGTATGTGGAGGACGTCCAGGCGGACCGCATCCGCGCCGTCCTCGACGCCGGCTCCTACCGACCCACCACCAACCCCGACGAGTGCGCGAGTTTCGAGGTCGCCCTGATCACGGTTCCCACTCCGCTCCGCGATGGCGTGCCGGACCTCTCCTACGTCGAGGCAGCGGCGGAACTACTCGGCCGCCATCTGGGTCCGGGCGGCACCGTGGTGCTGGAATCGACCACCTACCCCGGCACCACCGCGGAGGTCGTGGGGCCGGTCCTTGAGAAGGCCTCCGGGTTGACCGCCGGTAGCGACTTCTTTCTCGGGTTCAGCCCGGAGCGGATCGATCCGGGCAACCCCACGTGGAACGTCGTCAACACCCCGAAGATCGTGTCCGGTGTCGACGAGGCGTCACTGAGCAAGGTGAAGGCCTTCTACGACACGGTTGTTGACACGACGGTCACCGTCAGCTCCTGTCGGGAGGCCGAGCTGGCGAAGCTGATCGAGAACACCTTTCGGCATGTCAACATCGCGCTCGTCAATGAGATCGCAATGATCTCCAACGACCTGGGCATCGACGTCTGGCAGGCCATCGACGCGGCGTCCACCAAGCCCTTCGGGTTCATGCGCTTCATCCCGGGCCCCGGCGTGGGCGGTCACTGTCTGCCCATCGACCCGTCCTACCTGTCCTGGCGAGTGCAGCGCGCCCTCGGCCAGAGTTTCCGCTTCGTGGATCTGGCGAACGACATCAACAACCACATGCCTGACTACGTCGTACGCCGACTCATCGACGCGCTCAACCGCCGGCAGCGGTCTGTGTCGGGTAGCCGGATTTTGCTGCTGGGCCTGGCGTACAAGAAGAACACCGGTGACGCACGGGAGTCGCCGGCGGTGCGGATCGTCCAACTGCTGCGGCAGATGGGCGCAGAGGTCCGCGTCGCCGACCCGCATGTCGTGGAGGCAGTACACGGCGCACCCGATCTGACCTTGGTCGAGGTGACTGCCGAGGAGTTGAGCGCCGCCGACGCGGTCGTCGTGCTGGCGGACCACGACCAGTTCGACTACGACCTCATCGAACGGAAGGCCCGGTACGTGCTCGACACCCGCCATCGGGTGCGGGGTGCCACGGTGGAGGTGATCTGAGGTGCCGCGGATCGTGTGCGTGGCCGGGGCGCGGCCCAACTTCATGAAGGTCAAACCTGTGATGGACGCGCTGGAAGAACGTCACGCGGACGTCGTACTCGTCCACACGGGGCAGCATTACGACGCGGCGATGAACGACGTCTTCTTTCAGGACCTGGGACTGCGACCGCCGGACCGGCACCTGGGCACCGGCTCGGGCAGTCACGCCGAGCAGACGGCCCGCGTCATGACCGCGTTCGAACCGCTCGTGGCCGAGCTGGCGCCCGATGCCGTGGTGGTGGTCGGCGACGTCACCTCGACGCTGGCCTGCGCGCTGGTCGCTGCCAAGGCGGGGGTGACGGTCGCGCACGTCGAGGCCGGCCTGCGCAGCCGCGACTGGGGCATGCCCGAGGAAGTAAACCGGGTCGTCACCGACCGGCTCAGCGACCTGCTCTTCGCGCCCTCGCCGGACGCAATCGACAACCTGCGCGCCGAGGGGTATCACGACGACCAACTGCACCTCGCCGGCAACGTCATGATCGACACGTTGTACGCCAACCTCGACCGCGCGCTCGAGTCCGACGTGCTGCACCGACACGGTCTCACCCCCGGGGCGTACGGGCTGGCGACGCTGCACCGGCCGGCCAACGTCGACGACGCGGGCACGCTCGGTTCGCTGCTGCAAGCGCTCGCCGAGGTCGCCCGGGACCTGCCGCTCGTTCTCCCTGTCCACCCCCGGACCGCCGCCCGCCTCGAAGAGGTCGGTCTCCCCGATGGGATCCGCCTCCTGCCGCCGGCTGGCTACCTCGACTTCATCGCTCTGCAGGCGTCGGCCCGTCTCGTGCTTACCGATTCGGGCGGGGTCCAGGAGGAGACCAGCGCCCTCGGCGTGCCCTGCCTGACCCTGCGCGACTCCACGGAACGCCCGATCACCCTGACCGAGGGCACCAACATCCTCGTCGGACGGGATCCGGAACGGATAGTGACGACCGCCCGGCAGGTCCTGGCCGGTCCGAATGCCAAGCGCATGCCGGACTTGTGGGACGGCCGCGCGGGTCAGCGCATCGCCGACGCGCTGCTGGCCCACCTCACCGCCGGCGGCCGGCTGCGGCCGACCGACGAACGGGGTGCCGCCCGCGGAACGACCGCGACCGTCTGATCGGACCGGGCCAGAACCTCTACCACCGGGTCCGTTCGCCCCCGGGCACCACAATCTTGAGCGCAATTCAGTCGGTGGCGGAGCGCTGCTCCGGCCCGGGCACCGGGACGTCGGCGAAGGAGGCCACCGTCCGGTCGGCGTACGCGCTGACGTCGCCGGTCTGCATCGGGCCGTCCCAGGTCGTCGGCAGCGGCACCGGCACCGCCGGGTTGACCCGGCTGACGATCTCGTCCAGCACCGTCTCCGCATCGCCCACCCAGAGGTGCTTGGCGCCGGGCACCCCGACCACCTCGGCCTGCGGCACCGCCGCGAAGCGCTCCCGCGCCTCGTCCGGCCGCAGGTAGTCGTCGAACTCGGGCACCAGCGCGGTGAGCGGCGTGCCGGACTCCGCCCAGACGGCCAGGTCCCCGGGCTCGGAGAAGCGCAGCGGCGGGGAGAGCAGGATGGCGCCGGCCACCGCCGGGTCGCAGCCGTACTTCAGGGCCAGGTCGGTGCCGAACGACCAGCCGACCAGCCAGATGTTCGGCAGCTCGTGGAACTCGGCGTACTCGATCGCGGCGGCGACGTCGAAACGCTCCCCCACCGCGCCGTCGAAGGCGCCCTCGCTGGTGCCGCGGACGCTGCTGGTGCCCCGGGTGTTGAACCGGAGCACCGCCAGGTCGGCCAGCGCCGGCAGTCGCCAGGCCGCCTTGCGGAAGACGTGGCTGTCCATCATCCCGCCGTGGGTGGGCAGCGGGTGCAGGCAGACCAGGGTGCCAACCGGCTCCCGGTCGACCGGCCGGGCCAGCTCACCGACCAGGCGCAGGTTGTCGGCGGTGTGCAGCTCGATGTCCTCCCGGTGGCCGGGCAGGATCGACGACGCGCGGATCGGTGTGCTCACCGCTCAAGTCTGGCGCGAACTCGCCGCCGCCGCCCGTCCGGGCGGAAACAGCGTGATCCAGATCGCTCAGCCGTACCTCGGGGCGCTGCGGCCGCGCTGGATGATCGGGCCCCGCCGGTCCCGGGCCCGCCAGCAGCCGCTGTGCCAGTGCCGCCGGTCGGTGAGGTCACCCACCCCGTCCGCCGGCCAGGCCACCAGGTGCGCCACCCCGGGGCGGATCTCCTGGTCGCAACCGGGACAGCGGTACGTCTTGGTGGACCCACCGCCGCTGATCCCGCGTACCTGCCACTCGCCGTCGCGCCACTGCTGCACCGACTCCACGCCCTGCCGCGACCGGGCCGAGTCCAGGTGGGCGCTGTCCTCGCGGCGGGGACGGTTGCGACGGGGGCTCACGTACCCAAGGTTACGGCCCGGCCGGCGGGGTGGCCCGCCGGCCGGACCGACATCACTGCCAGGTCTCCGGCCGGGTGAGATCGTCGGCCACCTGGGCCCCGGCGAGCAGTGCGGTCGCGTCCGCCTCGGTGAAGCCGACCGTCGGCCAGCCGAAGTCCGCGATCAGGTGCGCCTTCGGAAAACCGAGCAGCTCCAACTGGTCACCCTTCGGATAGAGGTATGCCGCCCGGCCGCCGATCGTCCGGTTTCCCTCGGTCCGGCCACCCGCGACGCCCTGCGCGTACTGGAGGCCGACCGACATCCAGCGCTCCCCGGTCCGGGTGAGCGTCATCGTGGCGCTGAGCGCCTGCGGGAAGGCGCCGAGGTCCACCCGGCAGCCGGCCAACGTCGCGCCGGGTGGCAGGGCGGTCAGCCGCAGGGGGGCGGCGCAGCGCCGGGCCTGGTCCCACCGCAGCAGGTCCGCGGCGACCAGCAACTCCGCCGCTGTTCCCTCGCTCACCACTGCCCGGGCGAACAAGCCGGAGGCGGGATGCCAGTGTCGGATCAGGACCGGTCGGGCGTCGGGGCCGAGCCTGACCGCCCGGCCATCGAAGGCCGCTTCGGCGGCCAGGTTCCCCAGCTCCCCGGGGAGCCCCTCCACGGGTCGCTGACGCAGGGCCCCCGATGAACGGGCCAGATCGACCGTGACGGCCCGGCCGCTACCGACGTCGATCTGGACGCTCTCCACCCCGCGCGCCACCTCCCAGCCGAGGTAGCGCACCCGGGCCGGGTCGGCGCCAAAGTGCAGCACCTGCGGGTCGGAGCCGATCAGATCGGGCCGGGCGGCGGCCCCGGGAATCCCGTCGGCGCGGGGCGGCGCCACCGCCACCACGGCCGGCGCGGCGAGCTGCGGGGCCGGACCGGTCGACGGCAGACCGGCGATCACCCCGGCGCCGAGCGCCGCCGTGAGCCCCAGCGCGACCCCCGCGCCGGCCCGGCGTCGACGCCGTCGGGCCCGTCCCCCGGCGACCGCCCGCGCGGTCAACCGGTTGGTGTCCACCGCGCCCTCGGCGCGCTCCCGCAGCGTGCTGCTGATCCGCTGATCCAGGTCGGTCACGACCGGCTCCCGTTCGTCGTCGGGGCGCCGTGGCGCTCCCGGAGGTGGGTGAGCGCCCGCATCGCGTGGGTGCGGACGGTGACCGGGGAGCAGCCCAGGATCTGGGCGATGGTCGCGTCGTCGAGGTCCTCGTAGTAGCGCAGCACGAGCACCGCCCGCTGGCGGTCGGGCAGGCCGAGGATCAGCCGCCACATCTCGTCCCGGTCGGCGGCCTCGCCACCCAGGTCCAACCGGCCGGGGCGCTCGGCGAACTCCGCCGTGGCCAGCTCCCGGCTGGACCGGCGCCGCCACCAGGACGTGTTGGCGTTGACCAGCATCCGGCGCACGTAGACGTCCGGCCGGTCGGCCCGGGCGATCCGGCGCCAGTGCACGTACGCGCGCGCCAGCACGTCCTGGGTGAGGTCCTCGGCCCGGTGCTCGTCACCGGTCAGCAGCCGGGCCAGCCGGACGAGCGCCGGCCCGCGACTGCTGACGTACTCCTCGAAGGTCACACCACTGAGACGCCGTCACCGGCGCCCGGTGTTGACACCGCTCAGCGGCGGGTGTGGTCGCGGAAGCCCCGGCCGCTCTTGCGGCCGAGGTAGCCGGCGGTGACCAGGTGCTCCAGCAGCGGCGCGGGGGCGAAGCCCGGCTCGCGCAGCTCCAGGTAGAGCTCCCGCTGGATGGCCAGCGAGACGTCCAGGCCGACCACGTCGAGCAGCTCGAACGGACCCATCGGGTAGCCGCAGCCGAGCTTCATCGCGTAGTCGATGTCCTCGGCGGTGGAGTAGCTGGCCTCCAGCATCTTCACCGCGTCGTTCAGGTACGGGAAGAGCAGCGCGTTGACGATGAAGCCGGACCGGTCGCCGCAGACCACACCGGTCTTGCCCAGCGCCGCGCAGACCGCGCGGGCGGTGGCGGTGGTCTCCGCCGAGGTGCGGATGGTCTGCACCACCTCGACCAGCGGCATGATCGGCGCCGGGTTGAAGAAGTGCAGCCCGACCACGTCGGCCGGCCGCTGGGTCGCCATCGCCACGTCGATCACCGGCAGCGACGAGGTGGTGGTGGCGAGCACGACGCCCGGCTTGCAGATCTCGTCGAGGCTGGCGAAGAGGGCCTTCTTGACGCTCAGCTCCTCGACCACGGCCTCGACCACCAGGTCGACGTCGGCCAGGTGATCCAGGGTGGCCGACCAGTTGATCCGGCCGAGCGCGGCGTCCCGGTCCGCCTCGCTGAGCTTGCCGCGGACCACGCCCTTGTTGAGCGAGGTCTTGACCGCCTCGAAGACCTTGGCGGACTTCTCCGCGCCCCGGGTCACCGAGACGACCTCGTGGCCGGCCTTGGCGAAGACCTCGATGATGCCGGTGGCCATCGTCCCGGAGCCGACCACGCCGACCTTCGCGATGCCGCGCGCGCCATCGGCGAGCGCCGACCCCGTCGCCACCGGCGTCTGCTCGTCGGGTACGACCACCGGCGAGCCCGGCCGCTCGTAGGTGTAGAAGCCCCGGCCGGACTTGCGGCCGAGCAGACCCGCGGTGACCATCTGCTTGATCAGCGGCACCGGGGCGTGCCGGCGGTCCCGGCCGCCGCGCCGGTACATGGTGTCCAGGATCTCGTACGCGGTGTCCAGGCCGATCAGGTCCATCAGCGCGAGCGGACCCATCGGCAGGCCGCAGCCGAGCTTCATCGCGGCGTCGATGTCCTCGCGGGTGGCGTACTTCGCCTCGAACATGCTGACGGCGTGGTTGAGGTAGCCGAAGAGCAGCGCGTTGGCGATGAAGCCGGCCCGGTCGCTGATGGTGACGTCGACCTTGCCGAGCCGCTCGCAGAGCGCCTCCACATCGGCCACCACGTCGGCGGAGGTGACCACCGTGCGGACCACCTCGACCAGCTTCATCACCGGCGCCGGGTTGAAGAAGTGGATGCCGATCACCTGGTTGGGCCGGGTGGTGGCGACCGAGATCTCGGTGACGCTCAACGACGAGGTGTTGGTGGCCAGGATCGCCTCGGGCTTGCAGACCCGGTCCAGCTCGGCGAAGATCCGCTGCTTCAGGTCGAGGTGCTCGGGGACGGCCTCGATCACCAGGTCCACCGAGTGCAGCGCGTCCAGCCCCACCTGGAAGTGCACCCGGGACAGCAGGGCGTCCCGGTCGGCCCCGGCGAGCTTGCCCCTGGCCACCGCCCGGTCGGTCGAGCCGGTCAGGTTGGCCCGGCCGCGGGCCAGGGCGGCCTCGGAGATCTCCACCGCGACGACGTCGATGCCGTTGCGGGCGAACACCTCGACGATGCCGGCACCCATGGTGCCCAGACCCACCACACCCACACTGGTGAACTCGCGCGCCACGACCGGCCTCCCCTGTTCGCTCCGCAGCCGACTTGAACGGCCGCTAAGGTTATGCGCCGGAGTCTGCCACGTGACGCTGCGTTGTCGAGACGCCGTGGGATATTTCACGCGTCCCCGACGGGACGGTCCTCAGACCGCCGCCACCGGGTCGGTCAGCGCGAGCAACTCGGCGACGAACTCGACCGGCCGCTCCAGGTGCGGGCTGTGCCCGCAGCCGGGCAGCACCACCTCCCGGTACGTGCCGCCCGCCGCGGCGTACCGCTCGAGCACCGCCCGGGTCTGCCCGACCATCGGCTGCGGCGGGCAGTCCCGCTCCCCCGGCCAGCCCGGCACGACGCCCAGCGACCCCAGGTACGCCAGATCGAACAGCGAGGTGTCCGAAACGATCACGTCGGCGTCGCCGCGTACCCAGGTGACCGGGGGCTTCGCCGCGACGGCGACCAGCTCGTCGGCGATCCGGAAATGCGCCGGCGCGAGCGCGTTGAGTACCCCGCGCTCCCCCGGCGCCGTGCCGGGCCAGTTTGCCGAGGGGACCGCCGTGCCCGGGTAGTTGTCATCCCCGGTCGCGGTGGAGAGCAGGCTGTCCAGCAGCAGCTCCTCGTCCTCGCCGAGCGAGGCCGGGTCCGCCACGTAGGTGGCCCGGAGCACGTTGCGAGGGCTGGTCGGGGCGTCCGCGCCCCGGTCGCCGGCGGCCAGCCGGGCGACGAAGTCCGGGTTCGCCGTGCCGGCGCCGGTGCCGGCGAAGTCGGGCGTGGTCGGGGTGCCGGTCACGTCGCGGGTACCGCCGAAGCCGTACGGAGAGACCGGCGCGGAGAGCAGCAGCCCGGCCACCCGGTCCGGGTGGTCGACCTGCAGCCGCATAACCACCCCGCCACCGAGCGAGTGCCCGACCACCACCGGGCGGGCGTCGGCGGCGCCGAAGAGGGCCGGGTCGTCGAGCAGGGCGGCCACGTCGTCGGCGAAGTCGCGCAGCCCGCGGGTGGCGTCGACCGGGGCGGTCTGCGTGTCGCCGTAGCCGCGCAGGTCGGGGGCGACGACGCGGAGCGTGGCCGGCAGTCGCCGGACCAGCGGCTCCCAGAAGGCGGCCGACGAGCAGTTGCCGTGGATCAGCAGCACCGGCACGCCGTCCGGCGGCCCGGCCACCCGTACCGCCTGGGTGATGCCGTTCGCCGTCACGATCCGCTGCTCGGTCTCCATCCGCGGCATGCTGTCATCCTTGCCCGGCGCGGCACCATGTGTCTCCGGGCCATGGTGACGCCCGGGACGGAGTGGGCTTCGTGCCCGCATCCCTGACGGACATGCGGATCCGAGCGGTTTCGCGGCCGGTCGACCTACCGCTGCTCGAGAACCGGCCGGACGGCGACCGGCAGCGGAAGGGTCGGGCGGATGTCCGGGCGCCCCACGCTGAAGGAGAGCCCGACCCGTTCGGTGTTGGCCACACCGGGGTCGAAGAAGCGGAGGTCGACCCGGCCGAGCCGGATCAGGTCCCCGTCGCACAACAGCTCGGCGACCTCGATACGCCGGTCATTGACCCACGTCCCGTTGCAGGAACCAAGGTCGGTGAGGGTCGCGCCAGCATCGGTGAGCCGGACGGCCGCGTGCTGCCGGCTCACGTGCGGATCGTTGATCACGATATTGGCGATCGGCGTGCGGCCGATCACCTGCCGGTTCGACCGGACGCGGAAGGCCGCCCCCCGCATCGCACCGCTGGCCACCGTCAAGAGCGGCAACAGCTGCTCCTCCATGGACGATCCCCTTCCCGCCAACTCCCCGGAGTGAGCCTCCCATCACACCGTGGCCCATTCCACTAACCGGCCGGTCAGACCCTCCACCGAATCGGGCTGCCCAACCCCTCGTTCCGGAGGCCGCGCCGGCCGTTTCAGCGGCGCCCGGTCCGGCTGGCCCGGTGATCAGTGCCGGCTGATCCGCCGATCAACTCCGGCCGACCGGTCCGGGCGCTGAACGGCCGACCGGTCTGGTAACGACTGAACAGCCGGTCGCGGGACTACCCGTGGGTAACGCGCGAGTCTAGACTCGCGCCATGACGGCTGTGCATGTCCCGGGCACCCCGGTCATCGAGGACGGACGGCTGGTCTCCACCAGCCCGGCGACCGGCGTCGAGGCCGGGCGCTTCCCGGTCGCCAACCCGGCCGACGTCGCGGCGGCGGTCGAGCGGGCCCGCTCCGCCGCGCAGTGGTGGGCCGGGCTCGGCTTCACCGGTCGCCGGGAACGCCTGCTGCGCTGGCGCGGCCTGCTCGCCCGGCGGATCGAGGAGCTGGCCGAGCTGGTGCACGTCGAGGGCGGCAAGCCGGTCGCCGACGCGATCGTCGAGATCCTCACCGCGATCGAGCACATCGACTGGGCGGCCCGCAACGCCCGCCGGGTGCTCGGCCCGCGCCGGGTGCGGTCGCGCCTGATCCTCGCCGAGTTCTCCGGCCACCTGGAATACCAGCCGTACGGGGTGGTCGGTGTGATCGGCCCGTGGAACTATCCGGTCTTCACCCCGATCGGCTCCACCGCCTACGCCCTGGCCGCCGGCAACGCCGTGGTGTTCAAGCCGAGCGAGTACACGCCGACGGTCGGCCAGTGGCTGGTCGACAGCTTCGCCGAGGCGGTGCCGGAGCAGCCGGTGCTCACCGCGGTGCACGGCCTCGGCGACGTCGGGGCGGCGCTGTGCCGCTCGGGGGTGGACAAGGTGGCCTTCACCGGCTCCACCGCCACCGCCAAGAAGGTGATGGCGGCCTGCGCCGAGTCGCTGACCCCGGTGCTGCTGGAGGCGGGCGGCAAGGACGCGATGATCGTCGACGCGGACGCCGACCTGGACGCCGCCGCCGAGGCGTGCGTCTGGGGCGCGCTGACCAACGCGGGCCAGACCTGCATCGGCATCGAGCGGGTCTACGCGGTCGACCCGGTCTTCGACGCCTTCGTCGGCAAGGTGGTCGCCCGCGCCGAGCGGCTGACCGTCGGGGCCGAGGGCTCGGACATCGGCCCGATCACCATGCCGAGCCAGGTCGAGGTGATCCGCCGGCACATCGACGACGCCATCATCGCCGGCGGGCGCGCGGTGCTCGGCGGGCCGGCCGCGGTGCGGCCGCCGTACGTGCACCCGACCGTGCTGGTGGACGTCCCCGAAGAGTCGGCCGCCGTCCGCGAGGAGACCTTCGGCCCGACGCTGACCATCAACCGGGTACGCGACGCCGACGAGGCCGTACGCCGAGCCAACGCCCTGTCGTACGGCCTCGGGGGTTCGGTCTTCGGTCGCCGGCACGCGGTGGCGATCGCCCGGCGGCTCCGCTCGGGCATGGCCTCGGTGAACTCGGCGCTCACCTTCGCCGGGATGTCCACGCTGCCGTTCGGCGGGGTGGGCGACTCGGGCTTCGGCCGGATCCACGGCGAGGACGGGCTGCGCGAGTTCGGCCGGGCCAAGGCGATCACCCGGCGCCGGGCCCGGTCCCTGCTGCCGTCGATGACGTTCGAGCGGACGCCCGGCGACGTGGCCCGCCTGGTCAAGGCAGCCAAGCTTATGTACGGCCGGCGCTGACCGGCGACCCCGTGCCGCGCACCGGCCGCCGGCCTGCCAGCTGGTGCTTCCGCGTCGAAGGACAGGCGGACGTCCTGCGCGGACCGGGTCAGAAGAGAGTCAGCTCGTCGCGCTCGATGCCACGCAGCTTGTCGTAGTCGACCACCACGCAGCGGATGCCGCGGTCGGTGGCGAGCACCCGGGCCTGCGGCTTGATCTCCTGGGCGGCGAAGACGCCGGCGACCGGGGCGAGCAGCGGGTCCCGGTTCATCAGTTCGAGGTAACGGGTGAGCTGCTCCACCCCGTCGATCTCGCCACGCCGCTTCACCTCGACGGCGACCGCCCCATGGTTGGCGTCCCGGCAGAGCAGGTCGACCGGGCCGATCGCCGTCATGTATTCCCGCCGGACCAGCGTGAAGCCGTCGCCCAGCGTCTCCGGGTTGGCGGCGAGCAGCTCCTGCAGGTGCGCCTCGACGCCGTCCTTGCGCAGGCCCGGGTCGACGCCCAGCTCGTACGAGGTGTCCTGGAAGATCTCCTCCAGGGTGATCCGCAGCTCCTCGCCCGCCTTGTTGACCACCCGCCAGACGCCGGGGGCCTCCTCCAGCCGGCAGGGCGGGCTCATCCAGTTCAGCGGCTTGTACGCCCGGTCGTCGGCGTGGATCGACACCGACCCGTCCGCCTTCACCATGAGCAGTCGGGTGGCCGGCGGCAGGTGAGCCGAGAGCCGTCCGACGTAGTCCACCGAGCACTTCGCAATCATCAGCCGCACCCGACGAGGGTAGCCGAGGACCTCGCCGTCGCCAGCGAGCGGCACTGGCGTGCCGGTGCGATGCTGAGATCGTGTTCGAAGTCCTCACCGGCACCGGGCTCGCCGCCTCGGCGGGTCTCAACGCCTACATCCCCCTGCTCACCATGGGTCTGCTGGCCCGCTACACCGACCTGATCGACCTGCCCGGCGGCTGGCAGTGGCTGGGCAACGGGTGGGTGATGCTGATCCTGGCGGTGCTGCTCGCCGTCGAGGTCGTCGCCGACAAGGTGCCGGTGGTCGACCACGTCAACGACGTGGTGCAGACCGTGGTCCGGCCGACCGCCGGCGGCCTGGCCTTCGGCGCCGGCTCCAGCTCGGAGACGGTGACGGTCAGCGACCCGGGGAGCTTCTTCTCGTCGAACCAGTGGGTGCCGGTGGTGACCGGCGTGGTCATCGCGTTCGGCGTGCACCTGCTCAAGTCGGCCGCCCGGCCGGTGGTCAACGCCACCACCGCGGGCTTCGGCGCGCCGGTGGCGAGCACGGCCGAGGACGCGACCAGCGTGGTGATGTCCCTGGTGGCGATCATCCTGCCGGTGCTGGTGCTGGCGTTCCTGGTCGGCATGGTGGTCTTCCTCTTCTGGTTCCTGCGCAGGCGCAAGGACCGCCGCCGCGAACGCCAGGCCGCGCGCGCCGCCGGCTTCCGCGTCTGACCCACCAGGTACGCCCCGCCGGTTGCGTGAAGAGTTGTTGTCGCGGGAGCGACAACAACTGTTCACGATGTGTGTGGAGACGCCGCTGGCCGGCACCCCGGGTGTGGGGTGCCGGCCAGCGTTCGTGGTGGTTAGCGGGTTCAGCTGTTCCAGTGCTTGGCGACCAGGTCGGCGGCCTGCTTCTCCCACTGGGCGTAGGCGTCGGGGTAGGCCGAGACCTGCACGGTCTGGGCGGCCTCGGT
>NZ_JBNCLC010000010.1:0-220482 GCF_049844475.1 Micromonospora sp. DT47 | reverse complement strand
CGTAGGAACCATGATCACTGATGTCTGTGCCCGTCTCCTACCCGCCCGATCCTCACTGACCTATTTGCGCGGCCTCTTAGGAGCCCGTGTCCGAGAGGACGTGGGGGTTCGAAACCCCTCTCCCGCACCAGATAGCACTGTCGCGAGCGTCACGATCACGGGCCCGCGCCGGGGGCGGTCCATCAGGATGGCGGGCGTGAGTCTGCACTTCGTCCTCGACCCCGACCTCACTCCCGAGCTGCGCGAGCGGATCGTCGAACTCTGGGTGGACGTCACCAACGCGGGCGGCGCCGTGGGCTTCGTCGCGCCGGTCACCGTCGCCGAGGTCCGCCCCGTCGCCGAGCGCGCCCTCGCCGACATCACCGACGGGCCGGACCGGCTCCTGATCGGGTACGAGGGCGACCGGCCGGTCGCCGTGCTGATCTTCGCCGACAACCGGTTCCACCTGAAGACGCACTGGGGCATCCTCAAGCGGGTGATGGTCCACCCGGACACCCAGGGCCGGGGGTATGGCCTCGAACTGATGCGGGAGGCGGCGCGGCGCGCCCCCGAACTGGGCTGGCGGGCGCTGCACGTGACGGTGCGCGGCGGGTTGGGGCTGGAGAAGTTCTACGACCGGCTCGGCTATCGCGAGGTGGGCCGGCTGCCCGGTGCGCTGCGGGTGGCGCCCGGCGACGACCGGGACGAAATCTTCATGTGGCTCGACCTTGACCGCCCGACGGGCTGACCGCGACCGCCGCCCGGCAGACCCGCAACACGGCCTACAGGCCACTGTCCGGAGAACGGTGGCCTAGCGAACGTGATACCTCAGAGGCATCTTGATGCCTCTGAGGTATCGGGCTCACCCCGATCCTCCGCCGGGGCCATGGCACGCTGCTCAGTTGCGGCCAGGGGGCGCACCCGCTGAACAGGCGCCGTCGCCTGGGGGCTCAGTCCTCGACCGTGACCGGGTCACCGACCTTCACCGCGCCCGGGCCCTCCGGCACCATGTGCAGGCCGAAGAGGAGCTTGCGGCCGATGTTGCGGTGCCGGGCCAGGGTGCGCAGCGGCTCGTGGCCGCGTACCCCGGTCTCCTGGTCGGTGGTGGTGACCACGCAGCGGTCGCACGGCCCGGCGGCGCGGAACAGCGCCGCGCCGATCCGGACCGGTCGGCCGGCCCAGCCGTCCTCGGCCCAGGCCGGCGCGCCGGCGACCACCAGGTTGGGGCGGAACCGGGCCATCGGCACCGGTTCCTCACCGGCCTCGGCCAGCCAGTCGTTGAGCGCGTCGAGGGAAGCGGCGCCGGCCAGCAGGAGGGGGTACTCGTCGGCGAAGCTGACCTGGTCGCCACTGTCGTGGTCCCGCCCGCCGGGGGCCATGTGCCGGGCCGGGTGGCGCAGGTGAACCAGGCGGACCGGCCGGTCGAGCAGGGTGGTGAGCCAGCGGTCGGCGCAGTCCCCGGCGGGCACCGCGTCGACCGGCAGCCGGCTGCGGAAGACCCGGACCGGGGTGGCGGCGTCGCCCGCCGGCTCGGCGACGTCGAGGTCGGGGTGGCCGGCGGCGGTCAGCACGAGGCCGTCGCCGCGCGGCACCGCCCGCAGCCGGACCAGGTCGGTGGCCTCCCGCTGGGTGACGCCGACGCCGTCGGCGTCGACGACCATCCAGCGTCGGTCGCCGGCCAGGCCCCACGGCTCGACCCGCGCGTCGTCGTGCTCGAGCCGGTGACACCCCTTGACCGGGTACGTGTGGATGGCGGCGAGCCTCACCAGGCGACCCCGATGCCGTCGCCCGGGTACCAGTGGTTGACCGGGGTCTCCCGGTAGGCGAGGAAGCGCCGGCCGGTGCGCTCGGCGTGCTCAGGGAGGACGTCGGTGTCCGTCACGTTGTCGGTGAGCAGCATCGCGCCCGGCGCCAGCTTCCCCTCCACCGCGTCGAACTCGCGCTTCTCGTGGGCCCGGCTGTGGTCGCTGTCGTGCAGGAACAGGTCGACCGGGCGGTCCAGGGCCTCGATGGAGGCGACGGAGTCGCCGATCACCAGGTCGACCACCTCGGACCAGGGCGCGGTGCGGGCCAGGTAGCCGGCCTCGGGGTTGATGTCCAGCGAGGTGAGCCGCCCCGGGTGCCCCTCGGCGGCGTTGCGCAGCAGCGCCGCCGCCAGCACGCAGCTGCCGAGGCCCTTGTCGACCCCGGTCTCGACGACGTGCGCCGGCTTCCTGGCGCGGACGATGGCGTACCAGCCGATCCGGCGGGCGTACCGGACCCGTCGGTCGGCCAGGCCGCGGCGGGCGGAGGCGGCGGTCGCCTGCTCGATGTGCCGGCGCAACGTCTGGTCCGACTCGATCTCCTGGAAGTATCCGCGGACCTGCGGGACCGGTACGTCGCAGGCCACGCTGACCAACCAGGCCAGGTGCTGGCGGCTGAGCCGGGTCAGGTCGTACGTGTAGTTGTGGTGTTCCCGGGAGGTGACCAGCCAGCGGGCCGAGGCGCGGAGCACCCGGCCGTCGTGGCGGGCGACCGAGGCGAGCCGCTTGGGGAAGGCGGCGACCGGGGCCAGGGGGGTACGGGCGATGGCTCTGCGCAGTTTGATTGCGTCCACCGGAGGGTTCTACCAGTTCCGGGTGAGCGGTGGCTGAATGTTCGCCGACCGATGATCGCAAATGCCGCCGGTCGTGTCCGGACGGCGGGCCCGTCACCGGGGCGTGACTCAGTAGCATGCGCGCATGCCAGAACGTGAGCAGCCCGCGGGCCCCGGATCCGTCGATCCGGTGGAGCCGACCGACCCGCCCGTCGGGGCGGCGGACGAGGCGCGGCCCCGACGTCGGCGCGGCCGGCGGATCGCGCTGATCACGTTGCTGGTGCTGGCGCTGCTGGGCGTCGGTGGCGTGGGCGCGGGCGCGTTCTATCTGCGCTCGGTGGAGAAGGACGTCGAGCGGGTGGACGCCTTCACCGAGGTGCCGCAGGAGCAGCGTCCGCCGGTGGTGGCCAGGGACGCGATGAACGTCATGATCCTGGGCAGCGACTCCCGTGACCCGGAGAAGACCTCGGGCTCGCGGACCGACACGATCATCCTGGCCCACCTGCCGAAGGACCGGAAGAGCGCGCAGCTGGTCTCGATCCCCCGGGACACCTGGGTACGCGTGCCCCGGTCGAAGGACGGCCGGCACGGCGGCCGGGAGGCGAAGATCAACGCGGCGTACGCCTGGGGTGGCGTCCCGCTGATGGTGCAGACCGTGGAGGAGTTCACCAAGGTCCGGGTCGACCACGTGGCGGTGATCGACTTCGCCGGCTTCAAGGAGATCATCGACGCCCTGGCCGGTGTCGAGATCAACTCCGAGAAGAGCTTCACCTCGATCCACCCGCCGTTCCGCACCTTCCCGGCGGGCGTGCAGACGATGGACGGCGCGACGGCGCTCGACTACGCCCGCCAGCGCAAACAGTTCGCCGACGGCGACTTCGCCCGGATCCGCCACCAGCAGCAGGTGATCAAGGCGATCCTGGACAAGGCCGCCTCCGGTGGCATCCTCACCAGTCCGGGCCGGCTCAACGACTTCGTCAAGGCGTCCTCGGCGGCGGTCTCCGTGGACGAGGGGATGTCCCTGCTGGACATGGCGACCGACCTGCGCGGGTTGCGCGGTCGCAACCTCGCCTTCTTCACCAGCCCGAGCCGGGGCACCGGAACGGTGGGCAGCGAGAGCGTCGTCTTCGCCGACACCGACAAGGCCAGGATCCTCTACGACGCGGTACGCCGCGACGCGCCGCAGGAGATCCCGCGCCTCGGGGAGTAACGCGCCCCCGGGGAGTAGCCGGTGGGCCGGTTGCTTCCTGAAAGTTTTCATGCATAGAGTCACGGCATGAATGACGGAGCTGTCGCGGCACCCCCTGACCGGGTGCTCGACCTGTTCCACGGCGTCCGGCTCACCCCCACCCAGCGCCGCATCGCGCACTGCCTGGTGCAGCACGCCGCCGCCGCGGCGTACCTCTCCGCCGCCGAGGTGGCCGAGCTGGCCGGGGTGAGCCAGCCCTCGGTGACCCGGTTCGCCGTGGCGCTCGGCCACGACGGCTATCCGGCGCTGCGCCGCCGGCTCCGCGAGCTGACCGCCGCCGACTCCGACGGCGGCGCCGGGGACGGCAACGAGTTGCAGCGCGCGGTCCGCGCCGAGATCGCGAACCTGGACCGGCTGGCCGGGCAGCTCGCCGACCGGGACCGGATCGCCGTCGCGGGTCGCCTGCTGGGGGCGAGCCGGCCGCTGCCGGTGCTCGGGCTGCGGGCCGCCGCGCCGCTGGCCGCGTACTTCGCCTACTTCGCCGCCAAGGTGCAGCCGGACGTCCGGGTCCTCGACGACGGCGGCAGCCTGCTCACCGACCGGCTGGAGCAGGCGGCGACGGCCGGCGCGACCGCGCTGCTCGCCTTCGTGCTGCCCCGCTACCCGCGGGAGACCCTCGACGCGCTGCGCGACGCCCGCGACGCCGGCCTGACCGTCGTCGCGATCACCGACTCCCCGGTCAGCCCGGCCACCGAGTACGCCGAACTGGTGCTGCCCGCCGCCGTCGGCACCGACCTTGTCTTCGACCTGCACACCGCCCCGATGACCCTGGCCATGGTGGTCCTCCAGGCGATCTGCGACGCCTCACCGGCGGAGACGCAGGCCCGCCTGGAGGCATTCGAATCGTCCGCCGCCCGTCGCCAGTTGTTCCTCGGCTGAGAGGAGTACGAGATGCACCAGTCCGTCCGCGCCGCCCGCGGAGTCGAGCGCACCGCCCGGGGGTGGCCGCAGGAGGCCGCGCTGCGGATGCTCATGAACAACCTCGACCCCGAGGTGGCCGAACGCCCCGACGACCTGGTCGTCTACGGCGGCACCGGGAAGGCCGCCCGGGACTGGCCGTCGTACCACGCGTTGGTGCGCACGCTGACCGACCTGCGCGACGACGAGACGATGCTGGTGCAGTCCGGCCGCCCGGTCGGGGTCATGCGTACCCACGAGTGGGCGCCCCGGGTGCTGCTGGCCAACTCCAACCTGGTCGGCGACTGGGCCACCTGGCCGGAGTTCCGCCGGCTGGAGCAGCTCGGCCTGACCATGTACGGGCAGATGACCGCCGGCTCCTGGATCTACATCGGCACCCAGGGCATTCTCCAGGGCACCTACGAGACCTTCTCGGCCGTGGCGGCCAAGCGGTTCAACGGCACCCTGGCCGGGACGTTGACGCTGACCGCCGGCTGCGGCGGGATGGGCGGGGCGCAGCCCCTGGCGGTCACCATGAACGGCGGCGCCTGCCTGATCGTCGACGTGGACCGGACCCGGCTGGACCGCCGGGTGCGCGACCGCTACCTGGACGAGGTGGCCGACTCGCTCGACGACGCCGTCGAACGGGTACTGACCGCGAAGCGGGAGCGCCGCGCGCTGAGCGTCGGCGTGGTCGGCAACGCCGCCACCGTCTTCCCGGAACTGCTGCGCCGGGGCGTCGAGATCGACATCGTGACCGACCAGACCAGCGCGCACGACCCGCTGTCGTACCTGCCTGAGGGGATGGAGCTGGCCGACGCCCCGGGATACGCCCGGGACAAGCCGGCCGACTTCACCGACCGGGCCCGGGCGTCGATGGCGAAGCACGTCGAGGCGATGGTCGGCTTCCTCGACGCCGGCGCCGAGGTCTTCGACTACGGCAACTCCATCCGCGGCGAGGCGCAGCTCGACGGGTACGAGCGCGCCTTCGATTTCCCCGGCTTCGTGCCGGCGTACATCCGGCCGCTGTTCTGCGAGGGCAAGGGCCCGTTCCGGTGGGCGGCGCTCTCCGGCGACCCCGCCGACATCGCCGCCACCGACCGGGCCATCCTGGAGCTGTTCCCGGAGAACGAGTCCCTCGCGCGGTGGATCCGGCTGGCCGGCGAGCGGGTCGCCTTCCAGGGCCTGCCGGCCCGGATCTGCTGGCTCGGCTACGGCGAGCGGGACAAGGCGGGGGTGCGGTTCAACGAGATGGTCGCCTCCGGCGAGCTCTCCGCGCCGGTGGTGATCGGCCGGGACCACCTGGACTGCGGCAGCGTGGCCAGCCCCTACCGGGAGACCGAGGCGATGGCCGACGGCTCCGACGCGATCGCCGACTGGCCGCTGCTCAACGCCCTGGTCAACACCGCCAGCGGGGCGTCCTGGGTCTCCATCCACCACGGCGGCGGGGTGGGCATCGGCCGGTCGATCCACGCCGGGCAGGTCTGCGTCGCCGACGGCACCGCGCTGGCCGGGCAGAAGATCGAGCGGGTGCTCACCAACGACCCGGCGATGGGCGTGATCCGGCACGTCGACGCCGGCTACGACGACGCCCGCGAGGTCGCCGCGCGCACCGGCGTACGGGTGCCGATGGCGGAGGGTCTGGCGTGACCGACCTCGCCGGCCGGTTCCGGGCGCTCTGGGACGAGATCGCCCCGGTCGGCCGGGACGCCGGCAGCGGTGGCTACCTGCGGTACGCGCTCACCGACCCGGAGCTGCAGCTGCGGGAGTGGTTCCGGGGCCAGGCCGACCGGCGCGGCATGCCGGTCACCGACGACGGCAACGGCAATCTCTTCGCCTGGTGGGGTGACCCGGACGGCGGGGACGCGGTGCTCACCGGCAGCCACTTCGACTCGGTGCCGCACGGCGGGGCGTACGACGGGCCGCTCGGCATCGTCAGCGCGTTCCTCGCCGTCGACGAGCTGCGCGCCGCGGGCGTCACGCCGGTCCGGCCGGTGGCGGTGGCCGCGTTCGTCGAGGAGGAGGGCGCCCGGTTCGGCGTACCGTGCCTGGGGTCGCGGCTGCTCACCGGCGTGCTCGACGCGGACCGCGCGGCCGGGCTGCGCGACGCGGCCGGGGTGAGCTTCGCCGAGGCGTTGGGCGACCGGCCGGCGGGCGCCCGACCGGAGCTGCTCGGCCGGTTCCGCGCCTTCGTCGAGCTGCACGTCGAGCAGGGCCGCGCGCTGGTCGAGGCCGACGCGCCGGTCGCGGTCGCCAGCGCGATCTGGCCGCACGGCCGCTGGCGCTTCGACGTCACCGGCGAGGGCAACCACGCGGGTACGACCCGGATGACCGACCGCCGCGACCCGATGCTCACGTACGCGTTCACCGTGCTGGCGGCGAACAAGGAGGCCCGGCTGCGCGGGGCGCACGCCACCGTCGGCCGGGTGTCCGTGGAGCCGAACGCCACCAACGCGATCCCGTCGAGGGTCATCGGCTGGCTGGACGCCCGGGCGGCGGAGCCGGAGACGCTGGCCGGGCTGGTCGACGCGGTGCAGGCCAAGGCCGCCGAGCGGGCGAAGCGGGACGGCACCGAGCTGACGCTGACCGAGGAGTCGGTGACCCCGCTGGTCGCCTTCGACGGCGGCCTGGCCGACCGGCTGACCCGGCTGCTGGCCGCGCCGGTGCTGCCCACCGGGGCCGGGCACGACGCCGGGGTGCTGGCCGGGCACCTGCCCACCGCGATGCTCTTCGTCCGCAACCCCACCGGGGTGTCGCACTCCCCCGCCGAGTCGGCCACCGACGCCGACTGCGCCGCCGGGGTGACCGCCCTGGCCCGGGTGCTGGAGGAGCTGGCATGCCGATGACCCGCTGGCTCGCCGAGTACGCCTGGCTGCCCGACCACGCCGAGCCCACCCCGGACGTGCTGATCGAGACCGACGAGGGGCGGATCACCGGCGTCACCCCGCTGACCGCCGGCACCCCCACCGCCGGCGTCGACGTGCTCGGCGACGCCGTCCGGCTGCCCGGGCTGACCCTGCCCGGGCTGGCCAACGCGCACTCGCACGCCTTCCACCGGGCGCTGCGCGGACGCACCCACGGCGGCCGGGGCGACTTCTGGACCTGGCGGGACCGGATGTACGAGGTCGCGGCCCGGCTCGACCCGGACTCCTACCTGGCCCTGGCCCGGGCCGCGTACGCCGAGATGGCCCTCGCGGGGATCACCTGCGTCGGCGAGTTCCACTACCTGCACCACGGCCCCGACGGCCGCCCCTACGACGACCCGAACGCGATGTCCGCCGCGCTGGTCGAGGCGGCCGCGCACGCCGGCATCCGGCTCACCCTGCTGGACACCTGCTACCTCAGCTCCACGGTGGACGGTGCGCCGCTGGTCGGGCCGCAGCGACGATTCGGCGACGGAGACGCGCTGCGCTGGGCGGACCGGGTGACCGCGTTCGCGCCGGAGAACGGGCACGCCCGGGTCGGGGCGGCGATCCACTCCGTCCGCGCGGTTCCGGCGGCGCAGCTCGCCACGGTGGCCGGCTGGGCCGACCTGCGCGGCGCGCCGCTGCACCTGCACCTCTCCGAGCAGCCCGCCGAGAACGACGCCTGCCGGGCGGTGCACGGGCGCACCCCGACCGGGCTGCTGGCCGAGCACGGGGTGCTCGGCCCGAACGTCACCGCCGTGCATGCCACCCACCCCACCAGCGCCGACCTGGCCCTGCTCGGGGAGAGCCGGACCGGGGTCTGCCTCTGCCCGACCACTGAACGGGACCTGGCCGACGGGATCGGCCCGGCCCGGCGGATGGCCGAGGCCGGCAGCCCGCTCAGCCTGGGCAGCGACAGCCACGCGGTGGTCGACCTCTTCGAGGAGGCCCGGGCGGTGGAGCTGGACGAGCGGCTGCGCACCCGCCGACGCGGCCACTTCGGGCTGGTCGAGCTGCTGGACGCCGCCACCGTCGCGGGTCACCGGTCGCTGGGGTGGACCGACGCCGGGCGGATCGCCGTAGGGATGCGGGCCGACCTGGTCACCGTACGGCTCGACAGCGCGCGCACGGCCGGGGTGCCGCCGGTCGGGGTCTTCTTCGCGGCGGCCGCCACCGACGTCCACCACGTCGTGGTCGACGGCCGGGTGGTGGTCGCCGACGGCCGGCACCTGAGCGTGGACGTGCCGGCGGAGCTGCACGCCGCCGTCGCGGAGGTCAGCTCATGAGCAGCCTGCTGGTCGACAACATCGGGGAACTGGTCACCAACTCCCCCGGTGGGGACGGTCCGCTGGGACTGCGGCGCGACGCCGCCGTGCTGGTCGAGGAGGGCCGGGTCGCCTGGGTCGGCCCGTCCCGCTTCGCGCCGGCCGCCGACCGGCGGATCGACGCCGAGGGCGCCGCGGTGCTGCCCGGCTTCGTGGACAGCCACGCCCACCTGGTCTTCGCCGGGGACCGGGCCGCCGAGTTCGCCGCCCGGATGAGCGGCGAACCGTACACCGGCGGCGGCATCCGCACCACGGTCGGCGCCACCCGGGCCGCCTCCGACGACACGCTGCGCGCCACCGTGCGCCGGCTGCGCGACGAGGCGATGCGGCAGGGCACCACCACCATGGAGGTCAAGAGCGGGTACGGCCTCACCGTCGCCGACGAGGCCCGGTCGCTGCGGATCGCCGCCGAGGTGACCGACGAGACCACCTTCCTCGGCGCGCACGTCGTCCCCGTCGAGTACGCCGATCGACCCGACGACTACGTGGGGCTGGTCTGCGGGCCGATGCTCGCCGCCGCCGCCCCGCACGCCCGCTGGGTCGACGTCTTCTGCGAGCGGGGCGCCTTCGACGCGGACCACGCCCGGGCGATCCTCACCTGCGGGCAGGCCGCCGGGCTGGGCGTACGGCTGCACGCCAACCAGCTCGGTCCCGGCCCCGGCGTACGGCTCGGGGTGGAACTCGGGGCGGCCAGCGTCGACCACTGCACCCACCTGAACGACGCCGACGTCGACGCGCTGGCCGGGTCACCGACCGTGGCGACCCTGCTGCCCGGCGCGGAGTTCTCCACCCGGTCGCCGTACCCGGACGCCCGCCGGCTGCTCGACGCCGGGGTGACCGTGGCGCTGGCCACCGACTGCAACCCCGGGTCGTCGTACACCTCGTCGATGCCGTTCTGCATGGCCCTCGCCGTACGCGAGATGCGGATGACCCCGGCGGAGGCCGTCTGGGCCGCGACCGCCGGGGGCGCGCGGGCGCTGCGCCGCGACGACGTCGGGGGGCTCACCCCCGGCGCCCGGGCCGACCTGATCGTCCTGGACGCCCCGTCCCACCTGCACCTGGCCTACCGGCCCGGTGTACCACTGATCCGCCAGGTTCTGCACAACGGAGTGCCGCAATGTCGACCGTGACCATCCAGCCCACCGGAATCTCCCCCGCCGACGTGCTCGCCGTGGCCCGCGGCGCCGCCAAGGTCGTCCTCGATCCGTCCACCGTGGACGCCATGGCCACCAGCCGGGCCATCGTGGACGGCATCGAGGCCGCCGGCCGCCCGGTGTACGGCGTCTCCACCGGCTTCGGGGCGCTCGCCAACACCTTCGTCGCCCCGGAGCGGCGGGCCGAGCTGCAGCACGCGCTGATCCGCTCGCACGCCGCCGGGATCGGCACGCCGATGCCCCGCGAGGTGGTCCGGGCGATGATGCTGCTCCGGGTCCGCTCGCTGGCACTCGGCCGCTCCGGGGTCCGCCCGCTGGTCGCCGAGGCGCTGGTCGACCTGCTCAACCACGAAATCACCCCGTGGGTGCCGGAGCACGGCTCGCTCGGCGCCTCCGGCGACCTGGCGCCGCTGGCGCACTGCGCGCTGGTGCTGCTCGGCGAGGGCTGGGTGCTCGGCCCGGCCGGCGAGCGGCTCGATGCCGCCGAGGCGCTGCGCCGGGTCGGGCTGAAGCCGATCGAGCTGGCCGCCAAGGAGGGGCTGGCGCTGATCAACGGCACCGACGGCATGCTCGGCATGCTGCTGATGGCCATCCACGACGCCCGGCACCTGTTCACCATGGCCGACGTGACCGCCGCGCTGGCCATCGAGGCGATGCTCGGCTCGGAGCGGCCGTTCCTGCCCGAGCTGCACGCCATCCGGCCGCACCCGGGGCAGGCCACCTCGGCGGCGAACATCCACCGGCTGCTGCAGGACTCCCGGGTGATGGACTCGCACCGCGACGACCTGGCGCACGCGGTGCAGGACGCGTACTCGATGCGCTGCGCCCCGCAGGTGGCCGGCGCGGCCCGGGACACCCTCGACTTCGTCGACACGGTCGCCGGGCGGGAGCTGCGCTCCGTGGTGGACAACCCGGTGGTGCTGCCGGACGGGCGGGTCGAGTCGACCGGCAACTTCCACGGCGCGCCGCTCGGCTTCGCCGCCGACTACCTGGCCATCGCCGCCGCCGAGGTGGGCGCGATCGCCGAGCGACGGGTGGACCGGCTGCTGGACGTGACCCGGAACCGGGAACTGCCGGCGTTCCTCTCCCCCGACGCCGGGGTCAACTCCGGGCTGATGATCGCCCAGTACACCGCGGCCGGCATCGTCGCGGAGAACCGCCGGCTGGCCGCGCCCGCCTCGGTGGACTCGCTGCCCACCAGCGGCATGCAGGAGGACCACGTCTCGATGGGCTGGGCGGCGACCAAGAAGCTGCGCACCGTGCTGGACAACCTGACCAGCCTGCTCGCGGTGGAGCTGCTCGCGGCGGTACGCGGCCTCCAGCTGCGCGCGCCGCTGGAGCCCTCGCCGGCCGGGCGGGCCGCGGTGGCCGCGCTGGCCGACGCCGCCGGTGAGCCGGGCCCGGACGTCTTCCTCGCCCCGGTGTTGGAGGCGGCCCGGGCGGTACTGGCCGGCCCGGAGCTGCGGGCGGCGATCGAGCGGGAGGTCGGGCCGCTCGGCTGACCGGTTCCGGACGCGGGCGATCCACACTGGAGGGGTGGAGCCGACGACCCGACCGTTCGACGTGCCGGCGCCCCTCCGGCGGGGCCGGCTGCTCTGGCCCGCCCTCGTGGGATACGTCCTGGTGGCGGCGAGCGCCCGACCGCTCACCGGTCCCGCCGCCGTCGCCGTCCTGCTGCCCGGCTGCGCGCTGCTCGGGGTCGGCCTCCGGCGGACACCGACCCGGCAGCGGGCCGTGGGCCGGCGGACCGCCGCCACCTGGCTCGGTCTCGGGGTGCTCTTCTGCCTGTGGGAGCTGGGCGCTTTCCTGGCCGGCAACGACGAGGCGCACCCGACGTTCAGCATCCTCGCCGATCCGCTGCTCGCCACCTACCCGGGGCGGGTCGCCGGCTATCTGCTCTGGCTCGGCACCGGCGGATGGCTGGTGACCCGGTGAACGGCCGCGCCGTGATCGTCGCCGGCTTCGCCGCGATCATCCTGGCCATGCTGTGGACGGATGTGGCCGCCCGGCGCGGCGCGGGACGGGCCGGGCTCGTCCCGCTGGGTGAGGCGCTCACGGCGGCGCTCCGGAGCACCGCCGGCCGGGCGGTCGTGCTCGGCGTCTGGCTCTGGCTCGGCTGGCACTTCCTCGCCCGGTGACGCCGCCGCCTATGGAAGTGCCGGAGTGGCTGTCGGCCTCCGCTGCTAACGTCGCCGCCGTGGAACCCGATGAACAGGAACTCGACGACGAGATCCGCGCCTTCGTCCTGCGTCAGGTCGCCCTCGCCGACCTGCCGGCGGCGGCCATCGTCACCGAGACTGTGGCATACCTCCACGGGGAGGCCGCACCAGACCGGATCGAGGAGCTGACCTGGCCGGTGGTGGTCGAGGAGCTGACCGCCCACCTGGCCGCGCAGCGGGACTGGCCGGAGGTCACCGACAGCGACCGGCTCACCGCCGCCTTCCGGGCCCTGTCCGCCAGCCGGATCGTCGCCCGGGAGAACTTCGCCTGCTGCCAGAACTGCGGCGCCGCCGAGATCGGGGCCGAGGCGGCGCACTGCGAGGCGCCCCGGGGCTACACGTTCTACCACCAGCAGGACGCGGAGCACGCCGTCGACGGCTCGCCCGTGTTCCTCGCGTACGGGCCGTTCGACGGACGACCGTCGGAGGAGGTCGGCGAGGAGGTGGTGGGGGCGCTGCGCGACGCCGGGCTGACCGTGCACTGGGACGGCGACACCCGCACCAGGATCCAGGTGCCGATGGTCTGGGGGCGTCGCCGGGTCGGCCGGCTGGCCGCACTGCCGCCCACCGTGGACGACGACACGAGCGTCGACGTCGAGCGGCTGGTCTCCTGGTCCGGGCCGTACGCGCCCCGGGACGGTGCGCAGTCCGCCGTTCGGCTGGCCGCCCTGCACCTGCCGTGGATGCCCGCCGACGCCCGGGTCCGCCTCTCCACCGACTCGGTGACCGTCACCGTCCGGCGCGAGGGCGACGCGCTGATCGGCGTGTACGACGACCCCGGCCGGCCCACCGCCACCGCCGGCCGGTACGACGGCATGGCCCTCCTGGGCCGGCCGCCGGCCACGACTCCGGCACCCGCCGACTTCGTCGAGGCCACCTACGAGCACTCCGTGGGCCACGGCAACCTCGTGGCGCTGGAGGCGGCGGAGGCCGCCGCGATCGCGCACCAGCTGCGGCCGCACACCCGCGACTTCCTCGCCTGCGGCGGCCGCTCCGGCGGGGTGGTGCAGATGTGCTGGGAGGCGGACCGGCTCTGGCTGGAGACACCACACCCGGAGACGGCCACCGTGACCGGCCGCCACGTCACCCCCGCCGAGGCGGAGCGGATGATCACCATCCTGGCCACCGAGGACCGGATCGCCGTCGGCGAGCTCGGCGACGTCGTGACCAAGCCCTGGTAGCCGGAAGCCGCCCACGTTCCGTCCGGCGTGGGCGGCGCTCGGCTGACCCACGACGGTCAGGCGCGGGTCCAGCGCAGGACGCCACGCAGCAGGGTGGCGGCCGAGGCGGGCGCGGCACCGAACCAGGCCAGGGAGGCGACACCGAGGGCGGCGGCCAGCAGACAGCACCGTGGACGACCGAGCATGGCGCTTCCCCCGTCAGGAAGAGCCCGCCCACCGCCGGGGCGGGCGTGTCCTGACGGGATGGCCGTCGTCACGCCTCTGCATTCGGAGAGTGCATCCTGGTCAGAGGTCGATCACCGTGAGCCACTCCCCGCCCCGGACGGCGCGGTAGCCGTACCTCTCGCACAGGGTCTGGACCACCGTGGGCACGTGAGCCGCACCGTAGACCACCGCGACCCGGATCGCCTCGTCGTGGCGGGCGTCGTGGATCCGAGCCAGCTCGGCGAGGAGTTCGTCGTCCCGCTCCTCCAGCAGCGGCTTCTGCAGGAAACGCAGGAAGATCCGCGGGTCGGTGTCGTCGCTCACCTCGTACCCGCGCCGCAACAGCTGACTCCGGCCGCCGACGGCCGCCATCACGGTGAGCACCGGGACGAGCAGGACCAGGTCGAGCCAACCCCACCACGACAGCCGGTCCCGTCGCCCCCCACCGGTCAGCCGCTCCGGCCACACCACCGGTACGCCCAGCGCCCGGTAGTCGATGTCCTGGTTGACGAGCGCGCTCGCGCCGCGCTGCCGGGTCAGTCGGTAGGCGATCGCGTACGCAAGGCCGGTACCGCTCGGGCCGTCGTACCCCTCGGCCACGATCAGGTCGCACGTCGAGAGCCGGGTGGCCACTTGCCGGTAGAAGGACGGCAGCCCGAAGTGGACCATCGGGAAGAGCACGATCCGCATCGGTGATCCGGACCGGGCCAAGGTGATCACGGCGGACCGCAGCCCCAGCTCGCTGACCTCGGTAATCTGCACGGACACCCTCCCGCCAGAGGTGCGGTCAGGGTAGACGGGGCGAACAAACGAACCAGCACCGAGCGGACGGCGCGTCGGACACGTGCTGGTCCGCCGGCCCACTCAGCCGACCAGCACGGGCAGCGCCTGGCGGCGCAACGCGTCCACCGGCGAAGGGACCCGGGGGGGATCAAGCCGCCGGCGGCAGCACCTTGGCGACCAGCTTGGCAAGCTCGCGCAGCGCCTTGCCGCGGTGGCTGACCGCGTCCTTCTCCTCCGGCGTCAGCTCGGCGTTGGTCCGGTCCTGGCCGTCGCCGAGGAAGATCGGGTCGTACCCGAAGCCGCCGTCGCCGCGCGGCGAGCGCAGCAACCGGCCAGCCTGGCGGCCGTCGACCAGGTGCTCCTTGCCGGTGGGCAGCACCAGCGCCACCGTGCAGACGAACGACGCGCCGCGGTGCTCGTCGGGCAGGTCGGCGATCTGGTCCAGCACCAGTTGGAGGTTGGCCCGGTCGTCGCCGTGCGCGCCAGCCCAGCGGGCGCTGAACACGCCGGGCATGCCGTTGAGCGCGTCGACGGCGAGCCCGGAGTCGTCGGCGATGGTGGGCAGGCCGGTCCGCCGGCAGCCCTCGCGGGCCTTGATCAGCGCGTTCTCGCCGAAGGTCAGTCCGGTCTCCGGCAGCTCCGGATATTCCTCGACGTCGTCCAGCCCGATCAGGGCGATCCGGTGCGCGCCGAGCGCGCCGTCGAGGATCCGCTGCAGCTCGATCAGCTTCTTGCGGTTGCGGGTGGCGAGCAGGACCTTGTTCATGATGCCAGTGCCTTCCGCTGCGCCTCGACCAGTTCCAGACAGCCCAAGGTGCCCAGGTCGAGCATGGCGTCGAGCTGCGCTCGGGAGAAGACGCCGTCCTCGCCCGTCCCCTGCACCTCGACGAACTCGCCCTCGCCGGTGCAGACCACGTTCATGTCCACCTCGGCGGCGACGTCCTCCTCGTAGTTGAGATCCAGCCGGGGCTCGCCGGCGATGATCCCCACGCTGACCGCCGCCACCGACCGGTGCATCACCTTCTCCGGCTTGCCGGCCAGCGACTTGCGGGCGGCCAGCCAGCTCACCGCGTCGTGCAGCGCGACGTACGCGCCGGTGATCGCCGCCGTGCGGGTGCCGCCGTCGGCCTGGAGCACGTCGCAGTCGAGCACGATCGAGTTCTCGCCGAGCGCCTTCAGGTCGATGCTGGCCCGCAGGCTGCGGCCGATCAGCCGGGAGATCTCATGGGTACGCCCACCGATCTTCCCCCGGACGCTCTCCCGGTCGGAGCGGGTGTTGGTGGCCCGGGGCAGCATCGCGTACTCGGCGGTCACCCAGCCCAGCCCGGAACCCTTGCGCCACCGGGGCACGCCCTCGGTCACGCTGGCGGTGCAGAGCACCCGGGTGCCGCCGAACTCGACGAGCACGGAGCCCTCCGGGTGGGTGCTCCAGCCCCGGCTCAGGGTCACCGGTCGGAGTTGGTCGGGCAGCCGCCCGTCAGGTCGCGCCATGACTGCACCTTATGCGGTCGGATGATCCGACCGCGCCCCCGGTGCCCTCAGGCGGCGGTGGCGCTGCCTGCCGCGTCGGGCCGGCGCGGCGCTGCCACGTCCGGTTCCGCCCGCGGCGACCCCGTCCCGCCGGGGCTCGCGCCGTGTACGCGCAGGAATCCGGCGACCGCGGCGGGCCAGCCGAACTCCTCGGCCCGGGACCGGGCGGCCGTCCGCCGCGCGCCCTCCGGCCGGCCCAGCAGCCGGGTGACCGCGTCGGCGATCGAGGCCGCCGTGCCGTACGCGGCGAGCCCCGCCCCGCCCACCACCTCGGGCAGCGCGCTGGCCGCGTTGACCACCACCGGCGTACCGGAGGCCAGCGCCTCGAGTCCGGCCAGCCCGAAGGTCTCCACCGGACCCGGCGCCAGCACCACGTCCGCGCTGGCCAGCAGCGCGGCGACCGCCGCCCGGTCGGGGAGGAAGCCGGTGAAGTGCACCGGCAGCCCGGCGGCCCGCCGGACCAGCGCGCCGCGCAGCGGACCGTCCCCGGCCATCACCAGGACCGCAGGCACCCCGGCCCGGCGCAGCTCGGCCAGCGCGTCGACGGCCAACTCCGGGCGCTTCTCGGTGGAGAGCCGGGCGCAGTGCACCAGCAGCACCTCGGTGTCGTCGGCGTACCGCTCGCGCAGGGCGGCGTCGGACCGGTCGGGTTGGAACGTGATCAGGTCCACCCCCAGCGGCACCAGGTCAACGGCCGGCGCGTCGATCCGGGCGAACTCCTCGGCCGCCCAGCGGGTGGTGCAGACGATCCGGTCGTACGACATCACGGTGCGCAGGTTGAGCCGGTCGGCGACGCCGCGGGCGGTGCCGGACGGCAGCCGCCACTGCCCGAGCAGGCCGGTCAGGCACTCGTGCGACACCATCACGGAGGGCACGCCGTGCGCGCGCGCCCAGCCGCCGGTCCACCGCAGCGTGGACCGGTCGGAGACCTCCAACCGGTCCGGGGCCAGCCGGGTCAGCAGCCGCTCCACCGGTCGCCGGGCGGTCAGCAGGCGGTAGCCGCCGCTGCCGGGCACGACCGGCCCGGGCAGGGTGAAGACGGTCCCCCACCGATACCGGCTCACCCCCGGCCGTTCCCCCGGGATGACCAGCACCGGGTCGTGCCCGGCGTCCCGGTAGCCCTCGCCGAGGTGCCGCAGGGCGATGCGCAGCCCGCCGGAGCGTCCGGTGACGAAGTTGGCCAGCCGGACGATCCGCAGGCCCCGCCGGTCGGCGTCGCCCATCACGCGGCCGTCAGACCGGTCGCGGGGACGCCGGACAGGACGGCCTCGTAGTGCCCGATCAGCTCGTCGCCCACCGCCGTCCAGCTGCGCCGGCTGACCGCCCGCCGGGCGGCCGCGCCGTACGCGACGCGCAGGTCGGCGTCGGCGGCGAGGCCGGCCACCGCGTCGGCGAGGGCGGTCGGGTCGCCGGGCGGGACCAGCAGGCCGGTGACGCCCGGCTCGACCAGGTCCACCGGGCCACCGCTGGCCGGGGCCACCACGGCCAACCCGCTGGCCGCCGCTTCCTGCACGGTCTGGCCGAAGGTCTCGTGCGGGCCGGTGTGCACGAAGACGTCCAGGCTGGCGTAGAGGCGGGCCAGCCCCTCCCCGTGCTGCACGCCGAGGAAGTTCACCCCGGGCAGGCTTCTCTCCAGCTGCCGACGGGCCGGTCCGTCCCCGGCCACCACCACCCGTACGCCCGGCAGCCGGGAGGTGGCCTCCAGCAGGTCCACCCGCTTCTCCGGCGCCAGCCGGCCGACGTAACCGACCAGGACCTCGCCGCCCGGGGCAAGCGACCGGCGCAGGACGGCGCAGCGCTTGTCGGGGCGGAAGCGTTCGGCGTCGACCCCGCGGCCCCAGAGCCAGATCCGCCGCACCCCGTTGGCGATCAGGTCGGCGGCGGCCCGGGTGGACGGGGCCAGGGTGCGCTGCGCGGAGTTGTGGATCTCGGCCAGCCGCCGCCAGGCGGCCGCCTCTCCCCAGCCGACCCGGTACGCCCGGGCGTACGAGGCGACGTCGGTCTGGTAGACGGCGACCGTGGGCAGCGCGTGCCGCTGGGCCAGCGTGGCGGCCCGCGCGCCGAGCACGAACGGACTGGCCAGGTGCACCACGTCGGGTGCGTGCCCGAGCAGCGCGTCGGAGAGCCGGGCGCTGGGCATCCCCAGCCGAAAGCCCTGGTAGCGCGGGAGCGGCATGCTCGGGATCCGCACCACCGGGTACGGCAGCCGGTCGGCGGGACGCCGACGGGCTCCCGGCGGGGCCGGCGCGATGACGATCGGTTCGTGGCCGCGGGCCACGAGGTGCTCGGCGGTCCGGACGACCGAGTGGGCGACACCGTTGACGTCCGGCGGGAACGACTCGGTCACGATGGCGATCCGCATGGTGCCACGGTGGGGGTGGCAGCGGTGCGCCAGACGACGGGTCGCTGACGCACCGGCGAACAGTTCGGCACGAAACCGCGCCGGGCCAGTCCCGGGCGCCGCGCGACCCGGCTCAGTCGTCCCCGGGCCCGACCTGGGGCGGACCGGTGGGAAGCCGGGTGGACCGGCCGGAATGCCGGATCTCGGTGTCGACGGAAAACCGGCCGGCGGCGCGGACGCGGCGCCGGCCGGCGGGAGGGGCGCTCCGGGGGCCCGCCCCGCAGGCGGCGCCGACATCGGCTGCGGCCAGCCCGGCACGGGGGAACGGCCGGAGAGCCGGGAGAGACCCCGCGGGTCGGGGGCGCCGGTGAGGGGGTCCGGTCACCCGGGAGACCCTGGGGCGGCGTCGCTGCCTGCGGCCCGCTCAGACCTCGTACGTCGCGCCCGGCCGGACCACTTCCAGCGGCCCGCCGTACGCGGCGGCGGCCGACTCCAGGGTGTGCCCCTCGCTGCCCCAGGCCGCCACCAGGTGGGTCAGCAGCAGCCGCCCGACCCCCGCCTTGGTGGCCGTCTCGCCGGCCTCCCGGCCGGTGAGGTGCAGGTCCGGAGGGTTCTCCATGCCGTCGAGGTAGCTGGCCTCGCAGAGGAAGGTGTCGGCGTCCTGGGCCAGCCGCAGCAGCGCGTCGCAGAGCGCGGTGTCGGAGGAGTAGCAGAGCACCCGGCCGCCGTGCTCCAGCCGCACGCCGTACGTCTCGACCGGATGGTTCATCCGGTCGACGGTGACGGTGAACGGGCCGATCGGGAACGTGCCGGGCTGCAGGCCGTAGAACTCGTAGACGTCCTCGACGGTGCTGTCCCCCGGGCCGTACGCGGCGGCGAGCCGGTCCGGCGCGCCGGACGGGGCGTACACGGGCAGGGGCGGGTACGGGCCGTCCGGGGCGTACCGGCGGACCACCACGTACGAGACGGCGTCGAGGATGTGGTCGCAGTGCAGGTGGGTGAGGAGGATGGCGTCCGGGGCGTGCAGCCCCACGTAGCGCTGGAGGGTGGAGAGCGACCCGGAGCCGAAGTCGACCAGGAGCCGGAACCCCTCCGCCTCGACCAGGTAGGCCGAACAGGGGGATTCGGGGCCGGGGAAGCTCCCCGCGCAGCCGAGGACGGTCAGTCTCATCCGGTTGTCCCGTGATGACTCACCGTAGTCGCCGCGCCGGTGTCAGCACCGCCGATGATCTCTACCGACGCGTACGCCACGCTGCGCAGCCTACGCGCAGCGACGGCGGGGCAAGAATCATCTGCTGGAAGTTGTCGTCAACGTGACACCCCCGGACCGGCCGGCGACCGACCGTCCGGCCCGGGGCGGGCGTCAGGCCCAGAGCTGACCCTCGAGGGCGTCCTCGGCGTCGGCGAGCGTACCGCCGTAGGCGCCGGTCGACAGGTACTTCCAGCCGCCGTCGCAGACCACGAACGCGACGTCGGCCCGGCGACCGTCCCGCACCGCCTCGTGCGCCACCGCGAGGGCGGCGTGCAGGATCGCCCCGGTGGAGAAGCCGGCGAAGATGCCCTCCACCTCCACCAGCTGCCGGGTACGCAGGACCGCGTCCCGGGTGCCGACGGAGAACCGCCGGGACAGCACGGTGGCGTCGTAGAGCTCCGGGACGTACCCCTCGTCGATGTTGCGCAGACCGTAGACCAGCTCGCCGTAGCGGGGCTCGGCCGCCACCACCTGGATGCCGTCGACCTTCTCCCGCAGGTAGCGGCCGGTGCCCATCAGGGTGCCGGTGGTGCCCAGACCGGCCACGAAGTGAGTGATCGTGGGCAGGTCCTGCAGCAGCTCCGGACCGGTCGTCTCGTAGTGCGCGCGGGCGTTGGCCTCGTTGCCGTACTGGTAGAGCATCACCCAGTCCGGGTGCTCCGCCGAGATCTGCTTGGCGGTGGCGACAGCCTGGTTCGAGCCGCCGGCGGCCGGCGAGAAGATGATCTCCGCGCCGTACATCCGGAGCAGCTGCACCCGCTCGGTGGAGACGTTCTCCGGCATCACGCAGACCAGCCGGTAGCCGCGCAGCTTGGCCACCATGGCCAGCGAGATGCCGGTGTTGCCGCTGGTCGGCTCGAGGATGGTGTCGCCGGGCCGGAGCCGGCCGGCCTCCTCGGCCGCGCGGACCATGAACAGCGCCGCCCGGTCCTTGATGCTGCCGGTCGGGTTCCGGTCCTCCAGCTTCGCCCAGAGCCGCACCGGCGGCGCCCCATCGGGCACCGTCGGCGAGAGCCGGGGCAGCCCGACCAGGGGCGTGCCGCCGCAGGCGTCGAGCAGGCTGTCGTACCGCGCCATCGCGACCGCCCTCAGCGGGCGGCGACGGCGCGCGCTGCGCGCGCAGCGGCGCTGTGCTGAGCGATCGCGGCTGCCGCCGCACGGTGCTGACCGATCGCCGCAGCGGCGGCGAAGCCGAAAGCGCCACCCGCGACGGCCGGCAGGATGGTGACGCTGTCGCCGTCGTTGAGCTTGGCGTCCAGCGCGCCCACGAAGCGGACGTCCTCGTCGTTGACGTAGACGTTGACGAAGCGGTGCAGCGCCCCGGCGTCGGTGACCAGGCGGGCCTTCAGGCCGGCGTGCCGGGAGTCCAGGTCGGTGAGCAGGTCGCCCAGGGTGTCCCCGGCGCCCTCGACGACCTTCGCGCCGCCGGTGTAGCTGCGCAGGATGGTGGGGATGCGAACCTCGATGGCCATGACGTCGTACTCCTTGATCGGGTGTGCCTCGGTGACGGACGAAAAGGGTGTTCGGCGCTGAAGGTCAGCGGCTGGAACACTCGTAGTCGACCGTCGCCGGGCTCTGCCCGAACATGTACGACTGCACAGCGTGCGGGTCCACCGCGGCGTCCCCGATCCGCACCGGCTCCTCGGTCACCACGCCGTCGACGATCCGGAACGAGCGGATCTCCTCGGTGTCCGGCTCCCGGGTGGAGACCAGCAGGTAGTGGGCTCCGGGTTCACCGGCGAAGGAGATGTCCGTCCGGGACGGGTAGGCCTCCGTCGCGGTGTGCGAGTGGTAGATGACGACCGGTTCCTCGTCGCGGTCGTCCATCTCCCGCCACACCCGCAACTGCTCCATCGAGTCGAACTCGTAGAACGTCATCGAGCGGGCGGCGTTGTCCATCGGGATGTGCCGGGTGGGGGTGTCGCTGCCGGCGGGACCGGCGACCACGCCGCACGCCTCGTCCGGGTGGTCCCGGCGGGCGTGGGCGACGATCGCCTCGACGATCGACCGGTCGATGCTCAGCACGCCGACCAGCCTAACGCCTGTCGGTGACGAGCCGCGAAGTGGTGGCCGTCACGAATCAGTCGATCAGGGCGTTGAGCAGGGATTCCTGCAGGTAGCCCAGGTAGGCGTAGACCGACAGTTGGAACACCCGGGAGGAGCCAGGGTCGGCGGCCACCGCGTCGTCCAGCTCCTCGCCGAGGTCGGTGCCGTCCTTGATCTCCAGCCGGACGCCCATCGCCAGCCGGGCGTCGTTGAGCGCCCGCAGCCACGCCTCAGCCGCCTCGGCGTCCAGCCGTACCTCACCGCCGGCCTCGTCCGGCAGCGCGGCGAGGATGGCGCCGGCCTGGTCGATCTTGGCGGTCTTCAGGTCGCCCTCGGTGTAGCGGCGGAACTCCGCCGCGCCGGCCGGGTCGTCCGGGTACGCGTCGGGGAAGAGCCGGCCGACCACCGGGTCGGTGTGGTCGAACCCGTCGGTGAGCAGCCCGACCACCTCGGAGGCGACCTTGCGCAGGACCCGGACCTCGTCCACGGCGAAGATGGCGACGTACCGGCCGCCCTGGCGGCGGAACATGCTCACGACCGGTCCACCGTCGCCCACAGCCCGTACGCGTGCAGCTGCGACGCGTCGTGCTCCATCCGCTCCCGGGCGCCGCTGGACACCACGGCCCGGCCCTTGTGGTGCACGTCCAGCATCAGCTTCTCGGCCTTCTCCCGGCTGTATCCGAAGAGCTTCTGGAAGACCCAGGTCACGTACGTCATGAGGTTGACCGGGTCGTCCCAGACGATCGTCACCCATGGCCGGTCCGAGACCGGCACCTCGTCGGTGTCCGGCGTCTCGACCGGTGCAACCTGTGGAGCCGCCATGCCCCCCATCGTGCCACCGGAGCCGGCGATCCGATGAACCGGAACGCCGGGCCGCCCCGGATCACCCTCCTGGGCGGCGGACACCGGGCGGGACGGCGACGCGAGGCCGCCCTGGTCAGGCGAGCAGGATGCCGTGGTCGAGCGCATCGGAGAGCACCGCGCCGAGCGAGAGACGGATCACCTCGAAGCGCCGGGAGACCTCCCGGGACAGCTCCAGCTCGACCTCGCGCAGCGCTCGCTGGGCCCAGGACCGGGCGCCGTTCGGGTCGTCGTTGCCGGGGCTGCGCCAGTGCTGCCAGCACCCGCCGGAGAGCGCCACCCCCACCGGCGGGAGGACCTCGACGCGCTCCGCCCCGGGGAAGCCGGCCAGCGCGTCGAGCGCGCCGGCGCCGCTCAGCCCGGCCACCCCGGCGGTGCTGGTGACCAGGAGCACCCGGTCCAGCTCCAGGCCGGTCGGGTGGTCGCCGAGCCCCCAGCGCACGGCGTGGGCGATCCGGCGGCGTACCCCCTCGGCGAGGGGCGCGCCGAAGACCGGGGCGGCCACGTCGTCGACGATGCCCCGGACGGCCTCGTCGCACTGCGCGGTGGCGAGCATCGACAGGGCCTCCATCTCCCGGTCGAGCAGCTGCGGCAGGCCGGCGCAGCCGACCCCGAAGACGATCTCCTGCACCACCCGGAGGTGGATGTTGGCCAGCTCCAGGGCGAGGTGCTGACGAATCCGCTGGACGCAGGAGCGCACCTGACGGTCGAGCCGGTCGGTGAGGTCACCGGGGTCGAGCCCCGGGGCGACGGTCACCCGGCCGTGCGCCCCGGGCAGCACCGGCGGCTGGGCGCTGGCGCGTCGCAGCCTCTCGTCGGCGGCCCAGCCGACCAGCGCCCGGCGCAGGGGGGCGTGGTCGGCCTGCCGGACCGGGTACCAGCGGGCGGCGGCGAGCCCGGGCACGGCGGCGAGCAGGGCGGCCCGGTGGGCCGCGACGGAGACCGCTGCCGGGTCGACCGGAACCCGGGCCCGGCCCTGGGCCGTCGCCCCGGTGCGGACGGGCGGCGGGACGGACGCCCCCGTGTCCCCCGTCGAACCGCCGTCCCGGACCGGGGCCCAGCCGGCCACCCCCGGGGTGACCACGAAGAAGACCTCGACCGGTGCCCGGGCGACCTCGGCCAGCAGGTGCAGCTCGGCGGCGGTGAACGCCTGGTCCGCGGAGATCACGAAGAGCAGTGCGCCGGCCCGGCTGACCGCGTCGAGCAGCACCCGTCCGCTGGCCACGCCCAGCGAGCCGGTGTCGGGGGTGTCGAGCACAGCAAAGTGCCGCAGCAGCGGATCGGGGACGCTCAGCTCCACCCGGCGCGGCGGACGGGCCAGCGCCGGGCCGGCCGCCGCCGGGTCGGCGCCGTAGGAGTGCGGCTGGCGGTAGCCCGGCACGTACGCCGCGCGGCTCGGCACTCCGGCGTGGTTGACCAGCAGGCAGCTGCCGGCTGGCACGGCCAGCATCGCGGGCTCCAGCCCGAGCAGGGCGGCGAGCACCTCGCGCCGGCCGGCGCCAGCCGGGCCGGCGGCGACCACGGCCAGCGGCTCGTCCGGGCAGGGGGCGGTCACCCCGAGCCGGGTGGGCAGCGGCCCGCGGCACAGCCGCTGTGTCGACTCACTCGCGTCGTCGGGGACATGGGCCGAGCGGAGAGGACCCGGCTTCATCGGACGGCCTCCCGGTGAGGGCGACCGGGTTGCGGGCCGGTCGCGGGAAAAATCCGGTGGTGGCATCCGGATGCCCGGAAGAGTACGGGCGCAGGTCGCCCCCGCCGAACACATCGGATACTCACCAGTAATCAACAGCTTACTCAACTTCGCTGAGCGACGGTGTACGCGCCACGGATTACCGTCGATATGCTGCTCGGATGAGTCGGTGGGACTTCGTCGGCCGAACAGATGAACTCAACCATCTGTTGTCGGCGGTCGGCGGCCCGGAGGGGCGCGGACTGCTCCTCAGCGGCAGCGCGGGCGTCGGCAAGAGCCGGCTGCTGCGCGAAGGAGTGGCCGCGCTGCCCACCGACCGCTACGCGATCTGGTCCGTGGCCGCCAGCGCCGCCACCGCCGCGCTGCCCTTCGGCGGCCTGGCCCAGGTGCTCCCCGCGTCCCAGCCACAGGGCCTCTCCCCCGCCGGGGTGCTGCGCTGGGGGGTGGAGGTGCTGCGGGAGCAGGCCGCCGGGCGGCCCATCGTGCTCGCCATCGACGACGCCCATCTGCTCGATCCGCCGTCGGCCGCGCTGGTCCACCTGCTCGCCGGCGCGGAGAACACCACCGTGCTCGGGACGCTGCGCAACGGCGAGCAGATCCCGCTGCCGATCCGGGCGCTGTGGACCGACGACCTGGTCGACCACGCCGAACTGGCCCCGCTCGGTTTGGCCGAGACCACCGACCTGCTCGCCGCCATCCTGGACGGTCCGGTCGACGCCAGCTCGGCCGAGCGGCTGTTCCGGGTCTCCGCCGGCAACCCGCTGCTCCTGCGCGAGCTGGTGCTGTCCGCCGCCGACAGCGGCGAACTGGTCCGCACGTACGGGGTCTGGCGGTGGACCGGCCGGCTGGAGCTCGCCCCCAGCCTGACCGACCTGATCGACACCCGGATCGGCCGGCTCGACGCCGGGGTCCGCGCCGTGCTGGAGCTGGTCGCGTTCGGCGAGCCCCTCGGCCTGCACCTGCTCAACCAGGCCGCCGAGCCGTCCGACGTGGAGACCGCCGAGGAGCGCGGACTGATCTCGGTGGACCGGGACGACCGGCGGCGCGACATCCGGCTGGCCCATCCGCTCTACGGCGAGATGATGCGCCGACGCTGCCCGGTCAGCCGCACCCGGCGGTTGCAGGCGCACCTGGCCGAACTGCTGGAGCAGGTGGGCGCCCGGCGCCGCGGCGACCTGCTGCGGGTGGCGGTGTGGCGGCTCGACTCCGGCACCGCGCAGGACGCCAGGCAGCTGGTCGGCGCGGCCGTCCAGGCGTTCACCCGGTACGACGTACCCCTGGCGACCCGGCTGGCCCGCGCGGCGCTCGACGCCGGCGGCGGCTTCGACGCCGCGGAGCTGCTCGCCACCATCCTGATGTTCGGCGACCGGCCGGACGAGGCGCTGCGGGTGCTCGACTCGGTGGCCGCGGAGGTCCACGGCGACCGGCGGCGCAGCCGCTGGCTGACCGTCCGCGGCATGGTGAGCTATTGGGGGTTGAGCCGACAGTCCACCGTGGACGAGATCGCCCGGCAGGGCGCCGAGCTCACCGATCCGGGCGACCAGGCCCGGGTCCGCGCCTTCGAGGCGATCATGCGGCTGCACGGGCTGGACACCGGTACGGCGCTGCGGCTGAGCCGCTCGGTGCTGGACCGCCCGGCGGCCTGCGCGGCGGCCCGGGAGCTGGCCCGCTGCACGATCGCCCACTTGGAAGCCGCGCGCGGGCAGTTCCGGCCCAGCGCCACGGCGATCGCCCGGGTGGCGGCGGAGGCGCCGAACTGGCGCGCCGACATGCCCTATTTGCAACTCGCCATGGAACTGGCCCGGGGCACCCGGCTGGCGCTCGCCGGCGACCTGGCCGGCATCGACGCGATCGTGGCCGACGAGTTCGCCGACCAGGCCGGCGCCAGCGACTTCCGGCTCGGCACCGGCTACCTGGCGATCCTCCAGGCGTACGCGGCGCGGCTGCGGGGCCGCAGCAGCGAGGCGCTCATGCTCAGCCTCGGGGCCTGTGCGGTGCTCGCCACCAGCCGGGTCTACGCAGGTCTCGCGCACGCCGAGCGGGCCCAGGCCGCGGCGCTGCGCGGCGAGACCGGGCACGCCGCCGAGGCGATGGCCGAGGCCGACCGGACCCACGCGCCCGGGATGGCGGTGCTCTACCCGTGGCTGGAGCAGGCCCGCGGCGCGGTGCTGCTGGCCGGCGGCGACCTGCCGGGCGCGGCCAAGCACCTCGGCGAACTGGCCGACCGGCTGCGCGCCGACGGCTTCGCCGGGCACGAGGTGCTGGTCCTGCACGACCTGGTCCGGCTCGGGCAGGCGACCGCCCCGGTCGGGCCGACCTGCACCGACGGCAGCCGGCGCACGGTGGCGCAGCGGCTGAGCGAACTCTCCGAACGGGTCGACGGGGTGCTGGCGCCGCTGCTCGCCCGGTACGCCCGGGCCACCGTCGACGGCGACGGCGCGGCCCTGCTGGAGGTTGCCGACGGGCTCGCCGCGCTGGACCTGCCGGTCTGGGCGGCCGAGGCGGCCGCGACGGCGCTGCGCGAGCTGCGGCGGGAGCGGTCAGGCTCGGCCAGCGCCGCGCACCGGCGGCTCGGCGCCCTGCTCGGCCGCTGCGACGCGGTCCGTACCCCGGCGCTGGACGCCCTGCTGCCGGCGCTGACCGACCGGGAGCTCGAGATCGCCGGGCTCGCGGCCGAGGGAGTGACCAGCCGGATCATCGCCGAGCGGCTCTTCCTGTCCACCCGCACCGTGGAGAACCACCTGCAGCGGGTCTACAGCAAGCTCGGCATCACCGGGCGGGCCGAGCTGCGCGCGGCGCTGCGGTCCTACCCGGGCCACGACGGCGGCGAACCGGCGTGAACTCTAGGCTGGGGTCGTGAGCCCCCTTCGCCCCGCGCTGCTGACCGACCACTACGAGCTGACCATGGTCAGCGCCGCCCTGCGGGACGGCACCGCCGACCGCCGCTGCGTCTTCGAGGTGTTCACCCGGCGGCTTCCGGCCGGTCGGCGCTACGGGGTGGTCGCCGGCACCGGGCGACTGGTGGAGATGATCCGGGACTTCCGCTTCCACGCCGACGAGGTCGAGTTCCTGCGCCGCACCGGCGTGGTCGACGACCGGGGCGCCGAGTGGCTGACCAACTACCGCTTCACCGGCGACGTCGACGGGTACGCCGAGGGCGAGCTCTTCTTCCCCAACTCCCCGATCCTCACCGTCTCCGGCGGCTTCGCCGAGTGCGTGGTGCTGGAGACGCTGGTGCTGTCGGTGCTCAACCACGACAGCGCGGTCGCGGCGGCCGCCGCCCGGATGGTCACCGCGGCCCGCGGTCGGGCCCTGATCGAGATGGGTGCCCGGCGGGCGCACGAGGAGGCGGCGGTGGCCGCGGCCCGGGCCGCGTACCTGGCCGGCTTCCGGTTCACCTCCAACCTGGCCGCCGGCCAGCGGTACGGCATCCCGACCGCCGGCACCGCCGCGCACGCCTTCACCCTGCTGCACGACGACGAGAAGGCGGCGTTCGCCTCGCAGGTCGCCACGCTGGGCAAGGACACCACGCTGCTGGTCGACACGTACGACATCAGCCAGGGCATCCGCAACGCGATCGAGGTGGCCGGGCCGGAGCTGCGCGCCGTCCGGATCGACTCCGGCGACCTCGCGGTGATCGCCCAGCAGTCCCGGGAGCTGCTCGACTCGCTCGGCGCCACCGAGACGAAGATCATCGTCTCCGGCGATCTCGACGAGTACGCCATCGCCTCACTCGCCGCCGAACCGGTCGACATGTACGGCGCCGGCACCGCCGTGGTCACCGGCTCCGGCGCGCCCACCGCCGGGCTGGTCTACAAGCTGGTCGAGGTGGACGGGCGCCCGGTGGTCAAGCGCTCCGAGCACAAGGCCACCATCGGCGGCCGGAAGGTGGCGGTACGCCGGCACAAGCCGACCGGCACCGCCACCGAGGAGGTCATCGTGCCGCAGGGGGTGCCGGACCGGCAGCCCAACGACCGGCCGTTGCAGCGCTCCTTCGTCGTCGACGGGGAACCGATGGCGCTGCCGTCGCTGGAGGAGTCCCGCGAGCACCTGCGGCAGGGCCTGATCTCGATCCCGTGGGAGGGACTGAAGCTCTCCGGCGGGGACCCCGCGATCCCGGTGACCGTCGTACCCGCCGCCTGAGAAGTCCGAGAGGAGTGCACCGATGGCCAACGCCCTGATCATCGTGGACGTGCAGAACGACTTCTGCGAGGGCGGCTCCCTCGCCGTCGCCGGGGGCGCCGGCGTCGCCGCCGGCATCTCCCGGCTGCTCGCCGCCGAGCCGCAGCGCTGGGACCACGTGGTCGCCACCAAGGACTACCACGTCGACCCGGGTGCGCACTTCGGCGATCCGCCGGACTACGTCGAATGCTGGCCGCGGCACTGCGTGGTCGGCACCGCCGGCAGCGAGTTCCACCCCGATCTGAAGATCGACCGGGTCGAGGCGATCTTCCACAAGGGCGAGTACGCAGCGGCGTACTCGGGCTTCGAGGGGCATGCCGAGGGCGGCGAGTGCCTGACCGACTGGTTGCGCCGGCACGACGTGGACCGGGTCGACCTGGTGGGCATCGCCACCGACCACTGCGTACGGGCCACCGCGCTGGACGCCGCCCGGGAGGGGTTCGGCACCACCGTGCTGCTCGACCTGACCGCCGCCGTGGCGCCGCACACCCTCGACGTGGCGCTGCGGGCGATGGAGGGCGCCGGGGTGGCCATGCGGGGCGAGCCTGTGATCAGGGCCGCTTGACCCGGTAATCGCTTGCCGATGCCGTACACCCCGGTCGAGGATTGCCGCCGGAGGTACGGACCATCATGAACTTGACGCCTTACCGGCAGGCGCTTGCCCTGCCCGGTCTTCGGCCGCTGCTGCTGGTGTCGGTGCTGGCCCGCATCCCGCTCACCGCGACCGGGGTGACGCTGACCTTCTTCGTCGTGCTCGACCTCGGCCGCGGCTACGGGGCGGCCGGCCTGGTCGGCGCCGCGCTGACGGTGGGCGCCGCGCTCGGCTCGCCGCTGCTCGGCCGCGTGGTCGACCGGCGCGGCCTGCGCCCGGTGCTCGCCCTGACGACGGTCGCCGAGGCGGTGTTCTGGGCCAGCGCCCCGGCGCTGAGCTTCCCGGTGCTGCTACCCGCCGCGTTCCTGGCCGGGCTGCTCGCCCTGCCGATCTTCTCGGTGATCCGCCAGTCGATCGCCGCAATGGTGCCGGCGGAGCGGCGCCGCCCGGCGTACGCGCTGGACTCGATGTCCGTGGAGCTGTCGTTCATGGTCGGGCCGGCGCTGGCGGTCGCCCTGGCCACCACCGTCTCCGCCCGGACCACGCTCTGGCTGGTCGGCGCCGGCATCGTCGCCTCCGGCGCGGCACTCTGGCTGCTGAACCCGCCCACCCGCAGCGCCGACGAGCCGGCCGGGCCGCAGCCCCGGGTGCCCCGCCGCCAGTGGCTCACCCCGCGGCTGCTGGCCGTGCTCGCGGTGAGCACCGCCGCCACCCTGGTGCTCGGCGGCACCGACGTCGCGGTGGTCGCCGTGCTGCGGGCCAGCGGCGAGGTCGGTTGGACCGGCGCGGTGCTCAGCATGTGGGCGGTCGCGTCACTGGTCGGTGGCTTCGGGTACGGGGCGGTCAGCCGGTCGTTCTCCCCGCTGGCGCTGATGGCCGCGCTCGCCCTCTGCACCATCCCGGTGGGGCTGGGCGGCGGGCACTGGTGGCTGCTCTGCCTGGCGCTGATTCCGGCCGGCGCCCTCTGCGCTCCGACGATCGCCGCCACCTCCGACGCGGTCAGCCGGCTGGCTCCCGCCGGGGTACGCGGGGAGGCGATGGGTCTGCACGGCTCCGCCGTCACGGTCGGCATCGCGCTGGGCGCGCCGCTGGCCGGCGCGGTGATCGACGCGAGCGCCCCGCTCTGGGGCTTCGTGGTGCCCGGCGCGGTCGGGCTGCTGGTGGCGCTCGCGGTGCTCCCGGTCGAGCTGCGCCACCGCCGGCAGGCCGCCGCCGAGCCCGCCCCGGTCGAGCCTGCCCCCGCCGAGCCCGACCTGGTCAAATCCGCCGCCCCCGCCGACCTGGCGCCTGCCATCTCCTGACCAGCTCACCGGCGACGGGGCCAGGGCCGGCCCGGCCCCGGCACCCCGCGTGTCCCGCCGGTGCGGTCTGCTGCGCCGGCAGCCGGAGGTCCCGGTGCGGCGCCGGAGCCCGCCCCGCCGAGCAACCTCGCGCCCCGGAAGTGGTGGTATCGCGGAGCCGGCAGCACCGCGCCGCCGGCCACAGGCCCCGGGCTGCAGGCCCGGCATGTGGCCGCGGGCCGCGGGCCGCGGGCCGCGGGCCCGGCCTGGCCCCGGGACGCCCTCAAGATCCGCTCAACTTTCGGGGAAATTGCTGTGTCGCGGCCCCGCCGGGGCAGCACCTTCCCCCGAATTGGCTGCCTCCGCCGAGCGGCAGCGCCACGGGGAGCACGACGAGGGCTGGTCGGTGGCGGCCCATGGGCCAGCGGGGCCGGGCACGCGTGTCGGCCTGGAGGGCTGTATGCCTGGGGAGCGATATACCTCAGAAGCATATTTATGCCTGACAGTCATACCGCTCATCCGAGGATCCGCTCCGACGGACGTTGCTCTGCGTCGTCAGCCAACCCGCCAGCTCGATGGCCGTACCCCGGAAACGGCGGCGGGCGCCGTACCCCTGGTGGGGTGCGGCACCCGTCGCGGTGTCGTACGGAGGATCAGCGCTGGTCGAGGTTGCCGGCAGTGTCCTCCCGGTAGCTGGCGCCACCGTTGGACTCGCTGGTCAGCGGCTTGGCGCCACCCTCCGGCGGGCCGGCCAGGCTCTGGCCGCCGGCGGCCAGCTGCGGGAACTTGTGGTCGAAGGCCGGCCGCTCGGAGCGGATCCGCGGCATCCGGTCGAAGTTCCGCAGCGGCGGCGGGGAGCTGGTCGCCCACTCGAGCGAGTTGCCGTGGCCCCACGGGTCCTCGACCTCGACCACCGGGCCGGTCTTGTACGACTTCCAGCAGTTCCAGAGGAACGGCAGGGTCGAGATACCGGTGAGGAACGCGCCGATGGTGGAGATGGTGTTCAGCGTGGTGAAGCCGTCCTGAGGCGCGTAGTCGGCGTACCGGCGGGGGAAGCCCTCGTTGCCCAGCCAGTGCTGGATCAGGAAGGTCGTATGGAAGCCGATCATGGTCAGCCAGAAGTGCAGCTTGCCGAGGCGCTCGTCGAGCATCCGGCCGAACATCTTCGGGAACCAGAAGTAGATGCCGGAGAAGACGGCGAACACGATGGTGCCGAAGAGCACGTAGTGGAAGTGCGCCACCACGAAGTACGAGTCGGAGACGTGGAAGTCCAGCGGCGGGCTGGCCAGCAGCACACCGGTGAGACCACCGAAGAGGAAGGTCACCAGGAAGCCGACCGCGAAGAGCATCGGCGACTCGAAGCTGATCTGCCCCCGCCACATGGTGCCGATCCAGTTGAAGAACTTCATACCGGTGGGCACGGCGATCAGGAAGCTCAGGAAGCTGAAGAAGGGCAGCAGCACCTGGCCGGTGGCGAACATGTGGTGCGCCCAGACGCTCATCGACAGCGCGGCGATGGAGATGGTCGCGGCGACCAGGCCCTTGTAGCCGAAGATCGGCTTCCGGGAGAAGACCGGGATGACCTCGCTGATGATGCCGAAGAACGGCAGCGCGATGATGTACACCTCGGGGTGCCCGAAGAACCAGAACAGGTGCTGCCAGAGCATCGGCCCGCCGGTGGCCGGGTCGTACACGTGGGCGCCGATCAGCCGGTCCGCGGCGAGCGCGAAGAGGGCGGCGGCCAGCAGCGGGAAGACCAGGATCGCGAGCAGGCTGGTGACCAGCAGGTTCCAGGTGAAGATCGGCATCCGGAACATGGTCATGCCCGGCGCGCGCAGGGTCAGGATCGTGGTGATCATGTTGACCGCGCCGAGGATGGTGCCCAGACCGGAGATGGCCAGGCCGACGATCCACATGTTGGCGCCGACACCCGGCGAGTGCTCCACGCTGCTCAGCGGCACGTACGCGAACCAGCCGAAGTCGGCGGCGCCGCCCGGGGCGATGAAGCCCGCGGTGGCCATGGTGCCGCCGAACAGGTACAGCCAGTAGGCGAAGGCGTTCAGCCGGGGGAAGGAGACGTCCGGCGCGCCGATCTGCAGCGGCACGATGTAGTTGCCGAAGGCGAACACGATCGGCGTCGCGAAGAACAGCAGCATGATCGTGCCGTGCATGGTGAACAGCTGGTTGTACTGCTCGGGCGACAGGAACTGCAGCCCCGGCCGCGCCAGCTCGGCGCGCATGATCAGGGCCATCAGGCCACCGATCATGAAGAACGCGAACGCGGTGACCATGTACATGATCCCGATCTGCTTCGCGTCCGTGGTGCGCAGCAGCCGCGCGATGGCCGACCCCTTGACCGGCTCTCGGACCGGCCATGGCCGGGTCACGACCGGCTTGGGTGCGACGGTGGTCACGAATGGCCTCCGGTTCTCGGTTGTCCCGCTTGGCACGCGCTTCTATCTGCGAGCCGTCATCCGGAAGGAGGATAGTCCCCGGCAGGTGGCAACGCCGCTCGGGGTGGTCCGGCAGACTGGCCGGGGTTCGGGTCCGCGTCACAGCGGGTCGACCAGGAGCCGGTAGTGCTCCCGGAAGATCCGTCCGCCGCGCCCGCGCAGCAGCGGGTCGCGCAGCGCCGGCGGCACGTCGCGGGTGCGGTTGCGGTCCCGGGTCCGGTCCCGCACCCATCGGGTACGCGGGCGACGGCGACTCTCGTACGCCACCAGCGCCGCCTCCACGCTGCCGGCCGCCTTCAGCGACTCGGCCAGCACCACCGCGTCCTCGAGGGCCATCGCCGCGCCCTGGCTCAGCGTCGGCGCGGTGGCGTGCGCGGCGTCGCCGACCAGCAGCACCCGACCGTGGTGCCAGCGGCCCAGCTCGACCTCGTCGGTGACGCCGACCTGCACGTCGCGCAGCGCCTCCAGCACCGCCGGCACCGGGCCGCCGTAGTCGCCGAAGAGTTCGCGCAGCCGGGCCACCGGATCGGCCGGGGCGACGGTGCCGGCCTCGTCGGCGTAGCAGTACAGCCGGCCGGCCCCGATCGGCACCACCAGGAAGCCGGCGCGCTGCCCGAGCAGCGCCGTCCAGTCGGCGACGTCCGGCCCGTCCCGCACCACGCCGCGGTAGACCACCTGGCCGGCGGGGCGGGGCGGCCCGCCGAGCGCGGCCAGGGTGCGTACCGCGGAGCGGGGGCCGTCGGCGCCGATGACCAGGTCGTACTCGCCGCCGGTGCCGTCAGTGAAGGTGACCGCGACGCCGGCCGGCAGCAGCTCCACGGCACTGACCTCGGCGCCGTGCCGGACCGCGCCGCCGGCCCCGCTGAGCAGCACCTGGTAGAGGTCCCGGCGGGGCAGCGCGCGGCACTCGCCGACCCCGGCCCAGAGCGCGTCGAGATCCACCTCACAGAGCGGTGCGCCCGCGGCGTCCAGGAAGCGCTGCCGGTGGATCACCCGCCCGAGCCGGTGGACCGGCCCGTCCAGGTCGAGCCGGCGCAGCGCCCGGTCGGCGTTGCCGGGCAGGTAGAGGCCGGTGTCGACCAGCTCGTTCGGGGGCAGCTTCTCAGTGACGTCCGGCCGGAAACCCGCCATCCTCAGCGCCCGGGCCACGGCCAGACCGGCGATGCCCGCGCCGACGACGAGGATGCGCAGGGGGGAGCCACCCATGGTGGTGTACGCCTCCGGAGGGGTTCGGCACGCGTTGGAGGCAAGACATTACTCGGTGCAATCGACGCACACCAGGGCCGATCGGCCCGGCGCGCGTCGCCCTCAACGGCAGGGCCCGCACCCGGACCTGACCCCGGACGGCGAGCGGGGCGTGACCTGGAAGGTCACGCCCCGCCCCCGTTCCCAGGGGGCCGGTCAGACCCGGGTGAGCCGGACGGCATCGGCGATGACCAGCCCGCCGCTCGAACTCCACCGGCTGACCGCCACCCGGTTGGCGTCCCCCGCCGGCAGCGCGAAGGTGCCGAGGATCCGCCACTGCCCACCGGTCGCCCGCTGGTCGACGTAGACCGTCTTGTTGCCGGTCGTCGTGGCGATGATGTACGGGGTCGCGCCGTTGTAGCCGGAGTTGGCCGGCCACCAGGCGTCGGCCCGGTAGTTGCCGGCGGCCGGGACGTTGAACTTGTACCAGGCGGCATCGCTGGCCGCGACCGGGTCGGCGTAGCGGTAGTCGGCACCGTAGCGCTGCCCGGAGTACGTCGAGACGCCCCAGTTGGCGCTCGCGGTGAACCGGCCGGCGGTGGCGTTGTCCACCACCGAGCTCCACGTCGTCCCGCCGGCCATCTTCGCGGCGACGTCGGCCCGCATCACGTTCAGGTCGATGAAGGACGGGTCGATCTTGCCGGTGGTGCTGGTCTCGCGGTGCCCCCGGGCGTAGCTGGCGTCCTTGCCGAGGCGGGTGAGCACGGCGGCGGTGGCGGCGATCGACGCGTTGTACTGCGCGGCCGTCATCTCCTGGTTGACCCCGTTGTAGTCGATCTCCCACCCGATCATCAGGGTGTTCCCGTCGCCCGCGGGGATCGGCCCGCTGCCCCCGCTGGTACCGGCGTGGTTGCACCGGCCGGCCGAGATGACGTGGAAGACGCCGTGGTAGTCGACCAGGGCCTGGCAGAGCGGGCCCGGCAGGTCCGACCGGCCGTTGATGCAGATGTTGAGCGCCGGGTGCGGGTTGCTGGCGCTGGAGGTGGCCGCGGTGTGGTGCCACAGCACCCCGATCGGGTCGAAGGAACCCGGGCGCATCCGGTTGAGCCAGTCTCCCTCCACGACGACCTGGACCCCTGCGCCCCGCAGCACGTCCACCAGCCAGGGAATGGTGGCCATCACGACCCCTGGAGCAGGTCGGCCAGGCACTCGACCCTCGGCGCGGCGGCTGCCGGGGTGGGTCGGGCGACCGTGGTCAGGGCGGCGGCCAGCAGGGCCGGTATGCCGAGCACACCTCGGCGCCGCAGGTGGATGGGCCGGGCAGTTGCCATGGCAGTCCTCCGGGAATGACGGAGATCCGACGGATCGATGGCCGTGACGCTACATCGCCATGTTCATCTATGTCGATAGCCTTCATTCTCGACTCTGGGCCTGAAGGTTTCCGACCAACCCTCAGCTGCCGGCGGGTGGCGGCGTCGAGCGCGAGGTCGGTGTCACGGCGGCAAAGGCGTACCGGCGTGCCCAGTCCACGAATTCGTCAGCGCGACCCGAAAAACCCGCAAACAGGTCGTCCAGCTCCGGGCTCGGCCCTTCGTCGACCAGCAGCGCGACCAGGGCACTGTTCCTGGGGCCCGAGCCGGGCAGGGGGAGGCCGCCCCGCAGTCGATCCTTGAACACCGCACGGTCCAACAGGTCGGTGAAACCGTCGATCGCCCCGGTCAGCAGCTCGGCGACCTTCGCACCAGCCACGTGGGCAGACGCCAGCGAGTCGACCGTCCAGCGCTGCGGGTCATCGATGCTCATCCCGGTGGGAATCCGACCCTGGAGCAGGCTCTCCATGGCCAGCTCCGGGGCGATCGTGGGCCCCGCCTCGGGCCGGCTCAACCGGGTCGACAGCACCCCGTCGTACGCCTGCGGCTCCCCGGTCCGCGCCTCGCCCGGCGGCGCCTGCAACCAGGCGAGCCACGGCGCGGGCACCAGGGCGAGGTTGACGTAGAAGATCCACTCGTCGGCGGTGCTGGACGACGAGTCCTGGAACTCGACGACGACCGCGTCGCCGTTCGGCGCGTACCGCCGGTAGACCTTCGACGTGCGGACGAAACCCCGACTCCGCAGCACCGGGTCGACGTGCTTGCGCAACAGCACGTCGGCGGCCCATTCGGTCTTCAGCACGCGGGTCAGGACCCGCACGAACCGCACCACCATGGCCCCGCCCCCTTTCCGAGGCGGAGAAGCTAGCATTCCGCGCCGACGCGCGGCCTCAGCTGCCGAGCGCGTCGATGTCGCGCATCTCCTCGGCGGTCAGCGAGAAGTGCCAGATGTTGAAGTTGGCGCGGATCCGCTCCGGGGTCACCGACTTGGGGATGACGACGATCTCGTGGTCGATGTGCCAGCGGAGCACCACCTGGGCCGGCGAGACGTCGTGCGCGGCCGCGATCCGGGTGAGCACCGGGTTGGCGAGGTCGCTGGTCTTGAACGGGCTGTAACCCTCCAGCACCACGCCCCGGTCGCGGTGCTCGGCGTGCCGCTGCCGGTCGTAGAGCGACGGGCTCCAGCGGATCTGGTTCACCGCCGGGTTCTCCTCGGTCGCCTGGATCAGCTCGTCGATCTCGGAGGTGCTGTAGTTGCTCACCCCGACCGCGCGGACCAGGTTCTCGTCCCGGGCGGCGAGCAGTTCCCGCCACATCGGGATGCTGTCCGCCGGTGACGACGGCGGCCAGTGGATCAGCCACAGGTCGACGTACTCCATGTCGAGGGCGCGCAGGCTCGCCTCGATCGTCTCCCGTTCCCGGCCCACCCGGTCCGGGGGCAGCTTGGTGGTGACGAAGACGTCCTCCCGGCGCAGCCCGCTCTCCTGGACCGCCCGGCCCACCTCCTTCTCGTTGCCGTACATGGTGGCGGTGTCGATGTGCCGGTAGCCGGCGTCGAGGGCGGCCAGCACCGCGTCGTACCCGGCCTGGCCGGTGGCCTGCCAGGTGCCGAAGCCGAGCATCGGCATCCGCACGTCGCCGGGGAGCAGGACGCTGGGCTGGTCGTGGTCCATACCGACGGTTCTACCCGTGATCGTGGGCGACATGCCCCGGAACCGGTCAACCGGCGGGTCCGGGCGGCGTGCCGGACAATGCCGGTGTGGCTGACCCGCTGGAGGAGTACCGGCGCAAGCGTGACGCGGCCCGCACCCCGGAGCCGGTGCCGCGCCGGGCCGCACGGAGGAAGAAGACCGCCGGCGACGCGGCCCGGTTCGTGATCCAGCAGCACCACGCCCGCTCGCTGCACTGGGACCTGCGGCTGGAGCACGAGGGGGTGCTCGCCTCCTGGGCGGTGCCGCGCGGGCTGCCCCGGGACACCGGCCGCAACCACCTCGCCGTGCACACCGAGGACCACCCGATGGAGTACCTCGACTTCTCCGGCGAGATCCCGGCCGGCGAGTACGGCGGCGGGCGGATGACCATCCACGACCGGGGCACCTACCGCTGCGAGAAGTGGCGCGCCGACGAGGTGGTCGTGGTGCTCGACGGGGAGCGGACCGACGGCCGGTACGTCCTCTTCGCCACCGGCGGCAAGGAGGGCAGGGACTGGATGGTCCGGCGCACCGACCCGCCACCGCCCGGCTGGACGAGCATGCCGGAGCTGATCCCCCCGATGCGCCCGACCAGGGCCGCCCGGCTGCCGAGGGACCAGGCCGACTGGGGGTACGAGCTGCGCTGGGACGGCGTCCGGGCGATGGCGTACGTCTCCGGCGGCCGGCTGCGGCTGCTCGACGCGGAGGGCGCGGAGATCACCGGGGCGTACCCGTGGCTGCGCGAGCTGGCCGAGGCGCTGGCGCCGACCGAGGCGGTGCTGGACGGGGTGCTGGTCCGGGTCGACGCCGCCGGCCGGGTTCACCCGGCACGCGCCGGCCGGGCCACCCGGGACGCCCAGTTCATGGTCGTCGACCTGCTCTGGCTGGAGGGCGTGACCAGCATCGACGTGCCGTACGCGCAGCGCCGGGAGCTGCTCGACGGTCTGGCGCCCGCCGGCCCGCACTGGCAGACTCCGCCGTGGTTCCCCGGCACCGGCGCCGAGGCGCTCGAGACGGCCCGGCAGCAGGGGTTGCCCGGGGTGGTGGCGAAGCGGTTGGACTCGGTCTACGAGCCGGGCCGGGCCAGCCGGCGCTGGCTGAGCATCGACGCGGCCTGACGGCGAGGAGCATCGTGTACCTGACCCACCTGGAGTGCCCGCGCTGCGGCCGGGAGCACGACGCCGGCAAGCCGACCAACCTGTGCGGGTGCGGGTCGCCGCTGCTGGCCCGCTACGACCTGGCGGCGGTGGCCGCGGCGGTCACCCCGGAGCAGTTCGGCCTGCGCCCCGCCGACCTGTGGCGATACCGGGAGCTGCTGCCGGTGGCCGACGAACGGCACGTCACCACACTGGGCGAGGGTTGGACGCCGCTGCTGCGCGCCCCGGCGTACGGGCACGAGATCGGCATCCCGGACCTGATCGTCAAGGACGAGGGGCTCACCCCGACCGGCTCGTTCAAGGCGCGCGGCGCCGCCGTCGGCGTGAGCCGGGCCCGGGAGTTGGGCGTCGAGCGGATCGCCATGCCGACCAACGGCAACGCGGGGGCGGCCTGGGCGACGTACGCGGCCCGGGCCGGCATCGGCGCGACCATCGCGATGCCGCTGGACGCCCCGAGCATCTGCCGCCGGGAGTGCGTGGCCGCCGGTGCCGACCTGCGCCTGGTGGACGGGCTGATCAGCGACGCCGGCCGGTGGGTGGCCGAGCTGGTCGCCGGCTCGGACGGCGGGGTCTTCGACGCGGGCACGCTGCGCGAGCCGTACCGGCTCGAGGGAAAGAAGACCATGGGGTACGAGATCGTCGAGCAGCTCGGCTGGCAGGTGCCCGACGTGATCATCTACCCCACCGGCGGCGGCGTCGGGCTGATCGGCATCCACAAGGCGATGCACGAGCTGCGCGAGCTGGGCTGGGCGGAGGACCGGCTGCCCCGGCTGGTGGCCGTGCAGTCCACCGGCTGCGCCCCGATCGTCCGGGCCTTCGCCGCTGGGGAGGACCGGGCGCGGCCATGGGCGGACGCGCATACGGTGGCCTTCGGGATCACCGTCCCGGCCCCGCTCGGCGACGAGCTGATCCTGACCGCGCTGCGGGAGAGCAGTGGTACGGCGCTCGCCGTCGACGACGCGGAGATCCTGGCCGACCTGCGGGACTTCGCCGTCCGGGAGGGGCTGCTGCTCTGCCCGGAGGGCGCGGCCTGCCTGACCGCGGCCCGGCACCTGCGGGCCGGTGGCTGGATCCGGGCCGGCGAACGGGTGGTGGTGCTCAACACCGGGGCGGGGCTGAAATATCCGGAGACGGTGGACGTCTCCGGCGTACCCGTGATCTGACCCGGCCGGCGCCCCGGACCCGTCGTCGGTGCGTCAGGCGGTGGCCGGGTCGGTCAGCCGCCAGGCGGCGTTGATCAACCCGATGTGGGACAGCGCCTGCGGGGTGTTGCCCAACTGGGCACCGGTGCGCAGGTCGACCTGCTCGGCGAAGAGGCCGACGTCGTTGGCATGCCCGAGCACCTTCTCGAACAGCCGCCGGGCCCGCTCCTGCTCGCCGGCCATCACCAGGCACTCCACCAGCCAGAACGAGCAGAGCACGAAGCCGGCCGGGTCGGTGCTCCAGCGGCGCACCAGCCCGTCGGCGGTGCCCAGCTCCCGCTCCACCGCCTCGATGGTCGAGCGCATCCGGGGGTCGGTGGCGGGCAGGAAGTGCACCACCGGCAGGAAGAGCGCCGAGGCGTCCAGCTCCGCCGACCCGAACGCCCCGGTGTACGCGCCGATCCGCTCGTTCCAGCCCTCCCGCAGCACGGTCTCGCGGATCTCGTCCCGGATCGCCGCCCAGCGCGGCGCGTCGGCCCGCTCGCCGAGCCGGGGCGCCAGCGCGACCGCCCGGTCCAGGGCCCGCCAGCAGAGCACCTTGGAGGTGAGGTAGTGCCGCTCGACGTCCCGGATCTCCCACATCCCCCGGTCCGGCAGCCGCCAGGTCGCGGCGACCTGCTCGGCCAGCCCGACCACCATCTCCCGCAGCTCCACGTCGAAGGTCTCGCCCAGGTAGTCGTGCAGCCGCCAGACCGCCGAGATCACCTCGCCGGGCACGTCGAGCTGCCGCTGCCGCCAGGCGTCGTTGCCGATCCGCACCGGCCGGCTGCCGGCGTAGCCGCGCAGATGGGTGGACACGTGCTCGGAGAGGTCCCGCTCCCCCTCCAGCCCGAACAGCACCGGCACCGGCTGCTCCCCGACCCGGCCGATCGAGCGGGCCCCCCAGGCGAAGAGCCGGTTGGCCTCGGTGGGGCAGGCGGCCACCCAGAGCGCGCGCATGGTCATCGCGAAGTCGCGCAGCCAGGAGTAGCGGTAGTCGTAGTTGCGGTCGCCGCCGATCACCTCCGGCAGCGAGGTGGTCGGCGCGGCGGCGACCGCGCCGCTGCGGGCATGCGTCAGGCCGATGAGCACGGTGGCGCTGCGCCGGACCGGGTCGGCGTACTCGCCGGCGTAGCGGTGGCTCTCCCGGTACGCCTCCCACGCCTGCACGGTCTCGGCGAGCGCGGTGTCCGGGTCGAGCCGGTGCGGCGGGCCGCCGTAGACGGGCGCGTACGCCAGGTCGAAGCCGACCCGCTCGCCGGCGCTCACCTCGAACTCGTGCCGGACCCGTTCGCGGTCGGCCCGCAGGGTCAGGCCGGTGCCGCGCAGGGTCAGCGTGACCGGCCCGGCCGCGGCCAGCACCGCGCCATCGGGCTGCTCGTGCAGGTACGGGGTGAGCAGGCCGTACTCCGGGCGGGGCGCGAAGTCCAGGCCGACCCGGACCTGGCCGCTGAGCCCCTCGACCATCCGCAGCAGCACCGCCGGCGAGTTCATCCCCAGCTCGTGGCTCCGGGCGCCCAACTCGGCGGCGAGCGCGTCGGTGACCGCGACACTGCCCTGCGGAGTGTGGTGGACGGTGCGCAGGACCAGCGTGTCCGGGTGGTACGACCGCTCCACCCGCCCCGGGCCCAGCGGCGCGAGCCGCCAGTACCCCGCGTCCGGGTCGAGCAGCCGGCCGAAGACCGAGGACGAGTCGAAGCGGTCCGGACACCACCAGTCGATCGAGCCGTCCCGGCCGACCAGCGCGCCGGAACGGCAGTCGGAGAGGAACGCGTAGTCGGAGATCGGCGGCTGGTCCACCCGCCCCGGGTACCCGGGGCGGCCCGGTTCAGGCCGGGCCGTCCCGGTGTCAGGCGGTCGGCGGCTCGTCCTGCCCGGCCGCCTCAGCGGCGTCGGCCTCCTCCTTGGTCCGGTGCACCGCCTGGTCGGCGTGCTCCGGCGGACCGTAGACCGTGTAGAGGACCAGCGGGTTCGGCCCGGTGTTGACGAAGTTGTGCTTCGTCCCGGCCGGTACGACCACCAGGTCGCCCTGGGCGACCTCCTTCGTCTCGCCGGCGACCCGGGCCTCCCCCGTGCCGCTGACGAAGGTCAGGATCTGGTCGATCCCGTCGTGCACCTCCTCGCCGATCTCGCCGCCTGGCGGAATGGTCATGATCACCAGCTGGGTCTTCTCACCGGTCCAGAGCACCCGCCGGAAATCCGGGCTCTTCTGGGCGACGGTCGCGATCGTGAAATGCTCCATGGCGCGCTCATACCCGGCAGGGAGCCGGATCACGCCGGGACTCGCACATGGTGGAATTCCCCAGCCGGGTGAGGTTTGACCCCCGACGGAACGGGCATCGACCACTCTGACCGGCGCGAACAGCGCAGGTCGAGCCAGGTCCCCGCTGCCGTACCGCCGGATGGCTGCGGTGGTGGGAGACGGCCGGAGCGCGGCGACGTGACGACCCATGGTCGTGCGGCGCCGTGCGCCCGTGTGGGCACCGTTTCGCACCGACGCTCGGGCCAGCACCGCCAGCGGATCAATGCCCGACGCGGAACGGGCGACCCGGGCGGGCTCCGGGGAACCCGCTTCCCCCAACGGTTTCCGCATTTCCCTGGACTTTCGACCCTGTGACGGGGACGAATGTCTCGTTACATTGAAGTATGGTGCCCACCCACGGGGGCCGGGTGGCGGGATCGGTCTACCGCCCCATCCTCGCCAGCCGGCGGGGCGAACTGGAGGCGCTTGGTCATCTGGACAGCGCCTCGGCCCCGCTCGTCGCTCCGGTCCTCGAGATCTCCACCGTCGACGGCTGCGTGCTCGACCTGCTCGGCCGGCTGCCGGCCGGGCTACTCCCGGCGGTCGACGTCTCCGCTCTGCCCGACGTGCCGGAGACCGAGCTGGCCCGCTGGGGCGTACCGGTGGTGCCGGTGATCGGGCTCGCGGAGAGTGACCGGCGGCTGGTGGCGCACGGGGTGGCGGCGCAGGCGCACGCCCGGCGGGCGGTGGTCCGGCTGCGGGCCGGCCAGGACCGGGCCGGGCCGGACGCGACCACGGCGGCGGCGGAGCGGATCTGGCGGTACGCCCGCCTGGTGCCGGAGCAGTGCGACCTGCTCATCGACGCCGGGGACGTGTGCTGCCCGGCCGACCTGCGGGTGGCCGAGCCCCGGCTGCGGCGGCTGGTCGACTGGGCACGCCGGCACGCCTGGCGGACGGTGACGGTGGCGGCCGGCGGGATGCCGCCGACGCTGTCCCGGCTCCCCACCGACGAGCCGGTCCGCCTGGACCGCTGGGACTGGCTGCTCTGGCAACGCCTGGCCGACCTCGGCGTCGGGTACGGCGACTACGGCGTCGCCCCGGCGCCGCCCGGCGGCGAGGGGCCGGGCGACCGGCTGCCCACCGTGCGGTACACCACCGACGGCGCATGGTGGGTGTACCGCTGGTCGCGGCGGGGCGGCCGGGGCGACGAGCGCTTCGCCGACCTGTGCCGCACCCTGGTCGCCGCCCCGCACTGGCCGCCGGACGGGGCGGGCTTCTCCTGGGGCGACCACGAGCTGCTGCGCCGGGCCCGCCGGGCGGCCGGCGCCGGTTCGCCGACCAACTGGGCGGCGTGGAGCACCTCCCACCACCTGGCGCACGTGCTGGGAGCGCTGGACCGTACGACCCGTGGCGCGCGGCCCGGGCCGTGGCGGGACGAGGAGGACCGCAGCCGGCCGGTCCGGCCGCACCGGGGCGGCGAGACCCGGCGGGCCGGCTGAGTCACTCCTTCTCGGTGAAGCCGAACTGCACCACGCCCTCGTCGTCGACGACCGCGTCGACGGAGGTGTCGTTGAGCAGCTCGGCGGCGTCGCCGTCGAGGAAGATGCGGGCACCCTCGGTGGCGACCACCTGGTCGCCCTGCGCCGGCTCGGGCACCAGCTCGATGCTGAGCGAGCCCGCATCGGTGTCGGCCGCGATCCGCAGCCCGCCGTCCTCGAGGACGCCCTGCTGCGCGGCGAGGTCGTGGATCACGAGCACGGCGTTGTCGGTCATGGTGAGCATGGCAGAACTCCTCGTGGTTTTCTCGGGATCGGGACGTCGCGCGGAAGTCGGACGCACGCCTGACGGCGAATCGGTCATCGCCCGGCGGATCGGGGCGTCTCGCACGGCCCTCATTACCCACGGTGCCCCCTGCGGGGGCGTCCGTCAAATAGAGCGGGGTCTGTGGCCGCCGGCGGAGGCTTTCACGTTTCGGCTCCTCGGCCCCGTGATCGTTCATACGCTGAGCGCATGGACGACGCCAGACGGTACGCCGCGGAGTTCCTCGACTCCCTGCTGCTGGATTTCTTCGGTGGGCGCTTCGTCATCCGGGGTCCGCCTGGGGGGACATGGTGGACCAGACCGGTGCACTCGGCGCCAACGGCCACCAAGATGCGGCCGGTGCCCCGCCCTTCGGGGCGGGGATGAAGGTCTGCGCGGGAGGGCGGCCAGGCTCGAGCGTGCCTTAGACGGGGCGGGGCGGCGGTTTAGGTAGAAAACCTTCGGCGCAGAGTATTGCCTGGCGGAAATCTCCGTGGCAGCGTCAGCACATGCATCGTCGTCTCTTTCCCCGGACGTTGGCGCTGGTGGCGCTGGTCGCCACCGCGGCCGCCGCCGGCGCGCCCCCCGCCACCGCCGAATCACCGACCCCGGCCGCGACCCGGCTGCACGCCACGATCGACGCGATCCTCGCCGACGCCCGGCTCGACGGGGCGCAGGCCGGGGTGGTCGTCAGGGACACCGCCACCGGCGCGACGCTCTACGACCGCAACGGCGACCGCCGCCTGGTGCCCGCCTCCAACACCAAGCTGCTCACCTCGACCGCGGCGCTGGAACTGCTCGGCCCCGGGCACCGGTTCACCACCGACGTGCGGACCGACGGCACCCGCCGGGCCGGCCTGGTCTCCGGCGACCTCTACCTGCGCGGGGGCGGTGACCCGACCATGCTCGCCGCCGACTACGACGCGCTCGCCGCCCAGGTCGCGGCGGACGGCGTACGGGTGGTCACCGGCAACCTGGTCGCCGACGACACCCGGTACGACCGCACCCGGCTCGGTCCGGACTGGACCTGGGACGACGAGTCGTACTACTACGCCGCGCAGGTCTCCGCGCTGACCGTCGCGCCGGACACCGACTACGACGCCGGCACCGCGATCGTGCACGCCGCCCCGGCCGCCACCGCCGGCTCGCCGCCGGTGGTCACGATGACCCCGCCCAACGACTACGTCCGGATCGACAACCGGGCCGAGACGGTGGCCGACGGCGAGAGCACCATCTCCTTCGAGCGGGAGCACGGGAGCAACACCATCGTGGTCACCGGCCGGATCGCCGTCGGCGACGCGCCGTCCAGCGACTGGATGACGGTCTGGGAGCCGACCGGGTACGCCGCCGACGTCTTCCGTACCGCGCTGCGCCGGCACGGGGTCCGGGTGCTCGGGCGTACGGTGCTCGGCCGGGCCACCCCGGACGGGGCGGCGACCGTCGCCCGGCACGACTCGATGATCCTCGCCGAGCTGATGGTGCCGTTCCTCAAGCTCTCCAACAACGGGCACGCCGAGGTGCTGACCAAGGAGATCGGCCGGGTCATCTCCGGCTCCGGCACCTGGACCGCGGGGCTCACTGCGATCAGCGAGTACGTCGCCGACACCGGCATGGACACCGGCAGGCTGCGCCAGCGTGACGGCTCCGGGCTGTCCCGGCGCAACCTGATCCCGCCGGCCCAGTTCACCGCCCTGCTCGCCGCGGTCCGGCAGGAGCCCTGGTTCGACACCTGGTACGCGGCCCTGCCGATCGCCGGCAACGCCGAGCGATTCGTCGGCGGCACGTTGCGCAGCCGGATGCGCGGCACCCCGGCGGCCAACAACGTGCACGCCAAGACCGGCAGCCTGACCGGGGTCTCCGGCCTCTCCGGCTACGTCACCGACGCCGACGGCCGGGTGCTGGCCTTCTCGATCGTGCTCAACAACTACCTGGCCTCCTCGGTGAAGGGGCTGGAGGACCAGATCGCCATCGCGCTGGCGTCGTACACGGAGAAGAGCGTGACCACGGCGCGGGTGGCGCCGCCGGCGGCGCCGGAGACGCCGCGCACGCCCGAGGGCATGGAGTGTTCCTGGGTGAAGCCGATCGTCTGCTGAGTCCGCGACGGCCCCGCGCCTGACCGGGCGTGGGGCCGTCGCGCACCCGGGCCGGGCCGGTCAGCCGGTGGTGCCGGTGACCTCCCGCAGCCGGGCGGCGGTCCGGCCGGCGTCGTAGTCCGGCCCGACACCCTGGACGATGATCAGCGACCCCTCGATGTGCCGCAGGCGCAATGGCAGGATCTCCTGGTAGGCGGGGGACGCGTACCAGGCTCGGGCCCGCTCGACGTCCGGGAACTCGACGATCACCACGGTCCCGGGCCAGTCGCCCTCGATCACCTCCACGTCGGCGCCGTGCACCCGGAACCGACCCTGGTACGGGTCGAGGGTGGACTGGATCCGCGCGATGTATTCCAGGACGTCCTCGTTGATCTGCGGCGTACGCAGGTGGGCGAGCGCGAAGGCCGGCACGGTTCCTCCCCTGTGGTCGGTCGGCCCGTCACGTCGTGGGCCGGTAGGGAAGAGTCTGCGCCAGTCCCCGGTCACGCGTCGATTACCTGGCGGGTAGGCGTCAGACCCGCTCCAGCACCACCACCGGGATCTCCCGGTCCGTCTTCGTCTGGTACCCGTCGTAGGCCGGCCAGGCGGCGGTCATGGTGCGCCACATCCGCGGCTTCTCCTCCGGCCCGGCGGTACGCGCGCGGGCGGTGAACCGCTCCGCGCCCACCTGCACCTCGGCCTCCGGGTCGGTGAGCAGGTTGAGGTACCAGGCCGGGTGCTGGGGCGCGCCGCCCTGCGAGGCGACGACCAGGTAGTCGTCGCCGTCCCGGCCGTAGATCAGCGCGGTGCGGCGCAGCTTGCCGCTCTTGCGGCCCTTGGTGGTCAGCAGCAGCGTGAACACGCCCGGGCGCCACTCGTGCCCCTCGGCGCCGTCGGTCTCGACGTACCGCCGGATGTGGTCGGCCACCCAGCCCTCGGGGCTGTCCACCACCTGCTCGCTCGCCGACATCGCCTACCTCCCGCCGTTCGTGGGCACCGTCGCGCCCACGCTACTCCGGGACCACGGCAAGGGCCGGGGAACGCTCAGCGCAGCGCGACCGCCTGCAGGCCGACGTTGCCGCAGCCGCCGAAGGTCTGCTCGGTGGTCCAGTTCATCAGCAGCTTCGCCCCCCGTTCCGCGCGGAACCGGATGACGAACCGGGCGGTGTGGGCGGTGTGCGGGTCCTCCAGCCGCAGGGTGCGGGTCGGGCCACCGGTGGAGAGCCGGACGTCCAACCGACCCCGGGCCATCCAGAGCCCGGCGAAGAGGTGGACCGTCCGCGGTTCCCCGCTGCCGGTCACCGCCAGGGCGAAGCCGTTGCCGACGTCGCAGGCGTAGACGCCGGTCGCGGCGGACCCGACCGCGTCGACCGGTGTGCCGTCGTGCCAGCTGAAGAACTCCGGGTTGGTGTCGTAGCTGTCGCGCGCCCCCCGGCCGCCCTCGTCCCGGATCTCGCCGGTGCCGCCGCGCTTGCGGATGACGGAGTCGGGGCCGCGCAGTCCCCAGTGCACCCAGTCCCTTGTGCCGACCGCGGTCAGGTCGACCGTGGCCGGCACGTCGGTCCGGATGACGTCGAGCAGCGGCGCGGCCGGCGGCGGCGTGGGACGCGGGCTGGGCGACGGCGAGGCGGTCGGCGAGGGCAGCCGCTCCCGGGGCCGCAGCCCCGGCGAGGCGACGCCCGCCTCGCTCGGGTCACCGAGCCCGACCGCGGCGGTCGGTGTCGAGGCCGGGGTGGACGCGCCCGCCGGGAGCACCGCGCCCGCGCCGGGTGGCGGGGCCTCCGAGCCGGGATGGAAGTACGCCACCAGCGCGGCGAGGCAGGCCACGGCGGCGGCCGCCTCCACGGCCCACCAGCGGCGTTGCCGTTTGCGGGCCACCCACCGCTTCGCGCTGCGGCTGGGACCAGGCCCGATCCGCATGATCTCTTCGTCCGTCACGTCCACTCCCCCGCCCGTCGTCGACGACCGCGCGGGGAGTCGGGGGTCGTCGCGTGAGCCGCTTCACGTTTTCATCGCCCGGCGGGATGCGCCATATGCGGAGCGGTGGGCGTTTCCAGTTTGTTACCAAGCGGTAGTGACGGAACGTTTCCTAACAGTGAGGTGAGCGGCCCTGAGCTGCAGGAATTGCCGCGGGGACCGCTGGACGTCCGAGCGGTCAGCGGATCTCGAACCCGAGCGCCTGGGCCAGCACGATCGCCTGCTCCGCGTCGATCAGCGCACCGGCCCGCTGCACGGCCGTCGGGTCCAGCGCGGTGAGGTCGCTGCCGCGCAGGTCGGCCCGGGTAAGCCGGGTGGCGTGCAGCTGGGCACCGGAAAGGTCGAGGCCGGTCACCGTCGCGCCGGTCAGGTCGGCCCCGGTCAGGTCGGCCTCGCGCATCCGCACGTCGGTGAAGCTCACCCCGCGCAGATCGGCGCCGGGCAGCGCGACGAACGACCAGTCGCCGCCGTCGACCCGCAACGGCCGCAGGTCGCACTGGTCGAAGGTGCTGCCCACCAGCTTGCAGCCGGTGAACTCGGCCTCGAAGAAGTTGCACCGCTTGAAGACGCAACGGGTGAAGGCCGAGTCGACGTGCCGGGAGGAGTTGAACCGCACGTTGCCGAAGGTGCACCCGGTGAAGGAGGCGCCCCGGCTGACCGCCTCGGTGAGGTCGACGTCGTGGAAGACGCAGTTGACGAAGTGCCGGTCGACCAGCTCCTCGGCGTACCAGTCTTCGTGGCGGAACGTGGTGTCCTCGATGGTCTCCGGCATCGGCCCACCCTATTCCCGGGCACCGACGACGACCGTGGGCCTTCCGCCGGCGGCGTACCGACTAGTAGGTTCGGCGACGTGAGCGTGGCACGCAGTACCGACCCGGACCTCATCGGCTTCGACCCCGCCCGGCTGGCGCGGATCGACGAACACTTCGGCCGCTACGTCGACGACGGGCGGCTGGCCGGCTGGCAGGTCGTGGTCACCCGCCGCGGCGAGATCGCGCACTCCTCGACGTACGGCATGCGCGACGTCGAGGCCGGCGCACCGGTGGAGCGGGACACGCTCTGGCGGATCTACTCGATGACCAAGCCGATCACCTCCGTCGCGGCGATGATGCTGTGGGAGGAGGGCCGCTTCGAGCTGACCGACCCGATCAGCCGCTGGCTGCCGGAGTACGCCGACGTGCGGGTCTTCGACAAGGGCTCCGCGCTCAAGCCGTACACCGTGCCGGCGGTCGAGCCGATCCGGGTCTGGCACCTGCTCAGCCACACCTCCGGCCTGACGTACGGCTTCGCGCAGGCCTCGGTGGTCGACGCGCTCTACCGGGCCGCCGGCTACGACCTGGGCGTGCCGCCCGGGCTGGACCTGGCCGGGGCCACCGCCGGGATGGCCCGGCTGCCGCTGATGTTCCAGCCCGGCAGCGGGTGGAACTACGGCGTCTCCACCGACGTGCTGGGCCGGCTGGTCGAGGTGGTCTCCGGCCAGACCCTCGACCAGTTCTTCACCGAGCGGATCTTCACCCCGCTGGGCATGACCGACACCCGCTGGTGGGTGGACGAGCCGGACGCCAAGCGGCTCGCCGCCCTCTACACCCCGCACCCGGCCACCGGGAAGGCGGTCCGCGTCGACAAGCTCGGGGCCTTCGCGCTGACCCGCCCCGACTGCCTCTCCGGCGGCGGCGGGCTGGTCTCCACGGCCGCCGACTACCACCTCTTCACGCAGATGCTGCTGCGCGGCGGGGAGCTGGCCGGCGTACGCCTGCTCTCGCCCCGCACGGTGCGCTTCATGACCCGCAACCACCTGCCCGGCGGGGGCGACCTGGCGTCGTTCGAGCCGGAGGGGTTCGCCGAGACCGTGCTGGACGGCATCGGCTTCGGCCTGGGCTTCGCCGTGGTGCAGGACCCGGTGCCGGCCCGGGTGCCGAGCAGCGTCGGCGAGTACTACTGGGGCGGCCTGGCCAGCACCGCGTTCTGGGTGGACCCGGTGGAGGAGATCACCGCGCTGCTCTTCACCCAGCTCATGCCGTCGAGCACCTACCCGCTGCGCTCGCAGCTGCGGCAGCTGGTCTACTCCGCGCTGATCGACTGAGCGGTTCCGCCGACGGGTGGCGCAGCCGGTCCATAGCCTGGACGGCATGAGCAACGTCGTCGTGTACGGCGCCGGCGGCACCGCGGGCTCGCGGATCGTCAGCGAGGCGGCCGGTCGGGGGCACCGGGTCACCGCGGCGGTCCGCCGCCCGGAGGCGGTCACCTGGCTGCCGGCCGGGGTGCACGTGGTGACCGGGGACGCCACCTCGGCGCAGAGCGTACGGGCGCTGGCGCCCGAGGCCGATGTGATCGTGGTGGCGATCGGCGGCGGCGACCGGGCGCTCTGGCGGGACGCGGCGGAGAACCTGATCACCGTCCTGCGGGACATGCCGAACCCGCCCCGGGCCGTCCACGTGGGCGGCGGCGCGACCCTGCTGACGGCGAAGGGCACCCCGTTCCTCGAGGAGCCGGACTTCCCCGACGAGTACCGGGACGCGGCGCTGGGCCAGGCCGACGCGCTGGCCCTGTACCGCTCGTCGGCCGACGGGGTGACCTGGACGTACCTCTCGCCGCCGCCGCTGGAGTTCCACCCGGGCGAGCGCACCGGGCGCTACCGCACCGGCACCGAGCACCCGGTCGTCGACGACCAGGGGCGCTCGGTGCTGACCTACGAGGACCTGGCGGTGGCGGTCGTGGACGAGATCGAGGATCCTCGCTTCGAGAACATGCGCTTCACCGCCGCGTACTGAGCGGCCGGGTCAGTCCGCGAGCCGGGCCGGGAAGCCGCCGGTGGCGATCGGCCCCCAGCTTTCGACGGTCACCCGGATCAGCGACTTGCCCTGCGCGATCATCGCCTGCCGGTACTCGTCCCAGTCCGGGTGCTCGCCGGAGATGCTGCGGAAGTACTCCACCAGCGGCTCCAGCGCCTCCGGCAGGTCGAGCACCTCGGCGGTGCCGTCGACCTGCACCCAGGGGCCGTTCCAGTCGTCGGAGAGCACGCAGGCGGAGACCCGGGGGTCCCGCCGGATGTTGGTCACCTTGGCCCGCTCCGGATAGGTGGAGATCACCAGCCGGCCCTCGGCGTCGACGCCGCAGGAGACCGGCGAGGACTGCGGGCGGCCGTCGGACCGGGTGGTCATCAGCAGGACCTTGTGCCGGGGCCGGATGAACTCGATCAGGGCGTCGCGGTCGACCCGGGTGTTGCTCGCGATGGTGCGTGCCATCCCTCGGTTCTATCAGGCCGCCGGGCCGCCCGTCCCGGCGGCGGGCGCGCCGGCCTCAGCGGTACCGGCCGGCGACCCGGCCGGGATCCGACTGGGCGGGGACGCGGGGCCGGGCGGTGGGCCGCCAGGCACGGCCGTTGGCGTAGATCACCCGGAAACCGAGGTACGTCGCCAGCGGCGCCCAGTGCGCCGAGCCCATCCGCAGTTCGGCGGCGTTGTGCCGCTGGCCGTTGGCGAGCACGTCGAGCAGCACGGTTTCGAAGGCGGCCGATTCAACCCAGTCGACATCGCGGGTGAAACCGCAGATCAGGGCCGCTCCGGTCACGTCGAGGAAGTCACGCAGCGCGGCATCCGACGCGCGCAGCACCGAGCAGCTGCCGAAATAGAGCCGGCGTCCCTCGCACCGGCCGGCCATCCGCTCGGCCACGTCGGTCAGTTCGACCGAGTCCCAGTCGGTGAGGCAGAGCCGGCTCGGTTCGCCGTGCATGGCGAAGAACCCGACCCGGTAGTCGGCGTACTGCTTGAGCAGCCAGCGGTCGAGGAAGTAGAAGAGCTCGTCGCGGGTGGCGGCGTCCTTGTGGATGAACCGGATCCGGCCGAGCCGTTCGAGCAGTTCGAGGGTCGGCAGCACCGAGCCCCGCTCGTTCAGGTCGCGGTGCCACTGCCCCTCGACGCAGAAGACGCCACCGCGCGCCACGTCCACCTCCCCCGTCCCGGCCGACCGGCGCCGACGTTACCGGTCCCGGGTCACGGAGCGGCATCGTCCCGGCCGGGCCGGGCCGGCGTTTCACGCCACATCGGCGGCTCTGTGCCGCAGTTCGCCCGATCCGCCTTGCTGGGCGAGATGGGCGTTTCGTAATTCGCCCCAATTCACAGGCAATGCCCAGGGACAGGCGAACGCGAGGACAATTCTTCTTAATCGGCGCGAACCGTCCGCGAAAGTGCCAAGGTGGAAACCGCGGGACGTCCGGGTCGATGTCCTGGTCACCACCCCAATCGCTCTGATACCGGGAGGACTTCTGTGCGCGTAAACACCTTGAAGCGGGTTGTTGTCGCGTTCGCCCTGGCGTTGCCCGGGGCCGCGATCGCCTCGGTGGTCGCCGCGCCAGCGGCTCATGCCGACGGCTGCTACACGTGGCAGCGCAACCTCTACCAGGGGCGCTCCGGCGACGACGTCCGACAACTGCAGATCCGGGTGGCCGGCTGGGCCGGCACCGGAGGAATCGTTCGGATCGACGGGGTCTACGGGCCCCAGACCGCCGCCGCCGTACGTCGGTTCCAGGCCGCGTACGGGCTCGGCGGCGACGGCGTCGCCGGCCCGCAGACCTTCAACAAGCTCTACCAGTTGCAGGACAACGACTGCACCCCGGCACACTTCAGCTACACCGAGATGGACGGCGGCTGCGGCCAGGGCGGGTGGAGCGGGGGCCCGCTCTCGGCGACCCAGACGAGGTCCAACGCGGTACGCACGATGTGGAAGCTGGAGGCGCTGCGCCGGAGCCTGGGCGACCAGCCGCTCTACGTGAACAGCGGCTTCCGCAGCACCGCCTGCAACCGGCAGATCGGCGGCGCGTCCGACAGCCAGCACCTCTACGGCAACGCCGCCGACCTGACCTCGCGGACGAGGTCGCTGTGCCAGATCGCCAGCAACGCCCGCAACCACGGGTTCAGCGGCATCTACGGGCCCGGCTACCCGGGCCACAGCACCCATGTGCACGCGGACTCGCGGCGGGAGAACAACAACGACCGCACCTCGAACACGACCAGCTGGTCCGCGCCGAACTGCGGGGTCGGCTAAGGCGACTGAGCCGACGGCAGGTCGACGCCGGCCCGGCCCGGGGAGGGGAACCCCGGGGCCGGGCCGGCGTCGTGGCGCCCGACGGAGCCTGGCGGTCGTACCTCCGCTCAGCTCGCCCGGGGCCAGCGCGGGGCGGTGGCGGGGGGTGCCACCGGCCGGCCGGGACCGCCGGGCCGGATGGCGGGCCGCATCCCCGGGGCGGCGACCCGGCCGGTCTGGCCACGCGTCGGATAGGTAGTGGGGCGGTCCGTCCGCGCGGGCGCGGGAGAGGTGCCCGCGGGCGCGGACGAGGCGTAGGTGAACGGGAACGGCACGTGCACGAACGGGTTGCCGTGCCGGATCAGCGCGTTGATCTGGCGCTCGTTGAGCCCGTGCGTCTCCAGCACCCGCCGGCCCCAGCGGTGCAGGCGGCAGGGGTACGTCGCACCGTCGTTGCGGCACAGCGGCCCGTTGGGCCACTCCTCGGCGGCGTGCACCACCACCGCCCGGACCGCGAGCCGGACGTCCTCGGGCGTCAACGGCGCCGGCACCGGCACCTCGCCTAGAACTTGATCGATGGGATCCGTCGACTGCTCACCAACTCGCACGGCAGGCCTCCCGCAGCTCGGCAGCGTCAGCGGCTGATCGCCGCAGCGCATCCTCGGCCAGTGGTACGGACCGTGACGGGCAGAAGTTCAATCAGCTCCGCGGGGAGGTCGCCGCTCCGCGCGCGTCGGTCCCGTTCCGCTTCGCCGGGAGGAATCCCGCGACGGACGGTAGCGTGGGAACCGAGGAGATCCTTTCGCCGGGAGCGTGCCGATGACCGAGCAGCAGCGGTACCGGGTGGTGTCCCGGCACCCCGGTTTCGAGCTGCGCCGGTACCCGGCCCACCTGGTCGCCGAGCTGCGGGTAGCCGGGGATCTGGTCGGGGCGGGCAACGAGGCGTTCCGGCCGCTGGCGTCGTACCTCTCCGGCGCCAACCGGTCCCGGCGCACGGCGGGGATGCCCGGGCCGGTGGTCCAGGAGCCGGCCGGGCCGGAGAAAATCGCGATGACCGCGCCGGTGGTGCAGGAGGAGGGCGACTGGCCGGGCTGCTGGCTGGTGCGCTTCGTGCTGCCGGCGGAGCTCACCGCGGCCACCGTGCCGGAGCCGGCGGACTCCCGGATCACCATCCGGGAGGTCCCCGAGCAGCTCGCCGCGGCGGTCCGGTTCTCCGGGCGGTGGACGGAGAAGGCGTTCGGCGAGCGGGCCACCGCGCTGGGCCGGGCGGTCACCGCCGCCGGGCTGCAGCCCACCGGCGCGATCCGGTACGCGCGCTTCGACCCGCCCTGGACGCCCTGGTTCCTGCGTCGCAACGAGGTCGTGCTCCCGGTCGTGGAGTGACCGGGGCCCTGCGACGTCGATCTCGCCCCTACACTGCGGTGTTCCGCCCCCGCCATCCGGAGGAACAGCCGTGCGCCGCTGGACGACCACCCTGGCCCTGGTCCTGCTCCTGACCGGCTGCGCCGGCGAGCGGACGGAAACCCTGGAACAGGTGCCCGCGTGGCGGGACGGCGCCCCGGCCGCCACGGCGTCCCCGGCCCCGCTCACCCGGGCCGAGGCGAAGACCCGCTACCTGCGGATCGTCCAGCCGTACAACGAGGCGCTGGAGGAACTGGAGGACGCGACGCAGGTCGGCCGGCCCTGGCGGACGGTGCGGGAGCTGGCCGCGGCGGTGGCCGCGAAGAACGCCGTGCACGCGGTGGAACTGCGGGAGACCTCCTGGCCGGCGGAGGTCCGCGCCCCGATGGCGGCCCTGCTCGCCGAGAACGACGTCGCGCTGGAGCACTGGCGGCGGGCCGGCCGGGCGACGAGCGCGGCGGAGCTGATGCGGGAGATCCGCGCCGCCGCCGCGCACAGCGCCGCGACGGAGGCGACCCGGGTACGGTCCGCGCTCGGCCTGCCCGCGTACCGGGAGTCCTGACCCGCCCGGTCGGCGCACCCTCCACGACGGTCGGTTCGTTGGGCGGTACGCCCGTCGGATGTCCGGGTACCACCCGTGACGGGGGGCTCCACGCTGACCGGTGAAGGAGACGACGATGACCTCCGCAGGCAACGGCACCGGACTCTTCCGCCGCAAGGCGGGCGAGGAGGTCGCGGACGAGACCGAGGGCGCGCTGTCGAGGCGGCCGAGCTGACCAACATCGGCATCCTGCTGGCCTTCGTGGTGGTCTGCATCGCGGTGATCGTGCTGCGCTACCGCCGCCCGGACGCGTCCCGGACGTTCCGGCTGCCCGGCATGCCGGTGGTCCCGGCGCTGGGCGCGGTCTTCTCGGTCTGGCTGATCACCTTCCTGGACCCCGTGACCTGGCTGCGGTTCGCGGTCTGGTTCGTGATCGGCGCGGTGATCTACGCCCTCTACGGCTACCGGCGCTCGGCGCTGGCCCGCCGCAGCTGAGCGGAGGCGAACAGCGCGTCCATCCGGGTGCCTGTTGCGTGGGATCCGCGGGCCGCTACCGTTCCCCGTCTGGGGAGGTGCCGACGGCATGTACGTGGTGTCAGTTATCAATTACAAGGGCGGGGTGGGCAAGACCACCATGACCGCCAACCTCGGAGCCGAGCTGGCGAACCGGGGGATGAAGGTGCTGCTGATCGACCTCGATCCGCAGACCAGTCTGACGTTCAGCTTCTACGACCCGGACGACTGGCGGGAACGGCTGCGCGACGGCCGCACGGTGAAGCGCTGGTACGACGGGCTGCGCGGGGACGGCGAGCCGGTGACCCTCGGCGAGCTGGTGGTCTCCCCCGGTCCGGCCAACGCGCAGCTCAAGGGCGCCGGCCGGCTCGACCTGATCGCCTCGCACCTCGGGCTGACCGACATCGACCTGGCGCTGGCCCGCGGGGTGGCCGACGGCGACGAGTACGACGCCGAGCTGTTCCGGGTCCGCGGCTCGCTCGCCGAGGGGCTGCACGACGACGCCCTGGACAGCTACGACCTGGTGCTGATCGACTGCCCGCCGAACTTCGGCGTGGTCACCCAGTCGGCGATCATCGCCAGCGACCACCTGCTCATCCCGGCGAAGGCCGACTACCTGTCCACACTGGGAATCGACTACCTGCACGGCAATGTGCAGGAGCTGTGCGACCGGTACAACGCCGACTCCCGCCGCTTCGCCACGATCCGGCGGCACCACAAGGTCGCGCCCGGCATCGCCGGGGTGGTGTTCACGATGATCCAGCAGATGGGGCAGCGACCGGTCGCCGCCCACCAGGGCTTCATGGACCAGGTACGCGCGCTTGGCCTGCCGGTCTTCCCCACCACGCTGCGGGAGAACGTCACCCTCTTCGCCACCAACACCCCGCGCGGGGTGCCGGTGGTGCTCCGGGACCGCGTCACCTCCCCGGCGGTCCGCGACGAACTGCGCCAGATCACCACCGAGTTCCTCGAGCACCTCCAGCCGGCGCCGGTGGCGGCATGACCGACGCGACGCTCGCCTCGGCCGTACTGGTCCGGGTCGCCGAGTTGCTGCGGAAGCTGCCCGCGGCCGACGTCACCGCCCTCGCCGAGGGTCGGGCCCGACTGGCGGTCGTCCCGGCCGAGTCCGTCGACCGGGGGCCGGTCGACGCCGGCGCGACCCGCACGCCAGCGTCGCGGCGGGCCGCGGCGCCGGCCACCGACCTGGGCCGGGCCCGCGAGGCGCTGGCCGGCACGTCCAGCCGCCACGACGGTACGGCGTACCTGTCATCGTGGACGGCCAGCGACCTCAGGGCGCTGGCCGCCCAACTGGAGGTGCGGGGCGTGAGCGGCCTGCGGAAGGCGGACCTGATCGACCGGATCGTCGACCGGACCATCGGCTTCCGCCTCAACTCCTCGGCCATCCGCCAGCTCTAGCACCGTGCCGGCGGCGCCCGCGGTGCATAGGCTGGACGGCACCGGACGTCGACGGGCGAGGAGGCCACCAATGGCCGACGTGCAGATCCCGACCGCGCGGGGGACGCTGCCCGCGTACCTCCGGGAACCGGACGGTGACCGGCCGCGGCCCGGCGGCGCCACCGGGGAGGCGGCATGAACCGGTACGTGGGGCTGCTGCGCGGCGTCAACGTCGGCGCCACCCGGATCGCGATGGCCGACCTGCGCCGCCTGGTCTCCGACCTGGGCCACGACGACGTGCGCACCTACCTGCAGTCCGGCAACGTCATCTTCGGCAGCCCGTCCCGGGACGCGGCCACGTTGGCGAAGGGGATCGAGCAGGCGATCGCCGACGAGCTGGGGTTGACCGTGCCGGTACTGGTGCGCAGTGGCGCCGGCCTGACGGCGGTGATCGACGGCAGCCCGTACGCCGACCGGCAGGACGACCCGACCCGGCTGCTGGTGGCGTTCCTGGCCACCGCGCCGGCGAAGGCGAAGGCGGCCGCGCTGGCCGTGCCGGGCTCCGAGAACGTGGAGTTCACCGTGGCCGGTCGGGAGGTCCACCTGCACTTCCCCGACGGTGGGTACGGCCGCTCGAAGTTCACCAACGCGTACCTGGAGAAGCAGCTCGGCGTGGTGGCCACGACCCGCAACTGGAAGTCGGTACGCGCCCTGCGGGACCTGGCCGCGGGCTGACCGTCCGTCCGACCGACCGGTCATGCTTTTTTCGATCTTGCCTCGGGTCGGTGGCCCCCGATACGCTCCCGCAGCCAACTCACCTGAGAAAGGACCGCAGTGACCGCTCCCGTTACCGCCAGCACCCAGAAGTCCTGGGTGGTCACCCTGGTGCTCTGCATCTTCCTCGGCACGCTCGGCGTGCACCGGTTCTACACCGGGAAGGTCGGCACCGGCATCCTGCAGCTGATCACCCTCGGTGGCCTCGGCATCTGGACCCTGATCGACTTCATCCTGATCCTGGTCGGTTCCTTCAAGGACAAGCAGGGCCAGCCGCTCGCCAAGTGACACCGCGCGACGCGTCGGAAGGGGCCGGGATCGTCGATCCCGGCCCCTTCCGCGTCACTCAGAAGCGGTACGCGGTCCGGTACTCCGGCACCAGCACCCGGCTGCGCGGGGAGACCCGACGGACCGCCGCGACCAGGTCGTCGAGGCGCGCCCGGTCGCTCGGCGCCACGGTCGGCGGGTTGGTCAGCGGGGTCTCGAAGTTGTCCCAGTGCACCGGCACGACGACCTGCGGGTGGTCCAGCGCGGCCATCAGCCGCGGCACGTAGTCCGCGGTCGAGGTGGTCGCCGGCAGCGCCACCATCGCCACATCGGGGGCCAGGCCGGTGAGGTTGCGCTCGGCGAAGTCGCTCGCCCCCATGAAGAAGACCGACGGGCCGCCGTCGACCCGGATCTGGTACGCCAGGGTGTCCCCCTCGGGCAGGTCGGCGATGGTGGCCGGCTGGGGCGGGGTGTCGACCCGTACGCCGGGGAAGGCGAGCGAGTATCCGGCGTTGCGGCTGTGCAGGGCGCCGACCACCTCGATCGTGTGGTCGCCGAACTCCAGCACCTCACCGCCCCGGACCGGGCTGAGCCGACCGGCCGGCAGCCCGTACGCCAACCCGAGGTGGTACGCGGTGAGCGTGCCGAAGACCCGCGCGCCGGTCCGCGCGGCGATGTGCGGCACGTCGGCGTAGTGGTCCCAGTGGGTGTGCGTGACCAGGATCGTGGTGGCCCGGTCCACCAGGGAGTCGACGGCGACGGTGTCCACGGTCAGCGGGGTGGCCGGGTCGAACGCGCCCCGGAACAGCCCGGTGTCGAACCGGCTGAGGTACGGGTCGACCAGCACCGTGCGGTCGCCGATGTCGACCCGCCACCCGGAGGTGCCCCACCAGCGGAAGCTGACGGCACCCCGGGCGCCGGCACGCGGCGCGGCAGCGGCCGGTGCGCCGGCCGCCTCGGCCCGGGCGGGCGTGGTGGCGGCGAGCCCACCGGCGGTCACCGCGGCCGCCCCGGCGGCGGTGGTCCGCAGGAAGCGGCGGCGGTCGAGCTGGTGTGCGGACATGGAGGGTCCTCCCCGTTTGACGCGGTACGCGGTCGGCACCCACCCCACCACCGCGCCGGGCCTCAGGTCCAAGATCGAAAGTCGCAACCGGCGATATCCGTCGCGATATCGGCCCAGCTCAACCCCGCCGATCGGACGCGGACGGTCCGGAAAACCCGTCACCGCGCAGGGCCTCCACCGCGGTCCGGGCGGCCTCCCCCATGGCCAGGTCCACGTCGACCCGGCGGGTCGGGAGCCGGTCGGCGCGGGCGAACACCGCCATCGCGTACCGCATGCCGTCCGGGTACTCGGCCACCCCGGCCTCGAGGTGCAGCCCGGGCAGCGTGCCGCTCTTCGCGGCGACCCGTACGCCGGGCGGGAAGCCGGAGGCCAGCCGGGTCCAGGAGAGCTGCCGGGACATCAGCTCGCGGACGGTGGCGCAGGCGGCGGGCGGGCCGGCCTCGTCGCGCCAGATCAGGCCGAGCAGCCGGGTGATCTCCCGGGCCGTGCTCGACGTGGTGTGCGCGGGATCGAAGACCCGCATGGCGCGGACCCGGTCGTCGGGCAGGGTCGGGAAGATCCGGGCGAAGTCCGCCTCGGTGCGGGCCCCCACGTCGGCGAGCATCGTCTCGACCAGCTGCCGCGGTCCACCGACGATCCGGGTACGCGGCAGGTCCAGCTCGGCGGCGAGCATCGGCAGCACGTCCGCGCCGACCCGGCGCAGCAGCAGGTCGGCGGCGGTGTCGTCGCTGACCGACATGGTGAAGTACGCCAGGTCGCGCAGGGACAGCTCGACGTCGTCGGCGCAGCCGGCCACCCCCCAGCCGCCGAGCCGGTCCGCCGCCGAGACCAGCACCCGCTCGGCCGGGTCGAGCTGCCCGGCCGCGACCTGCCGGGCGAACTCCAGCACCAGCAGGACCTTGAAGACCGAGGCGATGACCGTCTGCCGGTCGGCCCGGACGGCGACCTCCCGGCCCGCCGGCCCGTCCACGGGTACGACGTGCAGGCTGCCGGTGACCCCGACCGCCGCGAAGATCTCTTCGATCCGTTGCTCCGCTGCCACTCGGGCACGGTAACCGGCGACTGCCGTAGGGTCCGTGCGTGGACCTGCTCCGCCACCTGCGGCACTTCGTGGTGGTCGCCCGCGAGCTGCATTTCGGCCGGGCGGCCGAGACGCTGGGCATGGCGCAGCCGCCGCTGAGCCAGTCCATCCGGCGCCTCGAACAGGAGCTGGCGGTGGAGCTGTTCGACCGGTCCCGCCGCCAGGTGCGGCTGACCACCGCCGGTCAGCTGCTGCTCGGCGAGGCCGACGACCTGCTCGCCGCCGATCGCCGGATACGCCACCTGATGCGGCAGGTCCGGGACGGGGCGCTGGGGGTGTTCCGGGCCGGGGTGCCCCCGGAGACGCCGGCGGTGACGCTGCGCGCGCTGCTGGACCGGCTCGCCGCCGAGGCGCCCGGGCTGGACGTCGACCTGCACGAGCTGACCAGCGCCGAGCAGGTCCGGATGCTGGCCGAGGGGCGGCTGGACGCGGGGCTGCTGCACCACCCCGTGGCCGACGGCGGCCTGCGCTTCGGCCCGCCGGTGGACGTACCGGTGGGGGCGCTGCTGCCGCGGGCGTCGCCGCTGGGCCGGCCGCGCCAGGTGGCGCTGGCCGACCTGGCCGGACTGGACCTGATCGCCGCGCCGCGCCCCACCGCCCCCGGCTGGCACGACCACGTGCTGGACGTCTGCCGCCGGCTCGGCTTCACCCCGGGCCGGGTCCGGCCGGCCCGGAACCCGGAGTTCGTGCTCGGCCTGGTGCTGGCCGGGGGCGCGGTCGCGCTGGAACCGGAGGCACTGGGCCGGCGGGAACCCCGGATCGCCTGGCGGCCGATCGCCGGAGGCCCGCTGGTCCGGCGTACCTCGGCGGCCTGGCCGGACCGCGCGCCGCACCCGGCCGCGGCGATGTTCGGGCAGCTCGCGGCCGAGGTGCTGGCCGCGGTCGAACCGGCGCCGCCGGCGGCGGTGACGCCGGCGGCCCGGCCCTGGCCGGTGCTGTTCGAAGCGGGGCAAACCCCAGGTGGCGCGGTCGGTTGTCCCAGATCACCCTCCGGGCACCGTGACGACCCGGGACGATCGGGTACCAGAACCATGTGACAGGCGCTCGGCACCGGCCGTGGAACGCTTCCGGCCAGCTGACCGGGCGCCCCTGACGATGGGAGAGAGAGCCGGATGGCGAACACGATTCCCGACATCAGCCTCAACGACGGCAACACCATCCCGCAGTTCGGCTTCGGGGTGTTCCAGATCGAGCCGAAGGACACCGTCGAGGCGGTCAGCAAGGCGCTGGAGGTCGGCTACCGGCACATCGACACCGCCCAGATGTACGGCAACGAGGCCGAGGTCGGTGAGGCGATCCGCACCTCCGGCATCGACCGGGGCGAGGTCTTCGTGACCAGCAAGCTGAACAACAGCTTCCACCGCCCGGACGACGCCCGCAAGGCGTTCGAGTCGACGCTGGCCGCGTTGAAGTTCGACTACCTGGACCTGTTCCTGATCCACTGGCCGCTGCCGACGCTCTACGACGGTGACTTCGTCTCCACCTGGAAGGTGCTGGAGGAGTTGCAGCGCGACGGTCGGGTCCGCTCGATCGGCGTGTCCAACTTCCAGGTCCCGCACCTCGAGCGGCTGGCCGCCGAGGCGGACGTGGTGCCGGCGGTCAACCAGATCGAGGCGCACCCGTACTTCGGCAACGAGGAGGTCCGCGCGTACGACAAGGCGCACACCATCGCCACCGAGGCGTGGTCGCCGATCGCCCAGGGCAAGGTGCTCGACGACCCGACGATCGTCGACATCGCCCAGCAGGTGGGGAGGACGCCGGCCCAGGTGACGCTGCGCTGGCACGTGCAGCGCGGCGACATCGTCTTCCCGAAGTCGACCACCCCGAAGCGCATCGAGGAGAACTTCCACATCTTCGACTTCGAGCTGGACGACGCGGCGATGGACCGGATCAACAACCTGGACAAGGGCGAGGCCGGTCGGCAGGGCCCCAACCCGGACACCTTCGACTACCTGCCGAGCTGACCCGTACCGCAGAGAGAGGGCCGCGGGCGGACGACCTCCCGCGCCTTCGTCACCGGCTACCGACCGACGCGCACCGCCGGTCACCCGACGCATGACGCCACCCACCCCGGGGGCCGGTGTACGGCCACCCGGGGTGGGTGTGCGGCGCGCGGGTCAGGTCACCAGTTGCCGAGGACCAGGCGCCCGGCGACCGCGCCGAGGCCGTACTGGCCGGAGGTGTACCAGCGGCCCAGCGAGGTGATCCCGCTCTTGAACACGTAGTAGCCGAAGGTGCCGTCGCTGAGCTGGTAGGCCATCACGATGTCGTCGACACCGTCACCGGTCACGTCACCGGAGGCGACCCGGTCCCCCACCTGGCTCACGGTGAACGCGGGCGCGGTGAAGTCGGTGGTGTGGGTGAACGACGAACCGTTCGACGTCCACCGGTGGATCGTCATGGCGCCGCCGCCGTCGTCGTGCACCAGGGCCGGCTCGGCCTTGCGGTCGCCGGTGAAGTCACCCACCACCAGGCGCCCGTCTACCGGGCCGAGGTTGTACTGCCCGGAGGTGTACCACTTGCCCAGGGAGGTGATCCCGCCGTTGAACACGTGGTAGGCGAAGGTGCCGTCGCTCTGCTGGTAGGCCATCACGATGTCGTCCTTGCCGTCACCGGTCACGTCGCCGGAGGCAACCCGGTCGCCGACGTTGCTCAGGTGGAACGGACCCGACTCGTAGTCGGTGGTCCGGCTGAACGACGAACCCGTCGAGAACCACCGGTAGATGGTCATCGTGCCGTCACCGTCGTCGCGCACCATGGCGGGCTCGGCCAGGCCGTCGCCGGTGAAGTCGGCCACCACCAGACGCCCGCCGACCGGACCGAGACCGTACGGTCCGGAGGTGTACCAGCGGCCCAGCGAGGTGATCCCGCTCTTGAACACGTAGAAGCCGAAGGTGCCGTCGCTGAGCTGGTAGGCCATCACGATGTCGTCGACACCGTCACCGGTCACGTCACCGGAGGCCATCCGGTCCCCCACGTTGCCCAGCGAGAACGATCCCGACTTGAAGTCGCTGGTACGGCTGAACGACGAACCGGCCGACGTCCACCGGTGGATGGTCATGGTGCCGTCACCGTCGTCGTGCCCCAGGGCCGGCGCCTTGGCACCGGGCGAGCTGTCGAGGCCGGTACGACGGATCGGCTTGTACGACGTCAGGTCGCTCCACCCGTTGAACCCGCGGTTACCCCAGTTGTTGTCGGCATACGGGTTCTGGACCGTCTGGTCGTCGCTGTTGAAGGAGTAGACGTAGGCGCCCTGGGTGTGGTCGCTGCGGTTCTTCCAGTGCGAGAAGAGCTCGATGTGGCCGCTGCGCACCATCGCGTCGCCCGGCTGGAAGTCGTTGATGCTGCCCAGGGTGGTCCACATCGCGTTGCCGCCCATGAAGTCGCCTGTGACGTAGCTGTGCGAAAGGTGCCAGGCCATCGAGACCAGGCCGGAGCAGTCGCGACGGTAGGTGTGGGAGCCCTCGGGGTCGCTGGCCCAGGTGCCGGTCTGGGTGTACGTGATGCCGCGATCGACCCAGTTCTGGGCGCGGTCGAGGATCTCGTCGCGGCTGATCGGGCCGTTGAGGCTGGAGGCCTCCGCCGGGGCGGAGGTGATCACGGCGGTCGCGCCGACGCTCAGCAGGCTGAGCGCGACGCCAGCCGCAATATTCCTCATACCGCGGATCCCTCCACGTCGTGCGAAAAGCTTCATCACTGATTCCCCTCCTAAAAGGATTTTTCGGGCTAACCGGGCCTATCGTGGACGGCCGCATTCACGACGACGGCATTGGCTGCCGTCGACATGTCGACTAGAGTCAGCGCGGACGTGCGTCATCGGGAGAGCGCGGTGCGAGTGGCGGCTCCCTTGTCGTCGTCCTGTGAAGTTGTGGCTTGCGGCCCCTTTCCTGGGGAGGTGGGGTGAGGGTCTCCGGTGGCACGTGACGCCTTCCTCGGCGACGACCCCGAAGCGGTGCGTGGCAAGACATTCGCAGCCGGGCCGGTAGCGAAGCTGAACGAATCCTTGACACTCCCGATCGGCGCTGCTCAGGGCCGGTCGGGCAGTGGTCCTACGGGCGCGGGGGCGATGCCGTGGAACTGCGAATATTCGGCGAACTACAGATCCGCGTCGTCGGGAAGCCGATCGAACTCGGCCCGCTGAAACAGCGACTGGTCCTAGCGGCGCTGGCCGTGGACGTCGGCCGGTGCGTGCCGCCCGAGGTGCTGATCGACCGGGTGTGGGACGCCTCCCCGCCGACGGATGCCCGGGGGGTCCTCTACACCTACATCACCCGCATCCGGCGACTGCTGTCCTCGGCGGACACCGGCGGCGCCACCGCCATCACCCTGGCCCGCCGGCCGGGCGGCTACCTGCTCGACTTGGCGGACGGCCGGTTCGACCTGCACCGGCTGCGCACCCTCACCGACCAGGCCCACGAGTTGGAGCCGGACGATCTCCGCCGGGTCAGACTGCTGCGGGAGGCCGTCGACCTGTGGCGCGGAGACCCCCTGGACGGACTACCCGGCGACTGGGCCGCCCGGGTCCGGGAAGGGCTGCGCCAACAACTGCTGGGGGTGCTGCTCGACTGGGCCGAGTGCGAGCTCCAACAGGGACGACCGGGGCCGGTGGCCGACCGGCTGGGCCAGGCGCTGGAGCGCAGCCCGCTCACCGAGCCGATCGTGCTGCACCTGATGCGGGCGCTGCACCTCGGTGGGCGCCGCGCCGAGGCGCTCGACCAGTACGCGCGCACCCGGGCGCTGCTCGCCGACGAGCTGGGTGTCGACCCCGGCGCGGAGCTGCAGAAACTGCACCAGCAGATCCTGCGGGACGAGCTCCCCGCGCGGCCCTCCGTGGTGCCCGTCGAGACCACCGCGCCACCGGCGCCGGCGCCTGCGCCGGCCGACCACGGTCCGTCGGAGGTCGACGGGCCCGGTCCGGCGGGACCGGGGTGTCAGCTGCCGGCCGCGCTGCCGGACCACACCGGTTGCGAGGCCGAGATCGCGCGGGCTCTCGCGCTGCTGGCCGGGCCGCAGCGGTCCTCGACACCCCGTCCGCCGCTGATTCTGGCCGGGCCCGGCGGCATCGGTAAGACCTCGTTGAGTATCCGGCTGGCCCACCTGCTCCGGGACAGCTACCCCGACGGTCAGATCTTCGTGGGTCTCGACGGCCGGCGCGGTGACGCCGTCGGCGCCCTCAACCAGGTGCTGCGCGCCCTGGGCGTCGGCAACGTCCAGCAGTTGCGCACTCTCGAGGAGAAGCTGGGGCAGTACCGGGCGGCGCTGAGTGGCCGTCGCATCCTGATCGTGCTGGACTCCGCGGTCAGTGCCGAGGAGGTTCTCCCGCTCGTCCCGGGTGCCGTGGGCAGCGCCCTGATCGCGTCGAGCCGCGCCCGGCTGACCACCATTCCGGGGGCGCATCATCTCGAGTTGCAGATGTTCCGCGCCGATCAGTCGCTGGCGCTGCTCGAGCAGATCATCGGGCCGGACCGGCTCGCGGCCGAGCCGAAGGCTGCTGGGACACTGATCGAGATGTGCGCCGGTCTGCCGCTCGCTCTGCGCATCGCCGGGGCCCGACTCGCGGCCCGACCGCATCGGCGGATCTCCCGGCTCGCCGACCGGCTGGGTGACGAACGCGGGCGACTCGACGAGCTGTCCGCCGATGGTCTGGCGGTGCGGGCCAGCATCGCGGTCGGCTACCACGGACTGGGCCCCGCGGCGCAGCGGGTGTTCCGGCTGCTCGGGTTCATGGCGACGCCCAGCTTCGCCGACTGGCTCGCCGCCGCGCTGACCGGCGACGCGGTGGACGCGGCCGAGGAGCTGCTCGAACAGCTGGCCGACGCGCGGTTGGTCGAGGTGGTCCAGGACCCGGGGTACGGAGTCGTCCGCTACCACATGCACGACCTGGTACGGCTCTACGCCCAGGAGCGCGCGGTCGCGGAGGACCCGGAGGAGGTTCTGCACATGGCGGTCGCGCGGGTGCTGACGGCCGCGACGGAACTGTGCGAACGGCTCGGGGAGCTGCTTCCCCACGCGGTGCCCCCGCTGTACCGGCAGCCGCCCATGCCGGTCAGCCTGGAGTCGTGCGTGCTCGCCGCGGACCACCTCCGTCCCGGGTGGCTCGACGCCGAGGGCGGCTGCCTGGTCGCCGCGGTCGAACGCGCCGCCGAGCTGGGGATGGACGCGGCCGCCTGCGCGCTGGCCGACGCGCTGGTCTTCGCGTCGTTCGCGATGCGCAACGACTTCGTCGGCTGGGACCGCACCCACGCGGCCGCGCTCGGTGCCGCCCAGCGGGCGGGCAACCAGGTGGCCCAGGCCGTCATCGAATGCGGCATCGGGCTGCTGCGGTACAAGGAGGACCGGTTCACCGAGGCCGAGCGGTACTTCCCCTCCGCCATTGCGCTCTTCGAAAAGGCCGGCCACCAGGCCGGTGCCGCCGCCGCCCGTAACGGCCTGGGCTCGGTGTTGCGCGAGGTGGGTCGGCATCGTGAGGCGATTTCCCTGTTGGAGGCGGCCGCCGACACGCTCACTCGGCACGGTGACGGCGACGGCGCCGCCCACGCCCTCTACGGTCTGGGGCATTGCCACCGGGAGCTGGGCGACGACGCCAGGGCGATCGGCAGCCTCCAACAGGCGATCGACCGGTACCGCTCGCTGAGCCACTGGCGTGGCGAGGCCGTCGCGACCCGCGGCATCGGCCTGGTGCACCGGGCGCGGGGCGACCTGGACGCCGCGGAGGTGTGGTGCTCCCGGGCGCACGACATGGTCAGCCGTCGGGGCGATGAGCACATGGCCTGCTACACGTCACAGGCGGTGGCCAAGATCTGGCTGCGGCGCGGCGAGGTCGATCGGGCCCAGGAACCCCTCGAACGGTCCCTGACGACCTGTCGGCGGTTGCACGACCGGCTGGGAGCGGCGCTGGTCCGGCGGACGATCGGCGAGATGCATCTCGCCGCCGGTCGGCTCGACGCCGCCCACGACACGCTCGCCCTGGCGTACGGCGACTGGCGGGAGCTCGACCACGACCTCGGCCAGGCGCGGACGCTCCGGGACCTCGGTGCGGTGCATGCGCTGCGTGGCGACGCGGGTGCGGCCCACACCGCGTGGGACGAAGCGCGGTCGACCTTCGCGCGGTTGGGCACCCGGGAGTCCGTCGAAGCGGACGGGTGGCACCTGCGGTGGGACTGCCCGTGCGTCGCCGGGGTCGGCCCGGGTGACCTGTCGGGCCTCGCCGGAGTCGCCTGACCGCCCCGCCGCCTGGGCATTCAAGGTTTGGTCCAGCTTCGGCAGAGGTGCGCTTCCTACCGTCGTGGCCAGGTCCGAGCAGCAGCTCGGGGAGGATCGAAGACGGAGATGCGAGGCGACCATGAGGACGCGAGGCAGAGGTGCGGTACTGGCCGTGGCGTTGGCCCTGACCGGTGCGATGTTCGGATGTTCCCGTTCCGATGAGCGGCCGACCGCGCAGCCGGCGTCGCCGGTCGTCACCGGGAGCCCCACCGCTTCCGCCGACGCGACGCCGCCAGCCCCCACGCCGACCCCGGCCGGCGGCGCCAAGCTGGCCGTCGCCGGTGGGGGCGCCCCGGCCGCTCCCGACGGACCGAGCGGCGCAGGCGCTCCCGGTGCGCGGCCCGCGCAGGCCGGGGCCGGGTCGGCGCTGCCCGAGCCGACCCGGCCGGTGGCCGGCGACCCGTCCTGCTCCACCGCCGTGCTGCTGGCGGCCACGAAATCGCTGGTCGACGACCGGTCCGCAGGGGTGACCGTCGATCGGGTCGACGTGTTCGGCTGCCGCAACGCGTACGCACGGCTGATCGCGTTGCCGGCGGAGAACTCCGCTCCGCTGCTCAAGGACCAGGTCTTCCTGCGCCAGGTCGGTGGGACCTGGCGGTTGGCCGGGCTCACGGGTGCGGGGATCGACTGCGGTGACAACGGCCTGCCGGCGGAAATCGCGGCCGCCTGCGCGGCGATCGTCCGGTAGGCCGGCGGCCGGGCCCGGCCGCGTCGACCACGTCCGTGCGGGGGTGCGCCACGTGGCGCACCGCCCGGGTCAGATGATGAAGTGCGTCCAGTAGGCGAGCCACACCACGAAGAGCGCGCCCTGCAGGAGGGCCAGGGCGGCGCTCAGCCCGGCGTCGGCCGGGGCGGTCCTGACCCAGCGGGCCAGGACCAGGCCGACCGGGAACGCGGCGAGCAGGTAGCGCAGCAGGCTCTTGTACACCGGCGGCCCCATCGACAGCGGCGCCAGGACCATCAGCACGCCGTAGACGACGTACGGCAGCCCGATCCGCCGGAACCCGGCGATCACGATCACGAGGACGGCGACGGCGAACCAGACCCGGACGGCGTCCCGGGGGTCGGCGCCGGTGAGGCCGTGCAGCATCACCCGGAGCGGGTCCTGGACGGCGATGCCCCAGTTCCGCTCCTGGACGTGCTTGTAGGCGAACCAGTCCCCGCCCTTCCACGCGCAGAACGCCATGAAGGTGAGCCAGCCGGCCGGGATCAACGCCAACGGCCACCCGGTCCGGACGTACGTCCACAGGCTGCGCGGGTCGAGCCGGTAGCGGTGCTGGCGCAGCAGGACCAGGGCGAGCGGGACGGCGACGAGGAAACCCACCGAGCGGCTGAGCCCGAGGAAGTAGCCCAGCACCCCGACGGTGACCCAGCGCCGCTGCTCGGCGTAGTGGAAGGTGGCCAGGGCCAGGCAGAGGAACAGCGACTCGGTCAGGGCCGCCTGGAACAGGAAGGCGGTCGGCAGCAACACCAGGTAGCGGGTGAACCGGCGCGCCGAGACGTCGTCGCCGAGCAGCGTCTCGCCCAGTCGCAGGGCGTAGTAGAGCAGCAGCAGGAACGCGACGTTGCTGATCAGCAGCAGCGCCAGGGCGGTGTCGCCGCCCAGCACGACCGCCACCGGCCGGGCCAGGAAGGGGTAGAGCAGGGGGAAGGCGAAGTCGTTCCAACGGCCGGTGAGCGGCAGCCGGGCCAGGTGGTCGTAGTGCAGCCCGTCCCAGGCGACCCACATGGAGATCCAGCGGTGCGGCGATATCTCCTGCTGGTCGGCGCGCATGCCGGCCTCCGCGGCGGGTGGCGCGCCGGGTACCCCGTCCCAGGCGGTCAGGGCGATCAGGCCGACGAGGGTGAGGACGATCTTCGCGCCGACGAAGAGCGTGAGGACGTACCGCCAGCGGTCCGGTACCCGGGCGACGAGCGCGCCCGTCCGGCGCCGTAGGCCGCCGAGGCGGTCCCGCTTCCCCGGCGGAGTGGTCGCGGGCGCGCGCGGGTCCGGTGCGGTGTCCCGCGGCCTGTCGACCATGCGCGCTTCCTCGGTGATCGGGACCCGGACCCACGGCCCTGCTGCCCGGTCATCCCCCATTTGCGCCCGATGACACCTGCCGGGACGTGTCGAGGCCACGGCGCCGCCGTCGACACGATCGGGAGTTCCGGGGCACCGGACGTGAGATGGCGCAGGGACCGGGTAAGCGCCCCTCCTCCGGCGGACCCGAGGGCAGGGAGCGGCACGACCATGGACGAGCGGCACGGCACGGTGGTCATCGGCGCGGGGCCGGCGGGGTTGACCGCCGCCTACGAGCTGCTCCGGCACGGCGCGACGGTGCGGGTGTTCGAGGCCGACGACGTGGTCGGCGGGATCAGCCGCACCGTCGAGCGGGACGGCTGGCGCTTCGACATCGGCGGTCACCGGTTCTTCACCAAGGTGAGCCGGGTCGAGGCGTTCTGGCACGAGATCCTCCCCGACGAGGAGTTCCTGCTCCGGCCCCGGATGAGCCGGATCTTCTACCGCGGGGCGCTCTACGACTACCCGCTGAACGCCGGCAACGCCCTGCGCAACCTCGGCGTCCGCGAGGCGACCCGCTGCATGGGCTCGTACGCGAAGGCCCGGCTGCGCCCGCCCAGGGACCAGTCGCACTTCGAGGGCTGGGTGTCGGCGCGCTTCGGCTGGCGGCTGTACTCGATCTTCTTCAAGACCTACACGGAGAAGGTCTGGGGGATGCCGGCCGACCAGTTGCAGGCCGACTGGGCCGCCCAACGGATCAAGAACCTGTCGCTGTCCCGGGCAGTGCTCGACTCGCTGCTGCCCCGCCGCAATCGCAAGGACGTGACCAGCCTGATCGAGGAGTTCCAGTACCCCAAGTTCGGCCCGGGCATGATGTGGGAGCGCTGCACGGAGGAGATCCGCCGGCGCGGCGGCGAGGTCACCACCGGGACGTGGGTGACGGCCGTGCACCGGGAGGGCGGGCGGGCCGTGGCGGTCACCGTCGACGGGGACGGCGGCGAGCGTCGGCTCCCCGCCGACCACGTGATCTCGTCGATGCCGATCTCCGAGCTGGTGGCCGCGGTGCGGCCGGCGGCGCCGCCCGAGGTGCTGGCCTGCGCCGCCGACCTGCGATACCGCGACTTCCTGACCGTGGCGCTGGTGGTGCCGGAGGAGTTCTCCTTCCCCGACAACTGGATCTACGTGCACGACCCTGCCGTCAACGTGGGCCGGATCCAGAACTTCGGCTCCTGGTCGCCGTACCTGGTCAAGGACGGCCGCACCTGCCTGGGCCTGGAGTACTTCGTGTTCGAGGACGACGAGACCTGGCGGACGTCGGACGCCGAGCTGGTGGGGCTGGCCACCGCCGAGCTGGAGCAGTTGGGCCTGGTCCGGCCGGGCGGCGTGGAGAGCGGGTACGTGGTGCGGATGCCGAAGGCCTATCCCGTCTACGACGAGCGCTACCAGCACAACGTCGACACCATCCGGGCCTGGCTGGCCCGCGAGCTGCCCAACGTGCACCCCGTCGGGCGCAACGGGATGCATCGCTACAACAACCAGGACCACTCGATGCTGACGGCCATGCTGACCGCCGAGAACATCGCCCACGACGCCGGCCACGACGTCTGGTCGGTCAACGTGGAGCAGGACTACCACGAGCAGCGCAGCGACGACGGCAACGGCCGGCGGGGCACCGGCCGGGACGCGCCCATCGTGCTGGGGCGTACGGTCGCCGCGACGGCCCCCACCGCGCCCGACCGAGGCCGCCCGGCCGGCCGGCCCACCGGGGTGAACTGAGCAGGGGCGTCGCTCGCTGACGTAACGCGGCGCGCCGGCGGGGCGCAGTCAAGGAGGGGCCCGACGATGGGCCCCTCCTTAGCGTACCCGGAAAGGACGTGCTCCCTCGATGATGCGCCGCCGTGCCCCTCAAGTCCTGCTGTCGTTGCTGCTCGTCGCCGGCGTCGCGGCCTGCGGCACGTCGGAGGCCGCGCCGACGACGGCGCGCTGGTCCGCGCCGGTGTCGGCCGCGCCGACGACGACCCCGCCGCCGCGCCCCGCGCCCCGCTCCGCCGACGAGGTGAGCCGGCAGACGCGGATCGCCCTGCTGGACCTCTCGAAATTCCGCCCGGAGACCGTCTCGCACACCAAGGAGAACACCGAGGGTTGGTACCTGCGGGCGCCCTGCCGGCGCGAGCTGCCCTCCGACCGGCACAGCATCGGGCAGCGGGAGCGGCGCTGGGAGACCTCCCCGGTCTGGATCCGCCAGCACGTCGTCGGCTATCAGAAGGTGACCGGCCGCAAGCTGGTCGACGAGCTGCGGGCCACGATGCGCGGCTGCCGGAGCTACCGAATGAGCAACGGGGAGACGTCGACGCTGGTGCCGTGGGCGCCGGCCGGAGCGCCGAAGAACCCGGACGTGGTGACGTTCTGCGAACGCCACACGACCGACACCGGCACCTACCACCAGTGCACCGTGACGATGGCGCGCGGGTACTACGTGATGGAGGTCGACGCCTCCGACGGCGACGGCGACCTCGCCAAGTCCAAGGCGATGCTGACGAAGCTCTACCCGAGCCTGACCGCCGCTCTCGTCAAGGCCGCCTGAGCGACACCGGTGCTCGACGGTCCAGGGTGGAGTGTGGCATCCGGCGACGACCGCGGTCAGGCCGTCAGGTCGAGCCGCCAGTCGTGGGAGCGCATCATCCGGCCCGGCGGGTACTCGAACTTGGTCTCGCCGAGCAGGGTGAAGCCGGCCTTGCGGCAGACCGCGTTCGAGGCCGGGTTGTCCACCGACGGGTACGCGTGTGCGTACCGGTGGCGGCCCTGGGCGCGGGCCTCGGCCACCACCGCCCGCACGGCGGCGGTGGCCACGCCCCGCCCCTGGTGTTCGGGGAGGATCGCCCAGCCCATCTCGTAGACCGGCTCGTCGTGCCAGACCCGCTCCCAGTAGCCGACGCTGCCGACCTTCGCCCCGTCGGGCAGCACCACGCTGAACATCACGCCCGAGCCGGGGCCGGGCCCGCTTACGTAGCGTTCGTGCCGGGCGAGCACCTGCTCGTCGGTCTCCGTGCCGCCGGTGTGGTGGCGGATCTCCGGCGCGTTGAGCTGGTGCAGCAGCTTCAGATCGTCCTCGTCCCACGGCTCGATGCGCACCTCGGTCATATCCCGCCCCCCCGTCCCGTCAGCGGCGCTCAATGAAGCAACGCCCGCCGACGTTGCGGGGTGACGAGGCGGCGGGGATTCTGCGGCCGCCGACGGGAAACGACCGCTGGACGTCGCCCGCGCTTTGGCTGACGGGCGCCGTCGGGCCGGCAGTGCGTGGTGCGGTCGCTGTGGAGCTGATGTCGCAAACGACTCAGCGCGGCGACCGGTTCAGGGCGTGGGCCGCTGCCGCGGAGCCTGCCGGTTGAAGCGCGGCTTCAGGGCAACCACCAGGGCCTCCTCGTCGGCCGCCGGGTGGTCGCTCTCCCGCCAGCGGACGATGCACCGGCGGAGCCAGCTCGCGATGTCGGCGGCCGACGCCACCGGCCCGGACTGGTCGAGCAGCTGGCCAACCTGGTCGTGCAGCACAGAGGAGCCGCGACTGCCCGTCAGGTGCTGGCGCAGCCGGTCCTTCAGGTTCGACGTCTGCCCCACATAGATGACCGTGTCGCCGGCGACCACTACATGCACGCCGGCGGCGCGGGGCGCGTCCGCGACGACATCCATCGTGTACGGGCGGGAAACGGTGAAGCCCGCCAGCAGGTCCTCATGCGTGGTGTCGGTCATGCCCGGGACGTTACCGAGGCGGGGCCTGCTCGGCAGCCCCCTGATCGTCCGCCACATCAGTGTGGAAGAGCGTGATCAACTGGTCCTGATGCCCGAAACGCCTGCTCTCGGCGGCGAGCGCGCTGACATCTCGTGCCCGGCCGTGACCGCTGGGCCTCGTCGCTACTGGCCGATGGACGGCCCGTGATGGGGAGAAGGGTCAAACGGGTTCTCCGGCGTTCCCGCCACCAATGCGGTTGATGTGGGCTGAGACGTAGCGGTCTCGGGAGGATCGAGAAACCATCGACGGGAGGATCTCGGCAAGAGGAGCAGGCCGACAACCGCTAGCGGCGCGCCGATCAATAGCGTCCGATCGAAGACGCTCAGACCTGCATGCGTCGCCCCGTTGTAGACATTCACAGCCGCGAGGACGACGACTAACCACCGAGCGAGCGAGTTCCCACGGATCAGTCCGTAAGCCAGGACCAGCATCAACCCGCCGACGAGAACGCTAGCGAGGACCTGGGCGAGCACGTCGGGGTTGCCGGGTGTGGGGATAGCGGCTGCAACGGCCCGGATGACCATGGCGAGGGTAGCCGCCAGCACCGGTGCGGGAGGTCGACCCTTCGCTGTGTTGATCACTGGGTCATGGTAGATGCGGATCTCCTCGTCGGGCAGTCGCCAGACCGTCCAGCCTCGTGGTGCTCGGCGAGAAGCGAGTTCGGAGCGTGGAGCAGGGTCGGCACCTCGGGTGCCGGCGTCGCATCTCGGCCGCAGCCGCTCATCTCGAGCGACGAAACGATCGCCATCTACGCTCGGAACACCGCTGGCGGGATGAGCGGGGTCAGCCAGGCCTCCCCGGGCAGCGCGTTCGGCAACTGGATGGCGATCGGCACCAACCAGCCGACCTTCGTCGGTGACCCCTCGGCCATCGTCTCCGCCACCGGCACGATCGCGGTGCACGACAAGGCCACGGACAACTGGATCTGGGGCACCAGCCAGGGCAGCGTCGGCTGCGGCTGATGGTCGACCCGGTGCGCCTCGGCGGCGGCAAGCGCATCTGGCCGGAGGACGGGCGGTTGACGGAGTTCCGGCTGGCGCGGAGCGAGGCGACGAGCACGGGAGCGCTGCTGCTCAACTACCGACGGGCGGGTTGAGCGCCGCCGATATGCTGCCGGACGTGACGGACGAGGAGCGGCCACCGGTACGCCGACGACTCGCGTGGCTGGGCCGCCGGCTCGCCCGACGCGCGGTCCTCTACCCGACGTTCCTCCTCCTCGGCGCGGCGCTGCTCTACGTTCCCGTCGACAACGAGCTCCGGCTGGACCGGTGGAGAGACGAACTGCGCGAGCACGGCCAGCCCACGCAGGCGGTCGTCTACGACCAGGTCACCAAGCCCGGCGGCAACAAGACGGGCGCGTCCAGCACCATGTACTTCCGGTACGACCTCGACGGGGTCACGCACGAGCAGGAGGTGGCCTGCTTCGAGGTATGCCTGCCGCCCGGGACCACCGCGTCGATCTGGGTGAGCCGGACCGATCCGGGCGACTTCGTCACCGACTTCGACCAGCTCAGCGGCCACCGCGGCCGGATACAGGGCGTCGTGGGCGCTGTCGGGTTCGGGGTCCTGGCGCTGACCGTGGGCGCCCTGGTCACGGAGTGCCTCGGCTGGTGGCAGGAGCGACGACGCCGGCCGCGGCCGCGGGCGCTGCACCCGGTGTCGCTGCCGCGATCGAAGCACAAGTCGGGGGGCGGCCGCCGCCTCACGGCCACCCGCCGCCGCTGACCGCGACATTCCGGTACCGCCGGCGTCGCTCCAGGCGGCTCAGCCGGGAGGATGCGGAGTCACCAGTCCGGACTCGTACGCCGCGATTACCGCCTGCACCCGGTCACGCAGGCCGAGCTTCTGCAGGATCCGGGCCCGCTGGCCCCCGCCCGCAGGGCACCGTACGGAGCGGGCGACGCAGCCGAGGCAGGGCCCGTTCGGGCGAGGCTGTCCGACCGGCGGATGACTAGCCGCCCGCGTGCCGGGTATGCGCTGCCCATGGGTAGCCACAAGGCGAACAAGCACGATCCCGGCGGCGAATCGGCACGGGGGCGGCGGCATCCGGGCAGCGGCCGCCGGGGCCGGCAGGGCTCGGAGGTGGAGCACTCGCCGGACCGCCGCCACCTGCGCGCTGCGACCGGGACCTCGGGGACCGAGCGCGACCACGGCCGGGCGAGAGTCGAGGGCGCCGAACGGGTCCAACGCCAGGGTGGGGCCTGAGGAACGGCCCGGGTCCTGGCGGCCCGGCGGCACATCTGGAGGTGATGTGGAGGTGCCGAGATTCCTGTTGACGTCGAACTACACCGTCAACGGTCTCCAGGGGCTGATCAGCGACGGTGGTACCAAACGCGTCGAGGTCGTCCGCCACACGATCGAGGCTCACGGCGGGCGAATGGAGTCGATGCACTTCTCGTTCGCTGAGCACGACACCTACGTGTTGTGTGAACTGCCGGACCACAAGACAGCGGCCGCACTGGCCATCGTCATCCGGGCCGCGGGCGGTTTGGACACGCGGGTCACCCCGGTGCTGACCGCGGAGGAGATCGACCAGGCGACTCGGCAACGGGCCGAATACCAGCCCCCTGGCGAGTGACGCGCCGAATCTCTCGGCGATGAACCAGCCTGCTCGACACGGGGTACGCCGACCTGGCGGTCAGCTTCAGCTCGTGTCGGCCGGGAAGCGCTCATGCCCCAGCACGCCGAGCAGCTGCAGCTTCTCGCAGCCCTCGCTGCGCGGGGACGCGGTGAGCACGAGCAGTGCCTGGGACTGGTCCTCGGTGAACAGCGCCTGGCAGTCGAGCCCGATCGCACCGAGCTGGGGATGGATGAGCGTCTTGTGGTCCGTGAAGCGCTTGGCGACCTCGTGCCGTTCCCACAGCTCGGCGAACTCCGGGCTCGCCTTTTGCAGCGCCCGCACCAGCTCACCGGCCCGCGACTGCGGGCCCATCGATCCGTACGCGGCACGCAGGTTGGCGACCTGGGCGCGGCTCTGCCGGTCGCGGTCCTCCTCGGGGTAGCGCAGCCGCTCCGCAGGAGCCGTGAACCACCGATAGATCTCGCTGCGGGCGAGGCCCGTGTAGCCCGACTTGTCGCCAAACAGGGCTGCGGCCATCCGGTTCTGCACTAGCGTCTCGCCGAGGTTGGACAGGATGAGCGCCGGGGTGTCGTCGAGCCGGTCCAGCACGCGCAGCAGCGCCGGGGCGACGTGCGTCGCCGCCGACACGACTGCCGGGGCGTTGTGCCCCGCCACCCGGAACAGGTAGTCGCGTTCGTCGCCCGTCAGCCGAAGCGCCCGGGCGAGCGACGCGAGCATCTGCACGCTCGGCTGCGGGCCGCGCTGCTGTTCGAGCCGGGTGTAGTAGTCGGTCGACATCGCGGCGAGGGCGGCGACCTCCTCACGGCGCAGGCCCGGTGCGCGCCGGCGCGCACCCGCAGCCAGCCCGACGTCCCCGGGCTGCAGCGCCTCGCGGCGGCGGCGCAGGAAATCGGCCAGTGCTGCACGGTCCATGATCCCAGTATCCGGCTGCGGCGGGCGCGAACCAGGGATTGCGGATCCCCCGATGACCGGTCTCTGCCACAAACCCGGGACGACGGGCGAAGCTCGGTGCATGAACATCTCCGGAAACACCATCTTCATCCCCGGCTCCACGAGCGGGATCGGCCTCGCCCTCGCGCTCGAGCTGCGGGCCAAGGGCAACACCGTCATCGTCGGCGGTCGGCGCACCGACCTGCTCGACCAGATCGCCGCGGAGCACCCCGACATCCACACGGTGGCGATCGACACGACGAGCGCCGCGAGCATCGAGGCCGCCGCGAAGGAGGTGCTGGCGAAGCACCCGGACCTCAACGTCCTGGTCACGATGGCCGGCATCATGCGCATCGAGGACTGGCACAAGCCGGAATCGTTCCTCGCCTCGGCCGAGGCGGTGCTGACGACCAACGTGCTCGGCCCGATCCGCCTCATCGCCGCATTCATCGAGCACCTGCAGGCGCAGCCGGACGCCACCATCATCACCGTCTCCTCGGGCCTCGCCTTCGCGCCGCTCAAGATCACCCCCAGCTACAACGCGTCGAAGGCCGCGATCCACATGCTCAGCGAGTCGATCCGGCTGCAGCTCGCGGACACGACCGTGAAGATCGTGGAGCTCGAACCGCCGGCCGTCCGCACCGCGCTGCTGCCCGGGCAGGAGACGAGCGAGTACGGGATGCCGCTGGACGAGTTCGTGGCGGAGGTCGTCGCGCTGCTCGAGTCGCAGCCCGACGCAAAGGAGATCCAGGTCGAGCGGGTGAAGTTCCTCCGATACGGCGAGGCGCGCGGCGACTACGACCAGGTCGTCGCGACGCTCAACGCGTCCGACCCCCACGGGAAGTAGTCTCGGCCAGCCCGGCTGCGGCGCCGAAATGACGCCGCGTCGCCCGCCGGGCCAGGCGCCGGGCCTGCACCGGAGGATCCGCGAGCCGCCGCTGAGCCGTAGTCAGGAGAGGTGCTGCGACGCTAGGTGGGCGAGCATCGTCTGGTTGGCCGCCCAGCCGTCCGGGAACTTGACCGGCACGTCCAGGTGCACGCGCTCGGTCGACGGGTGCGCGTCGAGCAGCTCGGCGATCCCGGCCCGGGCCACCACGATGCACGCGTGCCGGTGTCGTGACGCCAGCACGCAGAGCCGCCCCGACTCCAGGTGGAACGCGGTGGCGTCCCGCCGTCCGGACAGCGGGTGCAGCACGATCGTCACGTCGTACTCCCGGCCCTGCAGCCGGTTGGCGGTGTCGACGGTGATGCCCGCCCCGGCCTCGCCGAGGTGGGCGCGGATGGCCGCGACCTGGTCGCGGTGCGCGGCTCCGACGGCGATCCGGTCCGCGGTGACCGGCGCGCCGGCCGGCGCGTGCTCGGAGACCGCGACCGCGCCCCGTTGCAACACCCGCAGCGCCAGCGCCGCGCAGGCCGCCGCCGCCTCCGTGTCAGTGCGCAGGGTGTGCCGGGCCGGCAGCTCGTGCAGCGCCCAGCCCGTCGTCGCGGCCAGCTCCACCGCCGCGTCGAGCGCATCCCCCGGGCCGGGTGCGGTGAACGACAGCGCCCGGTCGCCCACGCCGGTGCCGGCGCGGAACCCGGTGAACGGGTAGAACGCCGCCGCGACCACCGGCGCCGCCGACGGCGGCAGCCGCCACGACACGGGCAGGCGGTGCACCGGCAGTTCGGGGTTGTGCCGCAGCAGCACCGCCACCGCCGCCTGCATCGGATCCCAGGTCAGGCCCGTCCAGCGCACGGTCTCGACCGTGGAGAACGGATCGAGCTGCCCAGGGTCACCCACGAACAGCGCCCGTTCGAACCTGCCGGCCACGCGCAGCAGGGCGTCGGACCGCATCTGGTACGCCTCGTCGACGATCGCCCACGGCCAGGTGCCGTCGGTCACCGTGGCCCACTTCGCGGCCGTACCGATGATGACCGCCGGCCCGCCAAGGTCGGTGACCTTGGCGGCGACCTTGACCGTCTCGTGGCCCCTGACCCGTTCGGAGGGGCGGTAGTCGGCGGCGGAGAGCCGGCCGATGCGCAGCTCGGGTGCCTTTCGGGCCAGGCGGTCGATCAGGTCGTCGACCTGCTCGTTGGTCTGGGCGATGATGATCAGCGGCTCGCCGGCGGCGGCCAGCTCGACGGCGGCGCGGACCACCAGCGTCGACTTGCCGGCCCCGGGCGGGGAGTCGACCACCACGCCATGGTGCTGGCCGGAGCGCAGGTCGGCCAGCACGGCCGTGATCACCCGCTCCGCCTCGCCCGCGGGCGGCACCTCCAGCCCCAGCATCGACCCCTCCTCCCAGGCGCCCCGCACACTACCGGCAACTGTCCCGCCCACCTGAGCTTCAGCGTCCGATCGTGGCGCCGCCGATGACTAGCCGGCGCTGCAACGGTTACCCGCGGCCGGCAGCCGGCTGGTCCGAGCGCGCTCGTGCTGTGCCGCGCGGTCGGGAACCGGCGCGGCGGCGGGTGCCGGAGATCGGTCTGCGCCGGCGAGCTACGCGTTCTCCCAGTCCTGGCCCGCCGTTGTCCCGGCCTAGGCGATGGCCGGTGGGATCGGGGCGACATTGCTGATCGGGGCGCTCGCCGGGCTGGATCCGGCCATCCGGGCTGCCCGGCTCGCCCCGACCGAGGCGCTCGCCACGCCCTGAGCCGCGCGCGGAAGTCCCGGCGGGTTGTGGTCGGCTGCCGGCCACAACCCGCCGTGGCGCGCGGCGAGGTGGGCGAGCATCGTCTGGTTGGCGGCCCAGCCGTCGCGCGAGCCCTGGTCGGTCGACGGCCGAGTCGTCAGCCGAGGTTCCACATCCTCCGGCAGCTCAGCACCGCAGAGCGCGCAGATGTAGTCGTCGTCGCGGACCACGTTGCGCTCGCCGCAGTCAAGGCAGCGCCGAAAGACGATGGTCGCGGTGAAGCCTTCCGGGCGGCCGATACTCGCCCGGTCGAGGGCGTCCGCCACCGCCGCCTAGGAGGTGGGATCGGGGCATTGACATCCTCCACCGCCATGAATGGCGGGGATTCCCTCCGCGCTGCGCGCGGAACGCGCAACGCCCGGGTGGGTTCCTGCTTCACCGCACGGTGCCGGAATCGCTTCCGGACCTACCCACACTCCACAGGCGTTTTACGTCTCCGCAAGCCCTGCGGCGACAGTCACGCTGTGTCCGTCGTGACGCTTCGAGGCTTCCGGCATGACCCTTCGCCTCGCACGAACGCGACGTTACCACGGTCGATGGGGCGTCAGGTCAACGGCACGCTCGGGCCTGGCGGCCCTCCCGCGCGGGCCTTCACCCCCGCCCTGACGGGCGGAGCACTGGCCCGCATCCCGGTAGCCGGTGGACTGGTTGCTCACCTCGGTCACGACCGAGCCGTCCCGCTCGCCGGCGAAGGCGATCTCCCCCGCGCCGAGGACCTCCCCACCGCCGGCGCAGGCGACGTGCTCGCTGCGTCTCGGCGCGAGCCGCAGCGTGCCGCCAGGGACGATGACGTAGGTGAAGGGCTCGTCACGGTCGCGCGGATCTGCGGCCGCCAGGTAGGTGTCGAGATCGACCGATGATCGGATGGGCCAGCCTTCGGGAGAGTCGGCGACCGACGCCCGTACGTCGGCCGGGCCGACGTACCGGTATCGACGCCCCGCCCGTGCCACGGCACCGACCCTAGGCCCGTGCGTCCGCCGTCGTGGTCGTACGTGGTGATCCACCGCAGCCACGCTTGCTCCCTCGAGGTCGACCGCCGCGAGAATTGCCGGAACCGGGCGCTGGCCTGCGGGAACGGGCACTAGCGTAGGCGTGGAAGGGGAGCTACGCGCCCCCAGCGAACGTGCAGCAGAGCGCAACCTCGTACGCCACGATGTGCGGTAGCCGACGGAACACCAGGAGGAAAGCCGAGGGCATGTGGGGGAAGCGGGACGACATGGTCGTCCACCAGACGGAGCCGTTCAACGCCGAGCCACCGCCGGCAGCGCTGGCCGGGCCGCTGACCCCGGCCGACGCCTTCTACAGCCGCAACCATGGATCGATACCGCAGATCGACCCGTCGACCTGGCGACTGCGTGTCGATGGCCTGGTCCACCGGGAGCTGGACCTGTTCCTGGCCGATCTGCAGGAGCGGTTTCAGCCCCGTACCGAGGTGGCCACGCTCGCGTGCGCGGGTAACCGGCGGGCCGGGCTGATGGCGGTACGGGAGATCCCGGGGCAGTCCCCGTGGGGGCCCGCCGCTATCTCGACGGCCGAATGGACCGGCGTGCGCCTCGCCGACGTGCTCGCGGCGGCCGGACCCGCCCCCGGCGCGGCGCACATCGCCTTCACCGCTCCGGACGTCGCCCAGGTCGCGGATCCGCCACAGCCGTTCGGCGGCTCCATTCCGTTACGGAAAGCCCTCTCCGAGGAGGTGCTGCTGGCCTGGTCGATGAACGGGCAGCCACTGCCCGCGGCGCACGGTGGGCCGGTCCGTGTCGTGGTGCCCGGCTACATCGGTGCCCGCAGCGTCAAATGGGTGCAGAGCATCACCGCCCTGGCACAGCCGTCGGACAACTACTTCCAGGCGGCGGACTACCGACTGCTGCCGCCCGACGCCGATCCCACCAGGCCTGGGCAGGGCTTCGCGCTCGGCCCGGTGGCCCTGACCTCCGCGATCCTCTCCCCCGACGATGGTGCCAGCATGGCCGCCGGCCCCACCGACGTCGCCGGCTACGCCTTCACCGGTGACGGCCGGGCCGTCGTCCGCGTCGATGTCTCACCCGACGGAGGGCAGACCTGGATCCAGGCCTCCATCGACGACGCGGCCGGCCGGTGGGCGTGGCAGCAATGGCACGCCACCCTGGACCTCCCCGCCGGTTGCAGGGAGATCACCGCCCGGGCGTGGGACGACGCCGGCGAGTCGCAGCCCGAGTCCCCCGCCACCGTGTGGAACCCCATGGGTTACGGCAACAACTCCTGGCCCCGCGTACGGGTCGATGTGCGCTGACCTGCTCTGGCGTGGTCGGCGGATTCAACTGGTCGTCGCAACACCTCGATCGTGGAGGTGCTGATGGGCAGCCCAGCCGGGTGGATGAACCTGAGGGTTGCCGAAGAAAAATAGCGCGCAGGTTGAAGGTCAAGGTTAGGGAAGATTAAGAATCCGATTAGCGGAGCCTTACGTACGCATAATTCCGGCACCCAATGTGCCCGCTTGACAGCGCAGAGAATTCGCGTCACCGGCTCGTTGATTTCTTCTGGCCGTCCTCACTAATGTTGGTCAGCGTCCGTTCCGGATGTCGGTCTCCACCTGGAGTGCCCCGGGACGGCCACCGCCGAGTCGCTGGACGTCACTGGCGTCGCCAGGCGAGCCGGGGAACCACCGCAGGTTTCGGGGTGAATCCGCATCAGCGGTAGGGCGCCTTCCACGCCCGAACCCGTCAGCTAACCCGGCAGGCGGTCGAGGTCGGTGCACCGTGGGGTGCGTCGGCCTCGAGTGGAAGGAGCCGAACGCGTTGCCACCCGTGCGCACCCGGCCCGCCGGATCGCGTCTGTTCACCAGAATCCTCGCCGTCGCGGCGGCGGCCATGGTGGCCGTCGGGCCAGCGGCCCACGCCCACGCCGCACCGTCGGCCGCCGATGTACGGCAGCAGATCGAAGCGGCGTGGCAAAAGCTCGAACCCGTCATCGAGCAATACAACAAGGTCCGGTCGGAACTGGCCGCGAACCAGCGGAGATCGGCCGAACTGAGCCGGAGGATCGAGCCACTCGGCAAGTCGGTGGAGATCAGCAGGACCCGGGTCCAGGAGATTGTGACGGGGTACTACAAGCAGGCAAAGTCGCTTTCCACATTCAACGCCCTGCTGTCCCGCGGCTCGCCGCCGACCGCGTTGGGGGATCAGCTCGCGCTCGTGAATCAGGTGGCAAATTCGGAGCAGCGACAGATCACCCGGCTGTCGGCCCAGCAGGCGAGCTACGACGCCGACAAGGAGAAGGTTGACGCGCTGATCGCGACACAGCAGCGCCAGCAGGCCCAGCTAGCGGCTCGCAAGAAGGCCATCGACGCCGAGATCAAGCGGCTGGATGCGCTACACCGACAGATCGCCGCCGCGGAGGCGACCGCAGCGGCCAAGGCGGCCGCGGACGCCGCGGCGGCCAGAGCAGCAGCCACCGCGCAGTCAGCCGCCACCGCGAGCAGCACCTCACCCATCACGTCGACCAGTTCGCTGTTCATCGGTGGGCAGTGTCCCGCCGTCCCCATCACGGGAAGCGGCGGCGTCGCGGCGAAGACCGCGTGCAAGCAGATCGGCAAGCCGTACGTGTGGGCGGCCGACGGTCCGGACTCGTTCGACTGCTCCGGCCTGACCCAGTACGCGTGGGCTTCCGCCGGGGTGCAGCTGACCCATTACACAGGTGCTCAATGGACCGAAGGTACGGCGGTGAGCAGAACAAACCTTCGCACGGGTGACCTCGTCTTCTTCTACTCCGATCGCCATCACATGGGTATCTACGTCGGCAATGGACTGATCGTCCACGCCCCGCATACCGGGGACGTGGTCCGAATGGCCCAGTTGGCGGATATGCCTTACAGCGGTGCTCGCCGCCCCGGCTGACCGTCCGGTCCCGAGCCACCGGACACCGCTGACGCTTCTGCCGTAGTCAGGTGACGGTGTGCGCGGCGAGGTGGCTGAGCATCGTCTGGTTGGCCGTCCAGCCGTCCGGGAACTTGACCGGCACGTCCAGGTGCACCCGCTCGGTCGACGGGTGCGCGTCGAGCAGCTCGGCGATCCCCGCCCGCGCCACGACGATGCAGGCGTGCCGGTGCCGCGAGGCGAGCACGCAGAGCCGCCCCGACTCCGCGTAGAGCCGGCGGGCCAGGGCAGATCCGCGCTCCGGTGGAGTCTTCTGGAGGAGTGGTACGACGCCACCGTCGTCGGGGACCTCTAATTGCTCACTATTGGTGTTGAAGAGAACCCATAGGTCTATCCCCATGCCTACGATCCCCGCAGCGCCGGTTGTCTGTCACATGGCCGTCGTCCAGACCGAGGATGCCGCGACCCAGGTCCGCCCACCGGAGGCCCCGGTCACAGCCGGATCGGCGAGCGCGGACACCCGCTGCAACACCGCGCCGAAGTCCTGCGGAAGACGGTCGTCGAGCAGGTGCTTACGCCGCCAGGCCGCCCACCGTGACTGCGCGACCGTCGCGTAGCCGTCGAGGGCCTGACTCAGCGGCTCGAGCGTCACCTCGCGATACTCGGCTACCCGCTGCACAGCCGCCGCCAGCTGGTCGCCGTCGACATCGTGCCGACCCGACAGCAGATAAACGTCGGCGAAGTCGCGCCAGCGGGTGTTCGCCTCGCCCCGCTGCAACGCCGTCACCAGCTTCTCCGCGTACACCATCGGAAGCGGATATCCGGTCACCACGAGCTCCCCATCGAGCAGCCGCGGCAGCTTGATCGGCTGCGGATCAGGCCAGATCGGGTCGCCGACGTTGACGTCGACGTGAAAGGTCAGCCGCGCGGCGGAAAGACTGCCGGTGAGGCTGACGCGCACCCCGGCGTAGACGTCGTCGTCCCGGATCGTCTCCGCGCTTGCGGTCGCCGCGTCGAATACCAGGCCGTCGTCGAGGTGCCGGCTCGCGATGCCGCGGACCATGCCGAGTACCTGATCACTGTCATTCGAGATCCATCGGCCCTGAAGATCTACGTCACGGGTCGGCCGGCGAGTGGCGTAGGCGGCCAGCAGCACTCCACCCTTGAGGACGAGGTTGTCCGCGAACGGGGATTGGGCCAGGCGAGCGAGGAAGCCTTCCAGTGCGTAGACCTGGTGCAGTTCATCAGTGGGACGACCGATGCGGCGTGCGAGGTTCTGGAGGTCGAGGTAGGCGCGGCCAGCGACAGTGGCGCGGGTCGGACGTACGGTCACAGCAGGATCTCCAGTGCCTCTCGGAGCGGCCGCTCAGCCTTGGGGAACCGCCGAGCCATGGTCAGCAGTTTTGATGGTGATGCGTCGCGGCGCCTCAGCCATCGCCGTAGCGCCGCGTACGCCAGTTCCGGCCCCTCCCGATGGCGCAGGCGGACGGCGTCGATGATGCTGCGTTCGGGGCTGTAGAGCCCGATCGAGGTGTCCGAGTCGAGTGGCAGCTCAGTGCGGCCGATCTCGAACGTGGCTGGGTCGAACAAGTGCCAGGCGACCGGCGCGGAGGTGGTCGGTCGATGCCGCCCGCGAGGCAGGGCGACATCGATGCGGGAGGGAATCTCGTCAGTGAGGCCGTGACGGGCCAGGGCGGTGGTCAGGCAAAGCGTGGCTGACGGCGCACGACGGGCGACCTCGATGAGATCAATATCCGCCATCTCGGCGTCATGGCGCCGGTAGAGACCCCGGCCAACAGGTTCGATGAGTCCTTGATCCCGCAGCCGGTACAGCTGCCACTCGGAGAGGCCAGCTTCAAGGGCTTGGGAGTAGCTGAAAGTGGCCGGGAGCATGCCAAGCGACATGCTCTCAGCCTCCGATCCGTCCCCCAACCCCACAGGGAAACTCTATACACGTTGCCGCCACCTGTAGCGGATTTCCTTGTCAAGGTTCCAAGCGTCTCTTGTCGCGGAGCCAACTCTCAGGAGGCTGTCGACACCGGAGCCGGACGGCCTCCAGCAAGCGCCAACCCCGCTGGGGTGAGCGCCGCGGAGTGCGGGCTGGACCTGTTCCGGTTCAGCGACACGCCTGTCTTCGAGCGGCTCCACCAGCACCGCGTCCAGATCGACAACCGGGAAGAACCTCCAGTGAAGCTCGCCACCATCCGTACCGCCGGGCCCCCGGGCCGTCCGCATGGCCGAGACGGCACGCACGGGGCGCACGGCCCACGTGCAGACATCAGCTCGGGTGTGGGGGGACATCTGGCACGGCGACGGGACAGCCCGGCTGCTGCGGAACGAGTTGTTCCGGGACCGGGCACCCGACGACTACAAGCACATCGACCGGCTCTACGGCGGGTGACTCCGCCCGCTGCCGGCGCCGCACAGGGCCAGGGCGAACCACGCCCTGGAGGCCGCCCATACGCGGCGATGGTCGTCGGGTGCGCCGGTTCAGGCGTACGCCAGGGCGAGCCTGCGATGCTCGGCGACGTCGGTGCGCTCGGCCAGTGCCCGCAACTCAGATGAGGCGGTGGCGGGGTTGCGCGCGCACCAGGCGTGCATGAGGGCGGCGGCGGTCTGACGAGGACGAGCTGACCCGGCGTGGGTACGAGCGCGAAACGCGCGCGGGACGCCTGGTCGCCTACGACGAGGGCCTCGGCGAGGACGAGGAAGCCGACTCCGTGGCGTGGGATGCCGGGATCGACGGGGGTGCGGCCAGCGCGGAGGAGGCCGCGATGCACCTGGTCGACGACCCCAACGGCCCGGGCGACGGCCCGTTGCGGTGAGGCGGACCAGCTCAGCATTGCGCGGCGCTTAGTAGCGGGAGCTGGCCTGTCTCGAGTCGCGACGAGAAGGACGCGACGTACGATAACGCGCCCATCGCCCGGGCCACGCGGGTCGTCGTCGCGCGGCTGCGCCCCTGACCTCGGCGAGTGCGTGAGAAGCCGCACACACGAACGGCGTGCACCGACGTGGATCTCGGCGCACACCGTTCGTGTGCGGTGCGCTCCTCCGCCCGAAGCGGGACCGCCGGGACGTACCCGACGGCCCCGACGGTCGGCTCAGTGGATGACGACGGGCGTCTTCCCCTGCTCCCCCGGCTGGCCGTCCAGCAGGTGCGACCGCTCACGCCGGCGGGGCAGGAACGCGGCCGGGATGAACGTCAGCAGCACCAGCGCGAACGCCACCCAGAACGTCGTGGCGAAGGAGCTGGCGGCGAAGTCGAGCCCGCGCTCGATGAGCGACGGGTCGACCGGGAACTGCTGGGTCAGTTCCGGCCGCTGCTGGGCGGCGATGGCCAGCCCGGCCTCGGTGATCGGCTTGCCGCTCGGGTCGGTCACACCGGGGATCGGCTGGGAGCCGTTCAGCTCGTTGGTGAGGATCACCGACATCACCGCGGCGCCGACGGAGCCGCCGATCTGCTGGAGGATGTTCACCAGCGTGGAGCCGCGGGCCACCTCGGGGCCGGTGAGGCTCTTCAGCGCCGAGGTCATGATCGGCATCATCGTGCCGCCCATGCCCAGGCCCATCACGAACAGCGAGCCGCAAAGCAGCACGTACGAGGTGTTCGGGTCGACCTGGGTGAAGGTGAAGAACCCGGCGCCGATCAGCACCAGCGCGAACGGCACCGTGCGGCCGACCGGCACCTTGTCGGCCAGCATGCCGGCGATCGGCATGGTGAGCATCGCGCCGATGCCCTGTGGCGCCATCAGCAGGCCGGCGGCCAGCGTCGACTCGCCGCGCACCTGCAGGAAGTAGCTCGGGAACAGCAGGCCGGCGCCCATGAACGCGATGATGAAGACGAACATGGTCACCGCAGCGATGGTCAGTTTGCGGTTGCGGAACAGCCGCAGGTCGAGCAGCGGGTGCTGCGGCTTGAAGGAGTAGACGACGAACGCCACCACCAGCGCGGCGCCGATCAGCATGGGCGCCCACACCTCGGGGTCGGCGAACGTGCCGGCCTCGGGCAGCGAGGAGACGCCGTAGAGGAACAGGGCGAGCCCCGGCGAAAGCATCAGCATGCCGAGGAAGTCGAACGACTCTGACGGCTGGGGGTTGTCCTTCGGCAGGGCCAGCTGCGCGTAGATCAGCGCGATGACGCCGATCGGCAGGTTGATCAGGAAGATCCAGTGCCAGCTCGCCACGTCGATCAGCCAGCCGCCGAGGATCGGGCCGCCGATCGGGCCGAGCAGCATCGGGATGCCGAGGACGGCCATCAACCGGCCGATCCGGTGCGGCCCCGCCGCCCGGGTCATGATCGTCATACCGATCGGCATGAGCATGCCGCCGCCGAGGCCCTGCAGCACGCGGTACGTGATCAACTGCCCGATGGTGTCGGCGGTGGCGCACAGAACGGACCCGATCGTGAACAGCGCCAGGGCGATCATGTAGAGGCGTTTGGTGCCGAACCGGTCGGCGGCCCACCCGCTGAGTGGGATGACCGTGGCCAGCGCGAGCGTGTAGCCCGTCATCGTCCAAGCGACGCGGGCGTAGGACGCGTCGAACTCGCTCTGGAACGTCGGCAGCGCGACGCTGACCACCGTCACGTCGAGGATCGACATGATCGCACCGAGCACGACGACGCCAGCCACCTTGAGAACCGCGGCGTCGAGCTTGTCCGATGTCGGGACAGGCTGCGGTGCCGCGACAGCTTGCTGTGTCACGAAGTCTCCTGAAGTCGGATCTGACCGAACGGGTGAGCGGTGGTGGCGGCGCGGCGTCGGCCGATGGGCAGGCGCGACGTGCGGAGGGGTGACGCTCGCAGGCAGATTAGCCGCCGCTGCCGACACTCCGCCCTTGGATTAGCTCCCAGCGCCTCGACTTGTGAGGACGATTACGGCCGGCCCGGTGGCGAGCAGGACGACAACGGCAAGGGCGGCGAAGACGTGACCAGCCGGCGCATTCACCACCGACCCGGTCAGCGGCTATCCACCCGGGACCCCGGACGCGCCGACCTGACATGGCGTCACCGGGGCTCTGCAAGACGCGGCCGCATGATCGCGTTCCCCGCGTTGGTGGCGGCCTGCCCTGGCCGGTTTAGGCGTACGCCAGGGCGAGCCGGCGATGCTCGCTGTCGTCGGTGCGCTCGGCCAGTGCCCGCAACTCAGACGAGGCGGTGGCGGGGTTGCGCGCGCACCAGGCGTGCATGAGGGCGGCGGTTTCCGCCGGGCTGCCGGTGGCGGTGGCGACCACCACCTCCGCGGTCTCATCCGTCAGCTGGTCGATGGTCGGCACGGTGACGCCCTGCTCACGTAGGTGCCCGGCGAGCAGGCCGACACCCAAGGGGGTCAGTGTGACAACAGCTTCGCCCTTCTCGATCACGCCGAGCCTGGCCAGCTGGTCGAGCAGGCGGTCGGTGTCGTTGTCGGCGAGCCGACGCCAGCTCCGCTTCTGCTCCTCGGTGCCGGAGTCGAACCCCAGTCCGTCGCAGGCCGCCTGGTAGGCGAGCTGCCGCAACTCGTCGGCTTCCACAGGTTCCGGCGCGATGAACAGCGCCATGGTCACGGCGAACACCGCCTCGTCGAACCGCCACCGCAGCACCGACTCGGCCCACCCGCCGCCGCAGACCGCCTCGCCGAGCTCGAACAGTCCGGTGAAGGCACGCCGGGACAGCGCGAGCGGGTCCGCCAGCACCTTCGCCGCGCTCTTGACCGGCACCAGCCGCCCCTTCACCACCCGTACGACGCGGGCCGCCCGGGCCCAGGCGACCAGCACGGTGAGCACGTACAGCTCGTCGCTGCTGCGGGTCTTGAAGACCCGGTCGCCGATCATGGGGTCAAGGACGTCGCCGGTTTCGAGCAGCGCGACGAGTTCCCGCGCGTCGGCCAGCCGCAGCCGGCCAGTCGTGGTGAGGGTCCGCCCGTCACCGAGCCACCGCACCAACTCCCGCAGCCGGCGTACGACAACTGACTCGGCGGCCAGCCCGCGGAGCGTGTCGTCGTCGGGCACGGCCACCAGCGGTAGCGGCGGGTGCTGGTCCGGATGCTCGCCGAGCAGGTGGTTGGTCATCACCTGGTTCAGCAGGTCCTCGTCGACGGCGACCCGTCCGGCGTGCAGATCGGCGATGAACCGCTCCGCGGCGGCCTGATCGGTGGGGTCGATGCCCTCGTTCAGCATCCGCATCGCCCAGAACTTCGCGATGCCGTAGCGGCTCTGGTCGGCCATCGCGTCGGCGAACGGCGCGGCGAGCTTGTCCAGGGCGGCGTGCAGCAGTTGCTGGTCGGCGCAGAGCCGGTCGGCGAGGTCCTGGTCGAAGAGGAAGTCGACGAACGCGCCTACGGCCGGTGTGACGGCGGCCCACCGCTCCGGCGGCAAGGTCACCTTGCGGGGGAACCAGTCGAGCAGCGCCTCCTCCAGATCCTCGGGCAGCCACCGCCCGAGGAGTCCGTCACCGTCGGCCCACCGGTGGTCGAGCAGCGCCTCGACGCTGAACGGATCCACGCGTCGGCGGTGCCGCCGCGTTCCCAGCCGTCGGCGAGCGTCTGCGTCCATTGTGGGCCGACGTGGCGGGCGACGGTGGCGAGCAGCGCGTCGCCGATCGACGCCTCGTGGGGCGGCAGCAGGTCGTGGCGGCGGTACGCGCGGCCGAGCAACGCCAGCAGCGCTGCCCGCCCGGCCGGATCGTCGCCGCCGCTGGCCAGCCGGCCCAGCGCGGCGAAGACCAGCGGCGCCTCCCGCTCCGGCAGCAGCCCGGGAAACCGGTCCTGCACCGTGCCCCAGAAGTGCTGGGCGTCCTGGTCGGCGTACCCGATGATCGTCGCCCACGACGGTGCCAGATCGGCGGTCACTCGCCGGCCTCGTCGGCGAAGGCCGCCTGCGCGGCGGCGATCGCGCCGGGCGGCAGTTCAAGGGCCCGGAGCACCCCGGCCAGGTAGTCGACCACCCGCCGGTGCTGCGCCTCCGACAGGCCCAACCCCTGCCACGCACCCGCCGCCGGACGGACGACGTCGCCGGCCGGGCCGCCGAGCGACACGGTGAGCAGCAGCGCCAGGTGCCCGGCGAGCCGGGCACGATCAACCCCGACGAGGTACGGCGACAGCTCCGCGTCCGCCGCCACCAGGCGCAGCCAGCGGGCCACTGCGCCACGCACCCCCGCCGGCCCGAGCCGGTCGAACGCTTCCATCGGATACGCCGCCAGCCCCGTCATGCCCACGGCCATGGGTACGTCCCGCCTGCGGTGATCAGCTCATCGGCCCGCTCCTCGGTCAGGCCGGCCGCTCGCAGCGTTGCTCTCCCCCACCTGGCCAGGCGGCACGGGTGCGGGACGCGTTCACTGCGGCACAGCTCGCCCTCCGGCCAGCTCTCAGGGGCGTGCGTCATGACGGCGCGGGCGGCGGTGGTCAGGTCCTCGTCGGTGACCGGGGTGAGGACAGGGAAGTCGTCGAGTACGGCTGTCATGGGAGGCGCCTCCGTCGAGGTGGGGAGATGGAGTGGCGCCGGGGCGGGCGGGGACGGCGGATGCGGGATCGGGGGAAACGCACCACCGGAGCCCAGCACCCGCCCCGGGCCATGCGCTCACCCTCGCGGAGGAATAGGGGTTCCCGTATGCCGACATGATCGTGAACGTCATGCGCGCTGCGTATACGGCTGATTACGCCGCTCGTCGTGTGGGCGAGACTGTTGAAATGGAGGAACAACCGGTGCTGCACTTGATCGTCTGCGCCGCTCCCCCGGCCGAGCGGATCGGCGAACTCATCAAGCTACTGATGGCGGACGGCTGGACGGTGTGCGTCATCGCCACCCCGACCGCGGGGATCTGGCTCGACTGTGAGGCCTGGAAGAGCAGACGGGCCACCCGGTGCGCGTGGAGTGGCGAATGCCCGGCGACCCGGAGCCGCATCCGGCGGCCGATGCGTGCTGGCCGTGCCGGTCACGTTCAACACCGCGAACAAGTGGGCGACCGGGGCGAGCGACACGCTGGCCCTCGGCATCCTCAACGAGGCGCTCGGCGCCGGCCTACCGATCCACGCCTTCCGGCACGTCAAACCGGCGCTCGCCGCCCACCCCGCCTACGCCGGGCACCTCCGGCTCCTTGAGGACGCGGGGGTGACAATTGTCCCCCTGCGCACCCAGCAGGGCACGGAGGTGGGGGACCGTCGTAGACGAGCTCCGGCGCTCGCATCGCTTGTCAGGCTGAAGCCGGCTGTCGGCTGAGCCGGTAGGTGTGCCAACGACGGGCGGCGTCGAGAAGTGGTCCGTGGTGCGGTGCAGACGACGAGCGGTGCATCCGGTCCCAGAGGCGTACCAGGGCGTCAGCAAAGGCGGTGACCGCTTGGTCGGGAGCGTCGGCGAACGCCGGGACCCGAGTGGCCCAATGCTCGGCGTCGGCGGGGTCGTGGCCGGCTCGGATGAGGCGCACCAGCATGAACGCGGTGTCGATCCAGGCTGCCCCTCGACAGGGAGCGGACCAGTCGACGAGCCGCAGTCGGTCGCCGAGCAGGAAGTTCCGCGGCGTCATGTCGGTATGCAGCAGGGTGTCCCCGTCGACCAGCTCAGGGTCGATGAGACCGCGCCACCGGTCGGCGAAGCGCTGCACCGTCACCGGTGGGCAGGGCGTCAGCTCGCGAGTCATGGTCGCCAGCAGAGCCGCGACGAGGTCGAGATCAGGCGAGCCCGGCCTCAGCTCCGGGTGGCGGCCGGGTGCGTGCTCGAAGCCGAGGAGGAGCCAGCCGTCCCGCTCGACGGTCCAGAGCAGGCGGGGTGCCGCGTCGAGCAGCCACGGGTTGACCCGGGCCTCATTGCGGTAGAGCCAGGCGGTTGGCCCGTCCGTGGCACCGCCCTTGCAGAACACCCGTCCGGTGGCCGTGTCGAGGGTGACGGCGAGGTCGCAGGATGCGCCGGTCGGGACCGAGTACGCCGAGACGATCCGGCCGACGTGCTGCTCGACCTCACGCCGCACCGGTTCGGGGAGGTCCTCCCAGTGCTGGCGGCGCGGCATTCGGCAGCCTCCCGACGACGAGCGGTCCCGGGCAGTCTATGCCCGGGACCGCTGGCGAGCCGGTCTACTTCGTCGGACTGTTGTGGCAGCCGGCGTGGCACTGGTTGCACTTCGGCCTGCATTTGGGCGTGCACTTCGCCGCATCACGACCGCCCCAGAGCGCGGCGTCGAGCGCGAAGCCGGCGGCGGTGATCGCGGCGACCGTCCGGGAGATCGGGGCACCGATCGGCTCCGGGCCGGACGGGCTGGGCTCGTCCGATGAGGGCTCGGGCTGGTGGTGGATGAACCGACCGGCGATGCGCTGGCAGAAGTCGGCGTAGTCGTGGGTGTGCAGGATGAAGGTGTGCCAGCCGATGTCGACCAGCTCACTGGGGCCGAGTGGCTCGGTGCTGGTGGCGCAGGTGCCGAGGAAGGCGAGCGCCTGGTCCATGATCCTGGCCGGCAGGTCCGAAGCCAGCTCGAGATGGTCACAGGCGATGCGAGAGGTCAGCTGGGCGAACAGCTCGTCCGGCACGAGGGACCGGCCGGAGCTGACCCGGTCGATGGTGAGCAGCATGATGCTCCTTCCGATGCGCGTCTTGCGGGCTGCACTCAGGCTGAGCCGGGCTGACTCGTCGTCACATGACGGCGCGAACATCGTCGATATACGCGCTACGTATACCGCTCCTCCACGGAGCGGATTCAATGGATAGGCTCGACTTCGGACACAGCCACCCGCGAATGGCGAGGTTGCCGGTGACACACGCGAACTGCCCCCGGTGCGGCGGACGACTGGCCCGCGACAACGACAGCGGACGCTGCACACCGTGCCAGGCCGCCGAGCGGGACCGGTTGAGCGCGCCACCGGTGGTGCCGGCGAGCTTCTGGGAGCACGCGCCCGTACGGCAGGCCTTGGCGGAGCGACATCTGGGGCGGGTGATCCGGGCGTACCGGTGCCATCCGTACCACGGGCGGTATCCGCTGCCGCAGACCGTGGTGGCGGGGTGGCTGGGGGTCACGCAGGCACAGCTGAGCCGGGTCGAGAACGGGCCGCCGCTGGTGCACCTGGACCGGATGACGCACTGGGCGCAGCTCCTCCGGATACCGGCCAACCGCCTCTGGTTTGCGCTTCCCGAGGCAGCCGTCGACCAGGCCTCACATCCACCGGAAGGAACGCAGCCCGGCGTCCGCACTAGTCCCGACCAGGATCATTCGATGGCAACTGACGAAGGCCGACGTGCCTTGCTGGCCGGCATAGCCGCCGTCGCCGCAGGCGCCGGCTTGCTGGGCAACCTGGCGCTCGCACGCCCTCGCCGGATCGGATCAGCGGACGTTGTGCGGCTCAACGCTGTCCTTGAGCTGTACCGGTCGGTGGACTACGAGTGCGGTGGCGGGCTGCTCTACCGGGAAGTCGACCGGTTCGCCCACTTTGTGTACGGGCTGCTCGACTGGTCTCACCCCGAGTCGCTGACGCCCCGATTCGTCGCTTCGATCGCGGCGGCCCGTCAGTTGGCAGGCTGGACAGCGCTCGATGCAGGGCTCCACTCTGACGCGCAGCGACACTTCGTCGCTGCCGAGCGGGCCGCGCTCGTCGCCAACGACACGCTGCTCACGGCGAGAGTCCGCTACTGCCAAGCCAGACAGTTGCAGCACCAGCGCCACAACCGGGACGCGCTCGCCACGCTGCAACTCGCGCGCACCCAGCTAGGCGCGGAAGCCACCCCGGCGGTCTCAGCGATGCTGTACGGCGCGGAGGCGGCGTCGCTGGCCGCCATCGGCGACCGCCAGGCAGCCCAGACAACCCTCGGCAGGGCGAGGGACGCCTTCGACCGGATCGCCGGAGATCGGGAGCCGGAGTGGATGCGCTTCTACGACCGAGGCGAACTTCTGGCCCAGTACGGCCGGGTCTACCGGGACCTCGCGCGCGCGGACCGCACCTTCGCGCCGGATGCCGTGCGCTGGGTGCGGGAGGCAGTCGCCGCATTCGGTCCCCAGAACGTACGCAGCACGGTGCTCAACGAGGTGGGCCTCTGCAGTGCGCTGTTTCTCGCCGACGAGCCACGGCAAGCGATGGCCATCGGTGGTCGGGTCATCAGGCACGCTGGCAAGCTGACCTCTCGGCGGACCGTCGACCGAGTGCGTAATCTCCGGCGTGACCTGGTCAAGCATCGGTCAATCCCCGAGGTCGATGACTTCGCGCGCACCCTTGCCGCCTTCGAGCCCGTGACTGCATGAGCGGGACCGGCCGCTTCACCAAAGACGTCATGACGGCGGCGATGCATCAGGTGGCCGGAGACTTAAGGGTGCGCGCCGACGATGCAAGACTGCTCCGGTTCACCAACAATGCGGTGTTCGCGCTGCCGTCCGCTGGCGTCGTCATCCGCATCGCCCGATCGCACCGGCTGCACCAACGGGTGCACAAGGTAATCGAACTCGGGCGGTGGTTCGAGCAGATCGACGCACCGACGATCCGACTCGCGCCGGAGATCGTGCAGCCGGTACAGGTCGGGGAGCTGCTGGCCTCCATCTGGCAGTACATCCCGTCGGCCTCACCAGAACCCACGGTGGACGACCTCGGGCGGACTCTGCGCAAGTTCCACAGTCTTAGCGGTCCACCGCTCTCCCTGCCAAGCTGGGACCCGGTCGGGGATGCAAGATCACGCATCACCGACGCGGAAGGGCTGAGCGACCACGATCGCCGTTTCCTGCTCGACTGGTGCGATCGCCTCGACCGGCCGGTCGCCGCTCTTCAGCAGCACGTTGGCTCGCAGCTCATCCATGGTGACGCCCACGTGGGCAATCTGCTGAGAAAGAGGGCAGGAGGCGCCGTGCTGTGCGACTTCGACGCCACCTCTCTCGGCCCCTGGCAGGTCGATCTGGCCGCGGTTGCAGTCGGCGAGGTCCGCTTCGGTCGGCGCGGAGCGCATGACGCCTTGGCCGCCGCATACGGGTACGACGTCACCGCCGATTCGAACTGGTCCCTGCTGCGCGATGCTCGCGAATTGAAGATGATCGCAGCCGCGGTTCCGCTTCTTCATAGCTCGACCGGCGTCAGAGAAGAATTCACCGCCCGCCTGCGATCAGTGCGGCACGGCGACCGCGACGCCCGCTGGACGCCCTTCGCCGAGGTCGCCCCCTCGCAGATCGCGAACGTTGCCTCGTAGCCGTCCTGATGTATCGAAAGCGAGATGCTGACGCCTCCACTCGGCCAGCATTGTCTGATTCGCTTCCCAGCCGTCTGGGAACTTGACCGGCACATCCAGGTGCACGGGCTCGCTCGACGGGTGGGCATCAAGCAACTCTTCGATCCCTGCCCGCGCCACGTGCCCGCCGGGCGAGCGAGGAGCGCCGGCGGGGGCTTCCATCGTGTAACGGCTGGGGAGCGGTGAAGCCGGCCAGCAGGTCGACCAGCAGGTGCTTCGTCCCCGCGTACGGGTGACCCAGCTGGTGTGTGGCGAGGCTGGCGCCGCGCAGCGCGGCCAGCTCGGTGCGGCCCTGCGCCGGCGCGCCCGGGAGCGCTTTCGGCCGGTGCCAGCCCCGGCTGCGCAAGTCGTCGAGTCGGTCCTCGTCGTCGGCCGGGTCCGGGGCAGCTCCAGCCGGGCCAATTCGTCGGCGACTTCGCTCAGGTAGGCGTGCCGCTCGGCGGGGTCGAGGCCACATCGAGTACGCGGCTCGGTGGCGGCGGCTGGCCGGCGGGCAGCCCCTGCTGCGGTACGCAGGTCACCAGGTTTCTGAGGTGAGCGAACTCGTGCGGCGCGAGGTTCGCGACGGCCGCGAACTCCTCCACGCTGCCGAACCCGCGGCGCACCTGCCGTTCGGCCACCACCCGCTGCGCACGCTCCGGGTGAAAGTGAGCAAGAGCGGCGAGCTGTTCGAACGTCGCCGCGTTGACATCCACGGCCCCTGGGGGCGCGGCCATTGGCGCCGACGGCGGTTGCGGCGCCGGTAGCGGCGACGGCTGAGTGGGCACGGGCGCCGCCGCGGTCCCGTTACCGGAGTAGGCGCCGGGCTGCGGCATCATCTCGGCGACGGCGGGCGGCGCGGATGTGGGCAGGGGCGGTGGCCCTGCCGGCGCCGGTGGCCATGCCTGCGCCGGTGGGTACGGGCTGACGGGCCAGGTGGGCGGCGGCGCCTGGGGCCGGGTGTACCAGGGAACGTGGCCGGCCCGCCAGCGCAGCCACGACGGGTTGATCAGGAAGCCGTGCACGATGCTCGCCACCCACATCGCCAGGAGCACGACCACTGCCACAGTGCTTAGGGTGCTGGTCTTGTCCGCCTCGCCGACAGTGGCGAAGGACGTCCAACCGATCACCAGGTAGACGATGCCCGCAATCCACCAGGCCGGGCGCCGGGCGCGCAGGCCGATGTAGAGGAATCCGGCCCCGGCGAGGAAGCCGCAGCCGGCGACGGGCAGCAGCAGCCAGAGGCTGTGCCGGATCCGCCAGCCGAGGCTCGCTCCCAGATTCGGGGGCACCGGTGGAGGCTGCCATCCTCCGTTAGACACGCTCGACATCTCGCTCCTCCTGCAGGCACTGCACGTTTACGTTGGTCCTCGCGTCCAGCGGGCCCTGCACCGCCGGCACGGCGGCTACGGCCAGCGGCAGGAACATCAGCGAGACTCTCACCGCGCCCCCTCGATCATGCCGCCCCCCGAACTTGATGATCTTCCACCAGGGCGGGCAGCGACGCATCATCGGGGCGGATAGCGCCAGGTGGACGGAACGGTGGGTCCGGGACAGCCAGCCGGTCCGATCTTGGCCTTGCCGGCGCTTCTGCCTGTGATCCGTGCCGATCGCGCTCGTCCATAGACCCGACCGGTCGTCCGCAGCGCCGAAAGGTTGAGCGGGCGAACATGCACTCGACCGAGCGACAAGATCGTTGACCGACCGTACGGTCAGGGGATCTTGAGCGAACTTGCTGAACCGGCCTCAGCGTCCTCGGCTCCGCGCGAGGAGGGCCGATTTGGTCGTAGCGAGGCGCTACGGTGTGCGCCATGTCAGCGGGAGGTCCAGGATGGATGCGGTCTCGGAAGAGTTGAGTCGCGAGCAGAAGTACTTCGACGCGGCATGGGACCACCGGGAGCGCATGCGCAGGAATCTGGGCCTCGCCGCAGGCGCTGCCGCCAACAGCGGCGCCGCCGCGAGGATCAGGCAGGACACCCAAGCGCGGCTGGACCGCATAGGCGGATCGGACGAACCCGTCGCCTTCGGCCGGATGGATTACGAGGACGGCGAGGTCTTCTACGTCGGCCACCACGCGATCTTTGATGACCACTCTGAGCTGCTCGTCATGAACTGGCAGGCACCTGCCGCCGCCCACTACTACGAGGCAAGTCACGCCGACCCGTTCGGCCTCCGACTCAAGCGCAGTTTCGAGTGCTCGAGCAACACGATCACGTCGTTCAGCGACACAGTGTTCGCCCAGCTCGCCGCTGACGTCGCCGAGCTGGAGGCGCACGAGGACGTCGACGACGCGCTCCTCGCAGACCTCAACAGCAACCGCACCGGCACGATGCAGGACATCGTCCGGACGATCCAGGCAGCGCAGTTCGATCTCATCCGCGCCCCGATCGACCAGCTGTTGGTCATCCAGGGCGGACCGGGCACCGGCAAGACAGCGGTTGCGCTACACAGAGTCTCTTGGCTGCTGTTCAACAGTCAGGGTCAACTCTCGGCCCAGGATGTGCTCATCATCGGCCCGAGCCCCACCTTTACGCGCTACACCCGCACGGTGCTGCCCAGCCTGGGTGATACGAGCATTGAGCAACGTGACATCAACCAGCTGCATCCACCGGTGAAACGTGGTCGCCAAGAGGATCCCGAAGTCGTGAGGCTGAAGGGCGACGGCAGGATGGCTGGGCTCGTGCGGCGGGCGCTCTACGCTCGGGTCGGGCCGCCCGAGGGACAGCATTGGGTAGAGGCGCAGATCGAGGGCCGCCCCGTGCCGATGGCCGCCGAGGAGCTCAAGCCGCTGATAATGCGGTGCCGTGCCAGCGCCGGCACATACTCCGAGCGCCGGCACTTGTTCCGGGACTTGCTGACCGATCTCGTCTCCCCCCGGGTCCGGGTGAGTCCGCAACGACTGCGGACGGCACTCGATCCCGTCATGGACCGGCTCTGGCCGTCGTTCACCGCCGCATCGTTCCTGCGTGAGCTCTACGGTTCCCGCGACCGGCTGATGGCAGCGGCGGGCGACGAATTCACGGCCCGGGAAGTTTCACTGTTGCACCGGCGGCCCGCCGATCGGCTCTCGGAAGAGACGTGGAGCGATGCCGACCTTGCGGTGCTCGACGAGGCCGAGCACCTCATCAACAGCGTGGAGGCCCGATTTACGCACATCGTCGTCGACGAGGCGCAGGACCTCTCCCCCATGCAACTGCGAGCCATCGCCCGCCGCTCTGCCAACGGATCCATGACCATCGTCGGGGACATCGCTCAGTCGACCGGCCACTGGGCGCGTGACGACTGGGACGAGCTTCTCGATCACCTGCCTGCCGATCTTCCCCAAGTCCGCGAAGAGCTGCGTTACGGCTACCGGGTACCTCGACAGGTCTTCGAGCTTGCGGCCCAGCTCCTGCCTCTCGCCGCTCCCACGGTGCAGGCACCGCACATCGTGCGGGACGGTCCGGCCGAGCCTCTCATCCACCGGATCGACGGGGACGAGCGTGCGGCTGAGGCCGTCCGCGTCGCGATGGGGCACGCAGCCCACGGTCGATCCGTAGCCATCATCTGCCCCACTTCCTGCCGCCCGGACACCGAACGAGAGCTGAAGGCCAAAGACGTGGCCTGGCGTGCCGCGTCCGCCGGTGAGCTCGGCCCAGGAATCAACCTGGTCGGTCCTCAGGAAGCCAAGGGCCTCGAGTTCGACGCGGTCGTCGTCATGGAGCCGGAAGACATCGTCGCCGAGGACGACCGGGGCCACCGCTTGCTGTATGTCGCACTGACCAGAACAACCAGGTATCTCGACATCGTCTGCGTCGGAGACCCGCTCGCTATGGACGACGACGACCGCGGATCGGACGATCCGACAACGGAGGGCGTCGATGAACCCTCTGATGCGGGGACCGGCGATGCGGTCGATGCAAAGAAAGGTTCGGAGTTCGAACCGGACCCGGGGGGAGAACTCCTGGATGAGTTGGTCGGTTCGAACTCGGACGCAACCGATGGGTCAGATGCGGCCGAAGTCAAGGACGGCCCGCACGTCCGTCCTCGCGCGGTGGTGGAGCCTTCCAACGCCCCGCCACCGCGAGGACCCGTCTCCCAGCGGTTCGTCGACCTGGCGGCGGAGGAGGTAGTCGCGCTACTCCGCGGTACTGTCGCGCCGAATCTGTGGAAGTCCGTACTAGCCAGAGCGGGCGAGGTCCTCGACGCAGAAGGCTGAACCACGGCGGCAGCTGGCGGGCCATCTCACGTAGGTCCTGGTCCGTCGGAAGGGGGAGCCTCGGCGGATCTTCGTCCGGTTGGGCCTCGGGGGCGTCGGTCAGGAGGCCAGAGCCGTTCCGGCTTGGGGCAGTCACCCACGCGCCGCTCCGCTATTCGCCACCGTCCGCGTGACGTGGCTTCGACACCTGCCGGTTGAAGCGCGGCTTGAGGGCGACGACCAGGGCTTCCTTCGTACCCTCCGGGTTGTCGGTCTCCTGCCAGCGGACCTCGCGCCGACTCAGCCAGCCGGCGATGTCGGCGGCCGACGCCGCGTTGTCCGGGGTGTCGAGGAGCTGTCCGACCTGGTCGTGCAGCACCGACGAGTCGCGGTTGCCGGTCAGGTGCTGCCGGAGGCGATCCCGCAGACCCCGCCTGGTCCGGCCGACGTAGATGACCACGCCGCCGTCGAGGACCACGTGCACGCCGGGGGCGCGGGGAGCGCCGGCGACGGCCGCCATGGTGTACGGCTGGGGAGCCGTGAAGCCGGCCAGCAGGTCATCGTGCGCGGTGTCGGGCATCCCCGGGACGCTACCGGCGTGGGCCCTCATCCGTGGCCCCGCACGGGCCGTCATGGTCGTCGCGGCGTCGGCAGCGGCCGGCGCGGTCGAGCTTGGCGTCACACCAGATTCGGGTACGCAGGAACTGGCGATCCTCCTCGCTGAGGGTGGTCTCACCGAAGTCGATGGCGGTGACGTGGCCGAGCGAGTCGCGCAGGGCCACGGCGAGGGTGGTGGCCTCGTCGAGGCTGGTCAGGGTGGTGGGAAGGTGGATGATCCAGCGGGGTGCGGTCATCGCTGCCACCGGCTGTTCGGTGAACCTGGGTCTGGGTGGCGGCAGCCGGTGTGCCGAGACTGCCACTGCCGCAGCGCCTGGCGGATGCGTTCGGCCTCGGTGTTCGCCGTGGTCAGCTCGCGGTGCAGTCGTTCGAGTTCGTCGGCTACCCGGTTGAGGTAGTCGTGCACCTGGGCAGGGTCGAGGCCGCGCCAGCGGGTGTCGAAGGAGGCGATGCGGGCGTGGTGCGGCTGCAGGCGTTCCCCGGTCACGTAGATCATCGCTGCGGCGCCTCCTGCTCGGCGATCAGCGCGCGGATCTGCCGGTCGGTGAGGCCGCGTTGGTCGAGGACCCGGCGGCCCCAGCGGTGCAGCCGGCAGGGGTGGGGTGCACGGTCGTTGCGGCACCGCGGACCGTCGGGCCACTGCTCGGCGGCGTGAACGGTGACCGCCTTGACGGCGAAGCTGACGTCTTCGGCAGTGACGTGGCGCGGTATGGGTAGTTCGCCGAGGATGTCGTCGATCGAGTCCATGGCCCTCCTCAGGTGGTGGGTGGCGCCGAGGCGGGCGGGGACGATCGGTACGGCCGCGCGTCCGTACCGGCCGGAGCCCAGCACCCACCCCGGGCCTGCTTCCTGCTCGGTCGCCGACAGGCGGCCGAGCAGACGTGTTCGGCGTCGGAGCAGCGCGCCGGACCCGGAGTTGGATAACCGCACCGGCCGTAACTGCTGCTCCGACGAAGGCAGGGACCTCAGTGCCTAGCTGGGGCCTTTCCTCGCCTTCGCACCCTACCGGCATTGCTGGTAAAGTCAACGTTGCTCTTGAAGTTCTCCTGGCTGCCGTGATCAGATGTGTGGGCCTAGCTGGGAGTACTTCGCATGCCCGCACCACGGAAGTTCGAGCCGCACTACCGGCGGATCATCGCCGACATCAGGGAGCGCATCGCCTCCGGTGAGTGGCCTCCCGGCCACAAACTGCCGTCCACCAAGGCGCTAGCCGAGATGTATGAGGTGGGCAGCCAATCGACTGTTCGCCAAGCCGTGACCATCCTCATTGAGACCGGAGAGTTGTACGGCCATCAGGGGTTGGGCGTTTTCGTCGCCGACCGGGCCGGCAGACAGTCTGAAGGCTGAGCGCGGGGCACGCGAGCATGGACGGGGTGCCGCCGAGGCTGCCCCACCCGCGCGCGTACCCAACATCCGGTCTCGCGAGTAGTGCGACTCATCGCTGGTCAGCCGCACGGTCAGCCCTACGGCCGGATAGTCCTCTAGGAGATCCGGTGGGTCCGGCAGCCCCGGATCTCAGAACGGCGGGCGGCGCCCAGCATGGCACTCTCGTCATCCCGGAAAACCGGTCCGCCCGGCCCCCTCGGGTCACTAGGTCCCGGCAGTTCGCCAGGGTGGCGCGGTTGCACGGGGATGCCTTAGGCGCCGAGCCCGTGCAGTAGACGGAACTCGGCAGGCGGGCGAGCTTCCTGCCCGCGGGTCTGGTCGTCGTCGACGTCCAGCCACGAGATTGTCGACAGCCCAGGGGTGGATGTCATCGGTCCGACCAACGATGGACGTCGCCGGCTTCCGCCACGAGGAAGGCGTCGATGTGCAGCGCTGCGAGACTCCGCCGGGTCTCCGCGAGGAGATTGCGATAGCGGCCGAAATCCGGGAAGGCCATCGCGACGTTGTCGCGGGGATTCGCATCGCGCAGTCGTACCACCTTGAGCAGCGCATGCGCGTACCAGTGGCCCGCTTGGGTGCTGGCCTGCGTCGGCTTGGTTTCGGCCGACCGGCGATGGTCGGCGTACGACTTCGACGGGTATCCCTTGACCTCGACGTGCAACCGCAGGCTGCCGCGGCGGGCTTCGATGTCGGTGCCCTGCTGTCTGCTGGCGGTGTTCATCACCTGAGTGAGCGACCACCCCTGCTGCGTCAACCAGCCGCACAGACGCGACTGGACGTTTCCCTCCCAGAACCACTCCCGGGCGGCGTCAGACGGGTAACTGGCGGGAGCCAATCCCAAGTTGGGTACGACGGGGTCGGCCGGTCCGGTGATGATCCTGTTCACGATCACTCCAGGGGTGGCGTCGCGAACCAACCATCCTTGTTCGGCCAGCACACGGCACCGCTGATTGATCTGCTGGTGCAGCTTCCCGGTGAGCCGAGCCAGCTCGGCGTCGGTCAGTCCGCTCGGGTTCTGCCGCAGCAGTCCGACGATGTCCTCAGCGATGGTCATGTCGCTGGCCCTCCAGGCACCCAACCCGACTGTGGTGCCAGATGACGATGTCGGCGATCCGGAGGACCGACAGCTGCCGATCGTCGGGCGTCCTGATCGCCCTTTACCCAACACGCCCAGCCACTCCTGGTTGGCCTTGAGATCGCTCAACAGGACCGCGAAGAAGTCCGCCGGTCGACTCTTCGCTGTCCCGTAGAAGCCTCGTAGCACACTGTCGTAGAGCGGAACAAAGTGCGGACGCAGCCGGTGCAGGACCTTGCAGACGGTGACGGCCGTCCACCTACGTACGTCAGCCGTCAGTTCGTTCGCCTTTCGTAGTACCTGGAATGCCTCGTCGTCGATCGAGTCGAGCTCGAGGAATGCCCGAGCAGACTGGTCTGAGTCGGCGGGAACCAGATCCAGGACCCGTTGCATCGCCTCACGCAGCTTCGTTGCAGGGCTCGGTCCGGGCTGAAACAGGGGGATGACCTCAGCGTGACTGAGCCGGAGGCTCAGCAGGTTCGCGGCCAAACAGTCCAGGGGCGTCAACTGGATCGGTGGGGTGTACCAGCGGTCGTAGCTGCCGAAGGCAAACCCGGCCGACGGGTCGGTGTAGGCACTCAGGTGCTGCTCCGCGCAGGGCCGCAGGGAAGCAATCGTCGGCGCGATCCGATCTGTCACAACTGCGCTCCCCCGCTAGCTGGAACTTCCATGGACCGGCATACCTGGCCCGGCATCTCGTCAGATCATTCGGCTCGTAACCCGCTGACGAGACCGCCCGGAGCCAGAGTTGAAGACGCTGACGCCCATCTGCGTCCATTGAGGAATTCTGACCCTCAATCGGGAGTCGCGGAAGACCCGAAAGGACCACGATCGCGCTCACCGGCGTCGCGCGGGTCCTCAAGGCAGGATTCGCGCCAGAGATCCGTGCAGACCTCAGCCATGGCGCTGGCCTTTCGGCCGAGGCGACCGGCGATCTGGACGGCCTAACTATGCACCTCCGAACGTCAAGCCCGAACTCGTCGCCCATCCGACCTACCGGAAGAACGTCAGACTACTCAAGGACGCCGGAGTAGTCGCAGCCCAAGCTCCAGCCAGAGTTACGGTGGCATGCGATCACCGGCAGCATAGTTGAGGGGCCGCCCCAGAAAGAGCGGCAACGACGCCTTCAGCCGCTCACACGCCCCCGATTTATGACCGCTGCGTTGGCATACCACGAACACGCCCCGCACGAGCATTTTTCGCTCGAGAGCGTCGACCATCCGCCGCCGGAACTGCCGCTTGTTGCACCCAGCACTCCCCTCGCAGATACTCCTTTCCCCGGTCGCGCAATTGCTCGGTGATCAGTTCATCTTTAGCCAAACGATCAAGCATGAGAATCCGCTTCGAACGGTGAGCTTTCTCGTATTCATGTTGGATTATCTTTACAAGATCTCTGGCGGTTGCAGTCGTGAAGTCGGCATCTTCAAGCCTCGCCACAGCAGTCGTCCTCGGCCGCTCCTGACCCGTCAACACCATCCCAAGAAGCATAGCCAAGTGGTACTGATAATCCTCAACGATGCCAATTCCGCCATCAATAGTTAGATGGTCTGCTGCAGCCCTGAGAATCTTGATGCATGAATAATACGTCGCAAGCTCGCACTTGTTATCGAACACAACCTCATAGACACCTTTATCGAAGATAGTGCTAGGATTTGCACGCGCAACATGGGGGGTTTGAACCAGAACACTGAGGACAGATTGACCTATCTGATCGATGGAAACTATCCGCTCAACCGGCATTCCGAGGTTGAAGTAATACCGCCGACGGCGCTCGTAGTAGAGCCCCCTGTCGAGGAGGTACTCCTCAATCTGCCTCTGAACGCGATCCGTTGCCCTCAGAGCGCTCGGACCGAATTCTGTCTGGCTGTTCGTGGCGCGAATTATCCTATCTCGCACCACATTATCCTTTGCCTCGATCACTTTGATCAAGACACTCCTGTTGTCGCTGCGGTAGCTCGTTGGCTTTCGCTTATATATTTCTGTCGAAGTCTGCAGGCCATTAACAATCTGAGGCGACTCTAACTCGAGCATCTTGTTTGCCGGACGAACCCTGGAGGCAACGACGGTTACACCATTATTGAGCCACCAAAAATCCTCGTCAGCGTCAACCGTTTCCAGCGTTTCTTGAATGCTCTTATTTACGTCGGTGGCACCCTCGTAGTCGCGAACATTGGCCTCAAACAGCGTCCCATCCAGTTCGCCATTCGCCCCAGTGATGAAGCGCTCATAGTCTGATAGGCGAACCACTGCGACGTAACCGCCAGCCGTGTCGGTAGAGATGGGGTTCTCGGCCAGCTGCAGCTTACGCGTTACACGCACTGGCTCGCGGGACAGGTCCGCTACGGCAGCAGCATCAAGAAACCTGACCGACGGCTCCGCGGCTCCGAAGAGGCTGGACAAACACTGCTTCAGCTCCTCGCCCTTGCGCTCAATTCCTGGATGCAAATACTGCGCCTTCAACGAGGCGAACACGACGAAGATCCTTAGCTCCGGCAGATCCAGCGTCCGGTACGTGTCAAGGAATCTTCGAGAAATCTCTATAAGTCGCGAGTTGACCGTCTCAGCCAGGGATTCTTCATCTCTACCAAAGACCAAGAGCTTTGGAAGGCTCAACATCAGTTTCTCAATGGGCGACTCAGTGAACCCTGAAGTGTTCTTCACCTGCAGGATGTAGAGGTCGAGGCGTGCTCGCCTCCCAAGCACTTTCAGGGGAGTCTCATCTCGCACACACAAAGAGTTTGCGAAGAGGTACATCCCATCAACACCACAGTCCTTTTCCCCGTCCACGATGCCACTCAGAAGATCGTCGTGACCTGGGTTAAGCTTCTTCAGAAGTTGTTTCGCCACAAAGAACGTCTGATGTCGAGCAGGCGGCATTGCTGGAGCAGACCGCTGATGCTCCCGCTCGATCATGGCCTGAAGCAGGAAGACATCATTTGCGTTCACGTAACCTCCAGAGGCCGCCCGGATTAGGAATTGACAGCGTCGCGGAATCGGCTTGAACGTATAAACACCTTAGAAATTTGAGAGGCAGCTAGCTTAACGGCGGCACCGATCACCAGCGTCGACCTTCTCAGCTACGTGCGGCGGCTACCACGCCTCGCTGAGCCCCAAAGCATCGTTCGCTCGATAGAGCGGCGATCACACTCTCCGGCTCAACCGCGCCCGCTCTTCCAGCTCGAAAACCATGGCCCCTCACCTCCCCACAAGGTGTTCCGGGGACATTACCGGCCGGAGTCCTGCCAGCGGGACCCCTTCATTCGGCGGCTGCCAACCCTGCGCCGGCCACCCGGCGGCCAGCACGACGATGAGTGCCCGCCTCACGGATGGAGCGGGGGGTGTCTGGCTACACGCAGCCAAGCATCCGGCCTGCGAAAACGAGACGGCGGTACCGTTCATGGCAACTTCTCAGTCGACGCGCACCACGGGGCTGGGTGGCATCTATGAATCCGGAAGGTGTCTGAGATCTGACACTGCCAGGGTTGTGGGGACGCGAGTGGTAGGGATGAGGCCATGCAAGGGGTTGGGACGCCCGCAGCAGGGGGCGAGAGCGCGGCGACTAGGGGCGGCACCGAGGAGCCACCCGCCAGTCGTCGGCCAGTTCCGCTGAGCGAAGCGGTCTCGAACCAGATGAAGCTGATGCGCCGAGCGTCCACAAAGCCGGAGCTGCTCATTCGCAGAGAGCTTCACCGTCGTGGTCTGCGCTTCAGGGTCAACCACCCCGCACTGCCGGGCCGTCCTGACATTGCCTTCACGAGAGCGCGACTCGCCGTCTTCGTCGACGGCTGTTTCTGGCATCAGTGCCCGGAACATGGCGTCATGCCCAAGAACAACCGGGAGTGGTGGCAGGCGAAGCTGCAGCGCAACGTCGAGCGGGACAGGGAGAAGGACGCCGCCCTGACAGCCCTGGGCTGGCAGGTGCGGCACTTCTGGGAACACGAGGATCCCGCAGCCGTGGCGGAAGAGGTCGAGCAGGTATGGCGGCATCTGCGGACCTCAGCCGAACCTGGCTCATGATCACGACCGGGGTTGTGACATCCTGGTCGTCACCAGGGACGAGCTGACGGAGGTGGGCAGATGCCCGGCAAGGCGTGGTTCGATGTCGCACCTTCAGCTGCACGCCTGACGAACTCGCTGCGCGACATCGGTTACGACTTTCCGACCGCCGTGGCGGACATCATCGACAACAGCGTCGCCGCCGGCGCGTCGCGGGTGGAGGTGATGATCGAGTTCGCTGGGTCGAAGACGCGGGTGTACATCGCTGACGACGGACGCGGCATGTCTCCCGGAGCGCTACTGGAGGGACTCCGGCTGGGCACACGCCGGACGTACAAGGCTGGTGAACTCGGCCGCTACGGGCTGGGGCTGAAGACCGCATCCTTGTCGCAGTGCCGCTCGGTGGCGGTGATTTCCCGGAGCACCCCCGACGTCGTGCGGACCTCAGCCCGAGTCCTCGACCTTGACATCGTCGAGGAGTGGGACCAGTGGGTGGTGGTCGACCCTGGCGCGGATCCGGATGTCGCCAGAGCTCGCCAGTGGCTGGCCGAAGGGACGGGAACTGTTGTCCTCTGGCGCAACCTCGACCGCGTGCTTCCGGAGAACCGCCCCGAGGGGGGCTGGGCACGCCGCCGGCTGGAAGCGCTGGCGACGAAGACAGCGGAACACCTCGGGATCGTTTTCCATCGATTCCTCGAAGGGGTGGGCGGCCGCGCTCCGATCGTGATCACTGTCAACGGTCAGAAGGTTCGCCCGTGGAACCCGTTCGCTCCTGACGAGGAGGGCCGTTCTGACCTGCCCGCACAGCGCTTCGAGATCGCTGTCGGTGACGTCTCCGGGCACGTTGACCTGCGTCGTTTCATCCTGCCGTCCCGTGACCGGTTCTCCAGCCCGAGCGAATTCGAGCGGCTGTCCGGGCCACTGAACTGGAACCGACAGCAAGGGCTCTATGTCTACCGCGCCGACCGGCTGGTGCAGTGGGGTGGCTGGAATGCCATTCGCGGCATCGACGAGCACACCAAGATGGCCCGCGCCTCGCTCGACTTCAGCACGGACCTCGACTCGGCCTTCAACATCAACGTCGCGAAGATGCGGGTCTCACTGCCAGCCCAGCTGCGTCAGATGCTGGAGGCGCCGGTCAACGAGCTGTGCGCCTACGCCAATGACGCTTACCGCAAGAGCGCCCGGGTGAAGGCAAAGCCCTTGCCACACGACCTCAACGCGTCCGCCGACGTGCGGTCCGCCACCCAGGCGGCGGCGACCACCGGGCTCGCTCTGAGAGCGGCAGCGATGCAGTCCGGCGAGTGGGCCGCCTGGCAACGGATCGCGGCCACCCTGCGCAAGGACGCCCCTGAGATCGCCCAGTCGCTGGGCTTGGAGCCGTGAGCCGCTGACGGACCCGGCTCAGAAGAGCCGTAGCGGGTCCGCGCGCGACTCCGAGCAGAGCTTCTGGAGCGGGCAAGCGTTGCACTCCGGTTCCACTGGTCGGCACAGGCTGTTGGCCAGCTCGACCAGCCCCAGATGGGCTCGCCGAGCATCCGAGTCAGCGCCGATCATCCGGGCGATCTCCAAGCGGCCGTCCGTGAGCCGGTTCCGACGATCGACAGGATCACCGCTGAAACGGGCGGCGACCCGCAGCACGCCCTTCGTCACGAGAACGGGCTCTTCGGAATCCTCTTCGCCGTGCGCTGGGACCACGAGAATCGCCAGGTCAGCCACCGCTTCGGTCAGCCCCGGGACCTGGCGGAGCTGGTCGTCATCCTGCAGCAGCTCCGGGTTGTCCGCGAGCCGCCCGGCCAGCTCCATAATCGCCCCGGCGCGGCCCGGCCGCGAAGCCCACTTGCTGATTTCCAGAAGCTCAGCCTCCGCCAGCACGGTTTCCTGCGGCTCCCGCCACCGCGCCAGGAGCGGCCAGATGAAGCGCACCACCTCGGCTGGCGCCCGGTCGAGGAGCATCTCGGCCTGGATGACCTGCCACCGGGTCTCGGCCCTCAGCCACGGGAGGCCACGCACCACGGCGCTGTCGAACCATGCGGCGAGGAGCGCAGCGATGTCCTGGGTCGTGGCCGCCACGGGTCGAGGATCGTCGAGGGCGGCGCGGACGGCACCGGCGAGATGCTCACCAAGCAGCGGCGGAACGGCGTTGCCGATCTGACGGAAGGCAGCAGAGGGGGGGCCGGCGAAGCGGAACCAGTCCGGGAAGGTCTGGAGTCGCGCCGCCTCGCGGACGGTGATGGTGCGGTTCTGCCGAGGATGGATGTACCAGTAGCCGTCCTTGGCGATGTGCGCCGTGATCGTGCGGGACAGGTTGTTCTCGTCGAGCCGCTTGTACTTGTCGTCGAAGATGTCCTCGCGGTACCGCTTCACCTCGTCCGGGAGGTCCCGGTACCGCGTGGTGGCGTCCATTGCCTCGAAAGCGCGGGCATCATCCTCGCGGACCGGCCGCGTGACGTGGTCGAAGATCTTGTTTGCGTCGTCCGCAGGCACCGACTCCCGCATGCGCCGCTGGAACTCGCTCTGCGGCCGGTCGTAGTCGCTCCAGCCCTCCGCACCGCCCGCCGGCCGCCATCCGCCTTCAACCTCGGGAAGATCCCCGATGGCGTTCCAGACGGTCACCCGCTCGCGCTGCTCCTGAGGCCAGGTGAATTCCGCTCCGTCCCGGAGCGCCACCAGGATGAGCCGCTGACGGAACTGCGGGACGCCGTAGCGGAAAGTCTCGACCGAACGCTCCTCGACGGAGTAACCGATCGACTCCAGCTCATGGACCATGGTCCGGAGAATGAACATCTCCTTGTCCAGTGCCATGTCCGGCACGTTCTCCATGAGAACGGCCTGAGGACGGGCGGTACGAGCGATCTCGAGGAAGGAGCGCCACAGGTCCCGGCGCTCGTCGTAAGGATCGCGCAGCCCGTGGCGGACCCGGTGCCGGATCTTCGAGCGCCCCGCCTTGGAGAAGGGTTGGCAGGGTGGGCCACCGGCGAGGAGCTCCACTCCGGCAGCCTTGATCAGTTCAGCCACCTGTCGAACGCGCTCCGGGTCCCCGAGGTCCCAGTCAACGCTCATTCCGCCGTGGTGGTGACGGTGGGTCTCGACCGCTTCCTCGTCGTGGTCCACCGCGATCACGACCTGATAGCCAGCGGCTTCAAGTCCCAGGCTGAGGCCGCCGGCACCGCTGAACAGATCGGCGGCGAGGCGGCCGCCCTTGGCTCTGAGCGTCGACGCAAAGGAGACGAGCTCCTCGGGCTCGGAGCAGGCGTCAGGGTGCGGAGCAAGGCGAACGAAAGGACCCCGAACCAGCTTGACCCCGTACCCACGGCGACGAGCAGGGGCGGCGGCGGGCTGGTCTTCACTGGTCACGATCAGGCAGGTTACCGCCAGGTCGCCCGCGCCGACGACAGCCCGTCCCGACACACCGCCACGGCTTCGGGTGCTGCCGCCAACCCAACCGTTGACCTGAGGCAACTACCAACCGTATGGACCGAAGCCCGAAGGACAAAAAGGACGCAGGGCTCCGAACGACAACAATTGATCTTGACGTCCCCTGTGAGAGGAGCGTCACGTACCTATACTCGCGCTGTCCCTTTCCAGATCCGACGCCACGCTCATCTACTGACTGACGCAGATCTGCCGGACAGCACCGAACGCGACCGTGCGGCGCCCCGAGCTCCGTGCCCGACTGGAGCCGATCCTGCATTGAGCTACGACATCGCCAACCCGGATCCCGCCGGAACCATCACCTCTCTGCGGTCTTTCGGGTACAGCGTCGAGGCCGCCGTGGCGGATCTCGTCGACAACAGCGTCTCGGCCGGCGCCCGGCGCATCGACGTCTTCTTCACCTGGGCGGGCCCCGCCTCGTGGGTCGCGGTTGTGGATGACGGCCGAGGCATGACGACCGGAGACCTCGTCAGCGCAATGACCGTGGCGGCGCGCGGCTCCTTCAAGGCCCGAGTCTCCGAGGACCTGGGCCGCTTCGGCATGGGCCTGAAGAGCGCCTCGTTCTCACAGGCCGCCCGGTTGACGGTCGCGACGATATCCGAGGCCGGCGCGGAGGCGGCCGTTCGCACGTGGGACCTGGGGGTCGTGTCGGCCACCAGCGAGTGGCGCCTGTTGCACGGCACCGACAACGAGACCGCGACGACATTGGACCAGCTGCGCCCGGACAACGGCGCCGGCACGACGGTGATCTGGCGGAGCCTGCACCGGTTCGACGTCGACGGCCTCACAACGGACGACGCTCGGGCGCAGAAGCAGTTCTACGCCGAGGCGACCCGCGTCGAGGAGCATCTCGGCATGGTCTTTGCGCGCTTCCTCACCGGGCGAAACCGGATCACGATGACGGTCAACGGCACTCCGGTGAAGGCGTGGGACCCGTTCCTCAGCGGCCATCCGTCGGTCCAGCGGCTTCCGACCGAGGAGTTACCGGTCGGCTCGCACACCGTGCGAATCGAGCCGTTCATCCTGCCGCATCCCAAGAAGCTCGACTCAGAGCAACAGGAACAGGCTGCCGGGCCCGCTGGCTGGCTCGACCAGCAGGGCTTCTACGTGTACCGACGGGACCGGCTGATTCTCGCTGGGGACTGGCTCGGCATCCGCGGGTTCCGACGCGATGAGCGGTACAACCTGGCGCGGATCGTCGTGGACGTACCCGCCGAGGCCGACGCCGAGTGGGCCATCGATGTGCGGAAGTCCACGGCGGTGCCTCCGGTGGGTGTCCGGCGTCATCTCCAGCGCATCGGCACGGCTACTCGCAGCAGGGCCGCGGAGGTGCTCAGCCACCGCGGTCGGATCGCCGCCCGAGAGCACGGCGCCGAGTTCATCTACGCCTGGCGGGTGGACAAGCGCGACGGCAGCATCCGGTGCCGCATCAACCGCGACCATCCGCTTGTGCGGGAGGTGATGCAGGGCGGGCCCGATGCGGCTGTTGACGCCAAGGCGCTGATCAGACTGCTCGAGGAAACAGTCCCTGTGGCCGCGCTACGGATCATGCACGACGGTGACGTGGCGGACGACCCCGAGCCGTTCCTCGGAGCGGCACCCAAGGAGGTGGGCGACGTTGCGAACCGCATCTACGCCGCGTTCGTCGCCCAGGGCCGGACCCCTCGAGAGGCGAAGGAGCGACTTGCGCTCATGCCGCCCTTCGACCAGTTCGACGGCTTCTGGCAACAACGCTGACGGCCCTACCGCCGCCGACCGCACATCAGATCAACGGGGAGGGCCACATGACCGCGCAGACGCAGGACAACCATGACGCGATGCAGCAGGCGATCCGGCTCGTGCTCGCACTGCTTCCTCAGGACCGTCAGGCAACGCACGACGAGATCGCGGAGAGTGTCGATCCGATCTGGGTGATGCAGCAGTCCCGCGGCCAGTTGCTTGACCGGGACGTCCTGCTCAAGGAGATCGAGTCGCGGGTTGCGGTGTGGCAGGACGACTCGGTCGGGTTGAAGGACGACCGCAACCACATCGAGTGGCTAACCGAGGCTCAGCTGGAGCGCAGCTGGGACTTCTGGGACCGCTACCGCCGGTATCTCGAGGATGTCCGCCTGATGCCGCCGCGCGTCGTCCGCCGACTGGACCAGAGCACGGACCGCATCCTGCGCCAGATCGAGGACCCCGGGCGTCCGGGCGCCTGGCGTCGTACCGGCCTCGTGGTCGGCCAGGTGCAGTCGGGCAAGACCGGCAACTACATCGGCTTCGCCAGCAAGGCGGCCGACGCCGGTTACAAGCTCATCGTGATCCTGGCCGGCATTCACAACAGCCTCCGGAGTCAGACCCAGCTCCGGGTCGATGAGGGCCTGCTCGGCTTCGACACGCAGTACCAGCAGCGCTACGACGAGACCACGAACACCGCACGCATCGGCGTCGGAGTGATGCCAGGCGTGAAGCGGCTGAAGATCGCGTCACTGACGAACAGCGCGGAGGGTGGGGATTTCAAGCAGCAAATAGCCAGGAACCTCAACCTGCCGATCGGTGACTACCCCGTCGTTCTCGTGATCAAGAAGCACAAGAGCATCCTTGAGAACGTCCGCAAGTGGATCGTCGAGGTTGAGGGCGTGCCCGTCGGGGACGGTAAGTCCAAGGTCGTACGGGACATTCCTCTTCTGGTCATCGACGATGAGGCGGATCACGCGTCCGTCGACACAACCAAGGACGATGACACCGATCCCTCGACGATCAACCGCTCGATCAGGCATCTGCTCAACAGCTTCGACAAGGCGGCGTACGTCGGATACACCGCGACGCCCTTCGCCAACATCTACATCAAGCCCAAGGCGGACCACGACACGTTCGGGCTTGACCTGTTCCCCGAGAGCTTCATCGAGAGCCTGCCCGCGCCTTCGAACTACCTCGGACCGGAGCGTGTGTTCGGGCTGAGCGCGACGGACCCGGGTGACGACGGGATCAGAGCTCTTCCGATCTTCCGCCCCGTCCATGACCACGAGGCCTGGATGCGTCCGCGGCACAAGAAGGAATGGGTGCCGCCGGAGGAACTTCCCCTGTCACTCCGCGAGGCGATCGATTCCTTCATCCTGACGTGCGCCGCCCGTCGGGTACGGGGACAGGGCTCTCAGCACAACTCCATGCTCGTCCACGTCACGCGGTTCGTCAGCGTGCAGAACCGGATCCGCGACCAGATCGACGAGCACGTCAGCCTGACGCGTGACCGACTCCGCGACGGCATGGGCGGCGAAGCCGCCCATGTGCTCGCCCAACTCCGACTCCTGTGGGAGAGGGACTTCGCCACCACCAGTGCGACGTTCTCGGCGGAGGAAGCCTCGCCGGTTCAGTGGACCGACGTTGAGAAGGAGCTGCGACCGGCTCTCCGGAAGATCGATGTCCGGGCCGTCAACGGCACCTCCCGCGACGCGCTCGAGTACTACGAGAACCGCAAGGCCGGTCTGTCCGTCATCGCCGTGGGTGCGGACAAGCTCTCCCGCGGCCTGACGCTGGAAGGCCTCAGCGTCAGCTACTACCTGCGCACGTCGAGTATGTACGACACGCTGCTGCAGATGGGCCGCTGGTTCGGCTACCGCCCCGGTTACGAGGACCTGTGCCGGCTGTACACGACGTCCGAGCTCTTCAACTCGTACGGTGAGATCACTGCAGCGGACAACGAGCTCCGTCAGGACTTCGCGGAAATGGCGCGCCTCGGCCAGACGCCGGAGAGCTTCGGACTGCGCGTCCGCGCTTCTCCGGCCGGGCTGGCGGTCACCGCCGCCAACAAGATGCGACGCGGCGTCAAGGTGCGGCTCAGCTACTCCGGCGAGCTTCCTGAGACGACAGTCTTCAGCCTGCACCCCGAGGCTGTCCGGCGGAACTTCTACATCCTCGAACGCTTCATCACCGGCTTGGACGAGCAGAGCAGCCCGGAAGCCGACGGGACCAGCCTGGTCTGGCGAGGCGTGCCGCCCACCGAGATCGTCGACGGTTTCCTCGACGGATACATCTCAGACCGCGGTTCCTACCGCGTGCGTCCGGCGCTCATCGCGCAGTACATCCGTGGCTGCGTCGCGGTGGGCGAACTGTCGAGCTGGACGGTGCGGCTGGTGGGCACGCCCACCGGAACGCTGCGCGAGATTGGCGCCCACCCACTTCGCCTCGTGACCCGTTCCCGTCCGGACGGCTTGGAGGCGGAACCAGGCCGGCACACCATCAAGCGCGTGCTCAGTCCGGCGGACGAGAGCAGGGATCTGCCCGATGATCTGCGAACACGCGCTCTGGAAGCGACGAGCGCAGCTCGTCGGCTCGAAGCCGACCGCAAGGGGAAAGAGTTCAAAAAGCCGACCATTGCCACGGGGCAGCCGCTGCGGAGGTTCCGACCAGTGCAGGAGCCCCTGCTTCTGATCTATCCGATCGAGCACCCCGGCGCTGAAGCGGACGTGGACCTTCCTCCGTTGGTCGGCTTCGCGATCAGCTTCCCGTTCTCGGAGCACCCGACCGAGACCGAGTACGTGGTCAATGACGTCTGGAGGCAGCTGGAGATCGATCTCTTCGATGACGAGGATCCGGACGAGTGAGGATCGGAGAAGAGGACTGGGCGCCTCTCGAGGCTGAGCATCACCCGTACGGCATCGTCGCCCGGCGCCTGTTTCCACGATCGCGGCACGACATCTTCCTGGCGGTTCAGCAGCCAACGGGGAGGCGGGTGCTCCTTCTGCGGGTGCCGGCGTCTGCCGGTCAGACGGTGGCCGAACGGTATCCGTCGTTGCCCAGCACCCGAGGTCTTGCGATCGAGTTCGCGACGGCTCCTGACGGGAGCACTGAACTCCGGGTCGTCCTTACCGCGGACGAGCGGCGGGAGGTCTTCAATCCGCTGATCACCGACGTAGCCACGACCGCACACGCAGCGGAGGGCCCCGTTGAGGCTCTGACTGCGGCCATCGAGCGCTTCGAACAATGGCGTCATCTCCTCCAGTCCATCGGTGACACAGGGCTCAGTGAAGAGGCACGACGAGGTCTGTTCGGCGAACTGGTCGTCCTACGCGACCACCTTTGTCCGGTCATGCCGCCTCAGAAGGCGGTGTCGGCTTGGCGCGGGCCAATGGGGGCGAATCAGGACTTCGAACTGGCCACCTGTGCAATCGAGGTCAAGACCGGGACGGGAAGAAGCCCCCGGAGCATCGTCATCGCGAGCGAGCGTCAGCTCGACGACACCGGGACCGATCATCTGCTGCTGGCCCACCTCTCGCTGGACGAACGTCGGGGCGGCTCGGGCGAGTCGCTCAACGCCGTCGTCGGCTCGCTGCGGGAGGCGTCACCGTCGGCGGCGGTGCGAGCAGAACTCGATGATCTGCTCATCCGTGCCGGCTACCTCTCCGAACACCGGCATCTGTACGACGAGCTCCGCTACACCGTCCGGGGAACGGACTTCTGGCACGTCACCGACGACTTCCCGCGCATCACGGAGGCTGACCTACGGCCAGGGGTCGGGGGCTGCCGCTACCGAATCAGCACTGTCGGACTGGACCAGTACGGTGTCTCCGCCCAGCGGGTCGCCAGGATTGTCAAGGGGGAGGCATGAGCCAGACCAGCCTGTCGGCCTACGCGCAGGAGCTCGTCGCTGATGTGCTCGCCACAGCCGAGGCGGAGAACGCCACCGCTCCGGACACCTTCACCCGACGGGTGCTGGATGAGTTGGAGCAGGCCGGTGAGGTGGAGAACACCTTCACCGCATACCACAAGGCGCTCGGTCTTGAGGTCAACGGCTACGGGATGAACGAGTCCCTCGGGACCCTGGATCTGTTCATCACCCAGTTCAGCCTTCAACCCGAGGAAGGTCGTCTGACCCGGAGCCAGGCCGAGGGACAGTTCAAGCGACTGCTGACCTTCGTCCGCAAGTGCCGTGAGGGTCTGGCGAGGGACATCGATGAGTCCTCTGACGTGCATGACATGTGCGTCGCGGTCGAGAAGGCTCTGCCCGACGCTCCCCGCATCCGTCTGTTTCTCCTGACGGACACGATCAGCGCCGTTTCAGCACTCCCGCCAACCGAACTGGACGGCCTGGCCGTCACTCATGAAGTGTGGGATCTCACCCGCCTCCACCGTCTGGCCTCTTCGGGGACCCTCAGCGAACCCATCGCGGTGGACTTTGACCCACCGCTGCCCTGCCTGGCGACCCCCGAGACGGACCGTAATTACTCCGTCTTCCTGGCGATCATCCCGGGACAGGACCTCGCCGACCTCTACGGCCGGCACGGCACCCGGCTGCTGGAGCTGAACGTCCGGTCGTTCCTGCAGACCAAGGGTGGGGTCAACAAGGGCATCCGGGACACTCTGCTGCACAACCCGGATCGCTTCCTGGCTTACAACAACGGGATCACCGCCACCGCCTCGACGGTGGAGTTCACTGAGCTCCCGGAGGGCGGTCAGGCGATCAGCCGGATCCACGATCTGCAGATCGTCAACGGCGGTCAGACAACGGCCTCGATCCACTACGCCCACACCCGGGACAAGGCGGACCTCAGCCGGGTGCACGTCCAGATGAAGCTGACCCGGGTGTCCCCCGACCGCCTCCAGGAGATCGTTCCCGAGATCTCCAAGTACTCCAACACCCAGAACAAGGTCACGGTCGTCGACTTCAGCTCGAACCACCCCTTGCACGTGGGAATCGAACAGGTCACCCGGTCGCTCTGGGCGCCAGCGGCGGACGGGAGCGGGCAGGAGACCCGCTGGTTCTACGAGCGCGCGCGCGGACAGTACACCGATGCCCTGGCCCGTGAGCGCACCCCCGCGAACCAGCGCAAGTTCAAGAGCCTTCACCCGACCGCTCAGAAGTTCACCAAGGCTGACGCCGCCAAGTTCATCCACTCCTGGGCTGGCCTCCCTTACCTGGTCAGCCGAGGGGCCGAGAAGAACTTCCGCGAGCTCATGATGAGGATGGGGGACAACGTTCCGGCCATCAATGTCAGTTACGCGCAACGGCTGCTCGCCAAGGCGATCCTCTTCAAGGCCACCGACAAGATCGTCGCGGCAAGGGACTTCGGCGGATACAAGATCAACATCGCCGCCTACTCGATCGCACGCCTCGCTGAGGCCACGAACCGACGTGTCGACCTGGACCGCATCTGGCGGGAGCAGCGCCTGACGCCGGCTCTCAGCGCTGCCCTCGACGACCTGTGTGCGCCCGTCCGCGAGGTGATCGTCAACCCGCTTCGGGGCGGCACCAACATCGGCGAGTGGGCGAAGCGCCCGGACTGCTGGGAGGCGGTGCTCGCCATCCCATGGACGGTTCCCGACGAGCTCGCGGCGGAACTGTCGGATCAGCCGCTCGAGGACAGCGCTCCGACGGCTTCAGATGACAGCGCCGAGGGCGACGTCGCCTCCGTGATGGTGATCCCTGCTCCGGAGTGGTTCGCCGTCGCCCGCTGGGCGAAGGAGACCAGAAACCTGCACCCCTGGCAGCGACAGCTGGCCGACACCGTGGGCCGCTACGTCAACAACAGCTGGACGGTCACCGACAAGCAGGCGACCCAGGCGCTGCGGCTGATGGTCGAGGCACAGCGGCTCGGGTTCCGCCCCGCTTCCTGACCATCGGCGCTCATCAGACGTGCATGAGAGGAACATTGTGACCAGCGCAGCAATCGGGGATCTGCCTCCCGAGGCGTACCAGGACGCGCCTTGGATCCAGGTGCTGCCCTGGCTTGCGCCCTACACCCCTGCAACGGCGCGGGAACTGACCGACCTGACCCCGTCCCCCGACTGGTGGCTGACAGAGTCACCGGCCGTGACGACCATGACGGCCGAGCATGAGGATCTCTGCCGCCACCTCGCCAGGTTGTTCCTCGTCAGGCATCCCGAGGCCACCTTTGGCAGCAGCTTCCCGACGGTTCCCCGTCGACTGCCGTTGTCCACCCTTGCGGCCGGAGCTCGGTCCCGCACCGCATTTCAGAGGCTTCAACTACAGACGGTCGGCGATCTGGAGGCGCTGTCCGTCAGGAGCCTCTACGACGTCCGAGGCACCGGACAGGGCACGATCGAGGATGTCGTCGCCGCACTGGTGTCCGCGGCCATCGTCCGGTCAGGCGACCAGGTCGACGTCGATACCGTCGAAGACCACAATCGATCTGACGCAGTACCGCCGGCGGCTTTACCGCCAGCGCAGATCCAGTTGCTCGAGGACCTCACGCAGCTGGCCGGCTGGCGCCACATCCGGAGACGCGGAGATCAACCCCTGCTGAACGTCGTCATCGAGGACGGAGCACCTGAGCAGATGCAGGAGGTGGCTCTGCGGCTGAACTCCCTGACGGCCGCAGACATCTCCGCCAACGTCGGCAGTCCTGACCCGGTCCTGGAGTTCACCGCCCTACTGTCCGAGCTCGATGAGCGTCAGGTGCGGATCCTGTGTGACCGGTTCCTCGGCAGAACGCCCAGGAAGCTCGCTGACCTCGCCACTGAATTTGAGGTCTCCCGCGAACGGGTCCGCCAGATCGAGAACAAGCTGAAGGAACTGCTGGCAGGCACCTTCCACTTCGGCACCAGCATCGGTAACCTGCTCGCCAGTCTCCGGGTGGAGATCCAGCCGATCGCCGCCCTGGACCGACTGATCACTCTGCACCCTGACCTCGCCCGCGACGTCCCCGGCGTCGATGTGCCCCTCTGGCTGGTTCTGGACCGTCTCGACGACTACTTCGAGGTCACCGACGGCTGGGCGGCCGCTCCCGACGTCAGCGCAGCCCGCGAGCAGACCCGGACACTGCTGGAGGACTTCGCCAGCGAACACGGCGTGGTCGATGTCGCTGCGGTCACCGCCGCTACCTCCATGCCCCAGAACGAGTTGCTCGCCTGGTTGAGCTGGTGCGGCTACGTGCTGCACAACAACCAGATTCTGACCCGGACCCGCTCACTGAGCGATCACGCTGCCGGGCTGCTGGCAGCGACGGGTGAGCCGCTCCACATCGACGAGCTGCAGTTGCAGATGTCCAGGGACAACAGCATTCGCAGCCTGTCCAATCAGCTGGGCGACGACGAGCGCTTCGTGCGAACGGATCGGGCGACCTGGGGACTCGCCAGCTGGGAGGTCGAGGAATACACGTCGATCCGGCAGCAGATCGGTCTTGAGCTCGCCGCTGCCGGCGGGCAGGTCGAGATCGGTCAGCTGGTGGAGTCGATCACCAGCCGGTTCGACGTGTCGCCTAGCAGCGTCCAGGCCTATGCCGGCAACGGCGATTACGAGATTGTGCAGGGTGTCGTGCGTCGCCGCGAATCCCCTGCGGCGCCCCGCAAGGCCCCCACCGCGACCCGTCGTCTCTTCCGACACGATGACCTGTGGAAGCTGCGTATCACCATCACCCGCGATCATCTGCGCGGGTCAGGCTTCCCCGTACCGTCAGGTGTGGCCAATCTCGTCGGATGTGCTCAGGGCGAGGTGGTGGAGCTGGAATCTGATCTCGGTACCCAGAGCATCCGGTGGACAGGACTGCAGCCAGCGAGCGGCACCATCAAGAGGTTCCTGGATCAGCTCGAAGCGCGCGAGGGACAGACGGCCTTTCTCGAGTTCGGTCCGTACGGTCGCTTCAACCTCTCGATCGAGGATCAGGTCGAGCCGGAGGCGGACCCGCTGGACCAGGCAGTGGCGTTGATCGGAGCCGAGGGAGTCGGGACCCCAGAAGAGGCGACGATGGCGCTCGCCGATGCAGTTGGTCTTCCGCTTGACGCGAAGCCCCGGCGTATTCTTGCGGCCTACCGGCAGCGCGGTGACGACGACATCGCGGGGCTCCTCGAGCAGGTGTGGACGCGCCCCCGGCATCAGTGGGCGAACCAGGCGGGGGGTGTTGATCGCGCCGCTGCTGAGACAGGGCAGCGCAGCGGACCCGGCGCCGCAGATGACGGAGGCGAGACAACAGCCAACGACGACCTGGACAACCACGGCACGGACACGGACGACCTGACCGACAGCGGATCCGCGGGTCAAGACGACGATCAGCTCTCAGCGGGCAGGGGCTGGGTACCGGTGCCGGCGGGCTACCGCAGTGTCGGTTGGGTTCGGCCGCACGAGGCGGAGGCGGCTGTGCTGGCTTACCAACTGCACGCCGATGTTCCCGTGCACGACGGCGACAGGATCACGGGCTGGGCCAGATACGTCGACGACAGCTCCATGGACGCCTCGAGGTTCCGCGCGAACGTCACGGTCGTCAGGTCCCGGACGCATGGAGAGCGGATCGTCTGCTGGATCCGCGAGCACGAAGCGTTCAGCATCACCCAGGCGGCGACTGAGGAGCGTTCGGTGTCGATTCTCGGCCCTGATGATACGACGACGGGCCTCGTCGAGTACTTCCAGCCGGGCAGCGCGGCGGCTGAACGCTACAGGAGCACGACCCGACTCCTGCGCGCGTAAGGCGGAGGGCAACAGGGCTGACGCAGACGACGCGGAGGGCCGCTAATGACCCGTTCGCTGGACGCTCGAAACGACCGAGGGGGCCGCCACCCCCATCCGGAGGTGGAGGTGACGGCCGCCTCGGCGTCCGGTCAGGAGTGGTATGAAGATGCGTCAGCCACGCGGCTCCTGGCAACGGCCAGTTCCTCGCCTGTGAAGAGCGATCGGAACTGCGGACCCAGTACGACCGCCTCGGCCGTCAGATCCACGCGACCCCGCTCCCAGAGGGCCGTGAACCCGTCAGACACCGAAGGGTTGGCCAGCAGCTGTCGGGCCGTCGCCAACCCGCCCTTCGCCGTAACCATCCTGAGCAGCACACCCGCGTTGTAGTTCGCCTCATCACGAGCCCGCTCGTAGGTCCTCACCATCGCCGCGTGGAAGGACGCTTCCAGTTCCCGTCCCTCCGGCTCAGACCCGGACGGCGCCTGTCCGGCCGATGGACGTCCTGTCACGGCTTCGGCTGAGAGCCTCCGCGGACTCCGGTCATCCTCAGCGATCAGCCTCAGGAGTCGGGTGACACTCCGGTACCGGATCGCCGCGGCACTGCCCGGGGCAAAGTACTGGACCATCCCGTCAGGCGAGCCGTCGCGATCCTCGACGGGGCTGTCCTGTCGGGCCCTCGCCGCGTCCAAGACGGCCTTGGCCTCGTTCTGGCGTACCCAGCAGACCACCCGGGGACCGTCGGGCTCTGCCCGGTCGATTCGGACGTTGGCCCGGTGCCTCCGCGCCTCAGCCGACGTGATGGCGTGAAATCTGGCCCAGCCGAGCACCTTGCCTTCGTGCCGGACCGGCACGTCCTGGCGATGCCGGTAGCTGCTGATCACTGCTCCCGCCTCATAGGGGCGCAGCCAGGCGACACTGCGGTAGCCGGCCGGCACCGACGCGTCCGGATAATCCTCCGTCTCCTGCTCTTCGGCCCCCGCCCGGCCCCGGGAGAGCGGCCGTGAGTCGGAAACGGCGGTGACAGGTCCGACACCCGTCGGCAACGAAGTCGCCCGCGGCTCCTCGCTGTCCTGTGGGACTCCTGTCGGCGATCCGGGCGCAGGAGCTTCCGCATGCTCGGGCACAGCAGGCGTCTCTGCCGCCTCAAGCTCTGACGGGTCGTCTGGGACGAGAACTTCAAGAACGGGCGGCGATCCAGGTATTCCGGACCCGCCCACCGTCGGTTCCTCGACCGACGCCTCCTCCTCAGCGTGCTTCTCCACCGGCTCGGCATCGACGACCGACCCGACCTCGTCGCCCAGGTGTCGACCCGCAACAGCCACTGGCCCATCCTGCTTGGAAAGGGGCGGCACGTCGATGACCGGCATGGCGTCGATGACCACCGCCGTGTCTACGGCAGGTGAGGGGGTCGCTACCGGCGGGGGTGCGGTGATGCCCAGCTCGTCGATCCGCTGCCACAGCGGCTCCAGCGCCGCTTCGGGGTCACGGCTGAACACGCTGCCACGGATGCGCACGAAGACGCAGTTGCCCACCCGCTCCAGCACCCCCTGCCGGCGCATGTCGCTCTCCCACTGCTCCGGCCCGTGGTAGGCGTCGCCGTCGCACTCGATGGCCAGCCGGCGTCCGTCGGGGGCCGGCAGCACGAAGTCAATCCGGTACCCGCCGATGCGGAACTGCGGCAGCGGCCGGTACCCGCGACGCAGGATGCGGCGCAGCACCTCGCGTTCGAAGTCGCTGTCGCACCGCTTCTCCAGGTCGTCGTAAGCCTCGTCGGCGGCGGTGACGTTCTGGCAGTAGTTGAGCAGCAGCGCGCGGGCGTCGTCCTCGCGCAGGTCGGCGGGCTGGACGGAGTGGAAGACCCAGAGCTGGTCGCGCGCCCGGGAGGCGGCGACGTTGACCCGCCGGTGGTGGTCCCGCCTGGTGAATGCCGACACCGGTCCGTGGTGCGGCGACACCACCAGCGACACCAGGACGACGTCGCGTTCGTCGCCCTGGAAGGTGTACGAGTCACCGACGCGCAGCCGGCGGCGTTCCATCTCCTCCTCCCCGATCACCTCGCGGATCCGGGTGAGCAGGTAGAGGGCCTGCCCGCTGGTGCTCAACAGGCTGACCACGCCGATCGTGCGCCCGTCGTAGGCGGGGTCGGCGACGATCGCCGCGACCCGGTCAACGAGCGCGTCGGCCTCGGCGACGTTGACGTTGCCGTAGGTCAGCAGGTCCTGCCGGATCCCGTCCGGCACGTGCACGGCGACGACTGGGTCGCCGATGCCGGCGGGGCGGTCGGTGCGCAGCGGTTCGATTTCGCCGCCGTAGTAGGTCTCGCTGGAGAAGCCGATGATCGCCGGTACGGAGCGGAAGTGCTCGGTAAGCAGGATGCGTTCCGGCGAGCGGCGGACCGCGTGGTCGTAGAGGCTGCTCTCCGGGTCGAAGTGTTCGGCGGAGGGCACGTCGACCAGGTGGGAGTTGATCAGGCCGGTGACTGTGCCGACGAACGACAGCTGCGGGCCGATCTGCTGGTCGTCGCCGACGACGACGGCTCGCTCCGCGAGGCTGAGGATGGGCAGCGAGAACATGTCCGCTTGGGACGCCTCGTCGACGATGACGACGTCGAAGTGGGCGCCGCCGGCGAACTGCTCGATGGCCCGGTCCACGGACATGACCCAGACCGGTACGGCGTCGACCGCGGCACTCATCGCCCGCTGGGCGTGTGCCTGCCACAGGGCGGCGTTCTTGCCCGTACCCTTGCCGATCTTGCGCAGGGCGGTGGTCCAGTCGGCGAGCGCGGCCCGGCGTCGGTCATCGAGCGCCAAGGAGACCTCCAGCCAGGAGGACGCGACGACGAGTTCCTGGGTCAGTCCCCGGATCCGCTCCCGGGTCTGCTCGATGCGCCGGCCGAGGGCGACCGGGTCGACGCTGCCGACCACGCTGTCGAACCAGGTCTGCGCCCGGCGCCACTGCCACCGGTGCAGGCAGTCCGCCCCGGTGCCACCGAGCGCGGGCGCGGTGCCGTCATCGATGGCCGCGGTCCAGCCGGGCGCGGCCTCCCGCAGCCGGGTCGAGAGGTGCAGGAAGCGTTGGGCGTCGGGACGTAGGGCGGCCAGCCGGCGTACCTCGTCGAGGATGCCGTCCCACCCGTCGAGGTCGGCGCTCTGCCGGCTCAGGTCGAGCAGCCGCCACAGCTCGCTGGCCTCGCTGTCCGACATGCCGTGCTGCAGCGCGGCGGTGAGTTCCCGGTCGACGACGAGCAGGCGGTCGTGTTCGAAGACCGTCGCGCAGCGGGCGACAAGGTCGCTGAGCGCGGTGAGCCGGCGTACGTCGACGGCGCTCGCCGCGGTCGGCACCAGCCGGCGCAGGACGGCGTGCAGCGCAGGCCAGCGGCGACGGTCCCAGTCAAGGGCGGTCTCCCCCTCGGTCAGCAGCCGGCCGACCCACACCTCGGGGGGAGCGCCGGCACCGGGAACGTCGAGGTTGAGCAGCTGGGTCCACTCCGCCCACCGGGTGCCCAGCTCCTGGCGCAGCCGCATCCGGGTGACGAACGCGACGACGATGTCCACGTCCTCAGTCGTCCGTAGCACCTCACCGTCGATGCGGCACTCAGTCGCCAACTTGGCCAGCGTGCCCTGGAAGAGCCGACTGACACCCTTGCCGGTGGCGAAGCGCTGCCGCAGCTCGCCAAGCTGCGCGACCAGCCGACGCGGTTCGGTCAGCTGCGCGTCGGGCACCGTCACCTGGTGGCCGGCGATGAGCCGGGCCGCCGCGGTCAGCTCCCCGAGCACCCGCTGGCAGGCGGTGACGTGGTCCTGCCACATGTGCTGCCAGTTCGGGTCGGCCTGCAGCAGCATGGCCAGCCGGTCGGTCCAGGAGCCCTCGCGGGCGGTCAGCACGGTGAGCGCCTCACGCAATTGCCCGACGAAATCGTCGAGTTGCTGCCGGCCGAAGGCGCGTACCTCGGGCAACGTGACGCTAGCGGCGGCGAGGTGGTCCAGTTCCCGGCGAGCATCGGCCAGCTGCCGCCGGCCGGCCAGGATGGCCGACGCCGGCGGCAGGTCGGCGACCGTCGGCAGGTGGCGCAGCGCCTGCGCCCGGTCCTGCCGCGCCGTACGGCGGGCGATGTCGAGCAGCTCGGTGAACTCGTCGGCGCTCAGCGGTGCATCCACGTCCGGTGGCACGTCGTCGGGGATGTCCCCGTAGCGGTCGGCCCGCTCCCGCAACCAGGTCCCGACGTCGCTGGGGGACAGCCGGATGCCGTCAATCTCGTAGTGGGCGGCCTCGTTGGCGGCCATCGTGCGCAGCCCGCCGAGGGCCTGCCCGAGGTCCCGTTCCGCCTCCTCCAGCTGGCGGCGCAGCCGGTCCACCCGCTGCTGCTCGCTGCGACGGTCGAGCGTGGCGCCGCGGTCGGAGAGCTCACGGGCGGCCAGCTGGAGCTGGACGAGCTGGTCGGTGGAGCGACCGAGCACCGCCAGGCACAGCGACTGGATCTCCTGCGGCAGGCCGTCCCGCAGCACCCGCAGCGGGTCCTCCTTCTGCGCCACCACCAGGACGCGCTTGCCGTGCGCCATCAGGTGGCAGATCAGGTTGCGGATGGTGTGCGTCTTGCCCGTACCGGGTGGGCCCTGGACGGCGACGTTACGGTGCTGGGCCAGGCGGCGGGCGATCGACTCCTGCGCCTCGTTGGTGGGCAGCGGCATGAGCAGCCGCTCCCCCAGCGGTGTCCACCGCTGCGGCTGGTCCTGCGGCATCTCCAGCTTGCTCGGTTCGTGGGCGAGGATCGCGGCGAGTGAGCCGATGCTGTCGGTGTCGCCGGCGAGCAGTCGGGCCCGCAGCTGCTCCAGGAAGCGGCGCAGCATCCGCTGCCGGGGCCGGGCGAAGAGCACTCCGGTGTCGTGGACGTGCGGACCGCCGGGACTCGCCTGGTCGGCATCCCGGACGACCGGGTCCTCGCCCAGGCGGCGCAGGGCCCGTTCGAAGAACTCCCGGCGGGTGAACTCGTCCCACACGTCGATGTCGAGCTGGCCACCCGGGCCGGCCAGGGCGAGCAGCTGGCTCAGGTAGCGCTCGTCCAGTCCGGTCAGCGGGTCGGTCTGCAGTCGGGCGGCGCCCTGCGGCACCACCGTCACCATCGACCGGTCGGCGTCGAACTCGATCGCCACCGGGGTGACGATCAGCGGGTACTGCACCCGGTGCCCGGCGACGTCCATCCGGACGATGCCGTGACCCCAGACCAGCTCGTCGGTGGCGGCGTTCATGTCGACGCGGTGCTTCAGGTCGAACAGGCTGCGGTGCAGCTGCCGTACCTCGTCGGTCCGCTTCGCCTCGACGGCCCACGGGCGCCACTCCTGCTCCCGCCAGAGCTCGAACCGGGGCCGGATCTGCTCCAGCTTGTCCTCGTCGCCGACCAGCTGGGGCTCGGCGGCGTACGAGATCGGGCCGGGCAGGAACGCCGCGAGGTGCGCGGGCGCCCGAAGCGGGCGCGGTTGCGCCGGAAGCCCCACCCGTAGCCAGCTGGCGCCGTCGGCGGAGACCCCGACCTCGCAGGCGGCGTGCGCGGGGAACGCGTGCTGCCAGAAGGCGTCGCCCGTCGGGATGGTCCGTGCCGGCCGTTCCATCTGCGCCCGCACGGCCATCAGGTACTCGACGAGCGAGGTGGCCCGGTCGAGGATGAGCGACGGCGTTTCGGCCGGGGACGTGGAGCGGCTGAACATGTGGCACCTTCGGGTCAGGTCAGTGGGCTGTTCGGCAGCCGGATGACCGGTGGGTCTCAGGGAAAACGCGTGGTCGGCGGCTCTGACCGAAACTATGGAGAACGCGGTGCGGTGCGGAGCGCCGCCGCGTTCAGCCGGCAGCTGCGTCTGCGGTGGGCCGAGTCCTTCGACCTCACGAGAGAGCCCGCTGTCTCCCGTCCGGGCTCAGGTACCAGCCCAGGATGCATCGACCCACCTCCCCACTGGCGGTTTTGCAGACCCTACAGGCAGGGGTCCTGCGAACGGGACCCCCCGACCGGCCAGCGGTTCAGTACCAGTAGCTGGCCACAGGGACAGCTGAATGATCAATGTTGCGGTAGAAAGCTCTGCCATGGGCCGAGCATGGAGCCTCCTGACGATCGACGATGCCGATCGCCAGTTCGGGGGCAATTCTGGTTATCGCGACATTCTGGGCAGCCGCTACGCATGGGACAAGACAGTCCCGCACCATGCCTCCGTCCGGCCAGGAGACCTCGCAGTGCTACGTGACAGCAACTTCGTCCTCGGAGTCGGGTGGATCGACGAAATCCACACCGAGACACAGACCAAGGTGAGGCGTCGTTGCCCCGAGTGTCGGAACACCTCGTTCAAGCCCCGGAAGCAGGCAATACCGCGGTACAAGTGTTCACCCTGCCAGGCCACCTTCGACGTGCCTCTTGAGGAGAACATTGAGGTCACCGTGTATGTGGGTGACTACGCCCGTACCTGGCGGCCGACCACAGATCTCCGAGTGACCGAGCTCGCGCCCGCCTACCTCTCCCGCTCCCAGCAGCACTCGATTCGGGAACTCGATCCCGGCTTGACGATGCACCTGTTCTCCGAATCTGTCGACCCGAGCATGCAGTGGTGGATCGCTTCCACCGATCCCCAGATCCCCGGTGGCCACCGCAACACGCTCGGCCGCTACCGCATTGGGCAGGCGAAGTTCAGGCAGGTGCTGCGCCAACGGTTCGGTGACCGCTGCCTGATCACGGGGCCCCAACCCGCTGCTGCCATCGAAGCCGCTCATCTCTACCGCTACTGCGATGCCAGCGAGCACGATGTGCAGGGCGGCATTCTGCTTCGCCGGGACCTGCATTCGCTCTTCGATCGGTTCCTGCTGGCTGTCGACCCGGCCGGCTGGATCGTACGGGTGGCGCCCTCGCTGACGGCTTTTCCGGAGCTTGCACTTCTCGACGCCAGGGTCCTGGCCATCCCTGTTCAGGTCCGCCCTCGCCCCGACTACCTGGGTGCCCACCTAGCGTGGGCAGAGGATCTCTGGTCGTCGGAGGCGTCGCGAGTGTGAGATGACGGCCTACCGCCGCCTCCCCGGCAGAGGCCGCGGCGCATTGGGGCTAGCCCGGTCAGCTCGGCCTCCAGCTTCCGCGTTTCGTGCAGCGAGAAGGACGAGCAACTGGGTGCATAGGGAACACTGCGATGCTGATCGCCGCCTGCGCTCATTCTCCGCACGCGACAGGGCAAGCGTTAACCCGCGACGGGCTGATACACGTACACCGGCTCTTTCCTGCCGCCGCGCTCGGGGCAGGTGCCAGCCCTGCCGCCCACCATGCCGACCCTGCCGTCCTCGCACACGGTCAGGTAACCCCTGCCCTCCCAGAAGCCCTCGACGCAGACAAAGTAGCTGCACACGTCGGGGGCGGGCTCATGGACGAGAGAGCCGCCGCAGTAGTTGTAGCCGTACCCATTCTCCGGCGCCCCGCACCGGTCCGCCGGCACAGGGATCGGAACGACCGGGGAGGCGGCAGTGGCCGGTGCCGGCTCGACGGAGCCAGGGGTGGGGATCGGCCGGACCGCGTCCGGGCCGACCGGACGGGGCGTCGGCGCACCGACGGTGACCTCGGGATCCGCTGCGCGGGGGATGGTCGTGCTGGGCGCAGGCGGATCGGTGGTGGGGACGTTACTGGGCTCCGTCGCGGGTTCCGGAAGCGCGGTGCGCAGCGGCGCCCCAGCGTCTCCGCGATCGAAGGCGCCCCGGTCCGGTCCGCGCGAGTCGACCGTCATGGCGTACGCCGGCAGGGCGATGAGCGCGACGGCGGCGGCGACGATCACGGGGTGGGCGAGGCGGGCTCTCGCCGGCGCCTGCGCCGCCGTGGCGACCACCGGCAGCGGCGGCCGTGACCGCCGGTTGGCGGCCACCGCCTCGTCGAGCCGGGCGAGGACCAGGCGGCGCTGGCCGATGAATCCGGCGTACGCCATGGTCAGTCTCAGCCGGAAGCGGGTCGCGGCGGCCAGGGGGACGCGGAGGCCGGCAAGCGGCCGACCGCCGATGGTGTGCAGCAGCGTGATCGGCGCCGCCGGGTGGTGCGCGAGGTCGCTCACCCGCACGTACGGCCACTCACGGTGGTCCTCGCGTCCCAGAAGGATCAGGCGGCGGTCGGTGACCACGGCGGTGCCGGTGTTGGTGACTCGCACGCCCTCGGGTAACCGGTGCTCCCGGTTCGTCCGCCGGACGGGGATGACGGCGAGTTCGGGTACGGGCAGGTCCGCTTCCCAGCCTTCATCGACTTCGACCAGATCCGCCTCCGGCTGCACGACGAGGACGACCTCGCCGTCGGCCAGGTCCACCGGCAGACCGGTCGCCGCTTCGACCGGCAACTCCTCGGCTGCGGCTCGCAGGCGGAGCAGTCGAATCCCTCGCAGGTACCAGGCCTCGACGTCGTCCTCGTAGGCGCGCCGCCGCCGCTTGTTCTCTCGTGTCGCCCAGCGGGCACGCCAACCCGAACCGGTCCTGTCCTCCTCCGTCACCGAGGCCGCCTCCCGCGAAGATGATTCGGCATGGCGTGGGGTATAACCCCTCAAGCTCGCCCAGGACACGCCCTCACCTCCTCATTGGACCGGATCGGTCACTGTTCGTGTACCCGCGGAAGCGGCCTGCCACTCTGGCGAGCGACCGGCGGGCGGGACGAGGCCGGTGGGCGCGGTGACGGCGGTACGTTGCGGTGATGGAGCGCGTGGAGCCCGGACACCAGACGATGGGGGCAGCCGCGACGCCTGGATCCTCCTATGCTGCCCGTCATGTCTGAACCTCTCCGGTCATCCGAGCACGAGCCCGGCGGGGCGGCCGACCAGCGCCTTGGTTCAGGCGCGAGCTGGCTGACGGTCGCCGTGACCGGCGCGCTGGTCGTCGCGGTCGTGGTCGGCCTGGCGCTCGTCCTTCGCCCAGACGGGACGGACCAGTCGGGTCGGGAGACGGACCGGGCGGCGGCGTCGAAGTGGGGGGATCCGCAGCCGGCACCGCAGCCGGCCGGCACGGGGAACGGCGAGGACACCATTCTCTGCACCTGGTTCGGTCCCGTTGGCGAGGACGACCCGACCTACTGTGACCGGGTCGTGTCCGACACGGTGCGACGTACCCGGTTGACGGCGCGACAGCGCGCGGACGCGGAGGCCCGCGCGGACGCCGTCGAGGCGGCGATCGACCGGCATGGGGACCGGTGTGCGCCGATGACCGGCGAGTGCGCCGCCGAGCAGGCCCGACGGCGGCTCTTCCCACCACCGAGCGCGGACCAGGTCATCGTCGAGGTCCGTCGGGCGCTTGAGGACGCGGGCTTCGCCGGCGCGATCGTACGGTCGGCGGGGTCCGTCGATCCCGCGCCCCGGAACACCATCGTCTACGGGATCCCGATCGGTGACGCCTGCCTCGTCGGCTACCTGCACGGCTCAGGATCGGGCGGCAAAGACCCCCAGCCGCTCGGCGCCCTCCCGGGCGGCCAATGCCTTGCCTGACCGTGAGACGGGACCACCCACGCCGAGGTGCCGCCCGCTACACCTTCGCCACGCTCGCCGGCTCCGGCGGGACGTGCCGCCCGCTGGCTGGCCGCTCGTCGCCGTGGCCCGGCCACCACGCCCGGTGCCCGATCAGAGCGGTCAGGGCGGGGACGAGGAACATCGACATGACGAACGCCGACAGCACGATGCCGATCGCCACCGCGAAGCCCATCTGCTGCAGGAACGAGATCGGCGCGAGCATCAGCACTCCGAACGTCCCGGCAAGGATCAGCCCGGCCGCCGCGACCGTCGGGCCGGCGTGTTCCACCCCGATAGCGGCGGCCTCGTGCGGCTCGTTGCCCTCCCGCGCCTCCTCACGCAGTCGGGCGATCATCAGGATGTTGTAGTCGGTCCCGATCGCCACCACGAAGAGGTAGAGGATGATCGGCAGCTGGAAGGTGATTCCGGGCTTGTCCTGCAGCCCTTGGAAGAGATAGACCGTGGCGCCCAGCGTGGCGGCGAAGTTGAGTAGGACCGCTATCACGAGGTAGATCGGCGCGACCAGGCTGCGCAGCAGCAGCGCGAGGATGAGCGCGATCAGGGCGGCCGCCACCGGCAGGATCACCGACAGGTCCCGGTTGTTCGCCGAGTTGATATCCGCGAAGATCGCGGTGGGTCCGCCGACCACCGCCCGGGTGCCGGGCGGGGCCGCCGCGTGCAGGGCGTCGCGCAGGTCCTCGCGGACGAGCGTGATCGCCTCGTTGGAGACCGGGTTTTCGTCGAGCAACAGGTTGACCCGGGCCACACTCGGGTCGCTGCTGCGCTCCGGGGGCTGCGCCCGGCCCACTCCCGGGGCGCCCGCCGCGGCCGCCGCGAAGTCGCTGACCTGTCGCTCGGTCAGCGGCGACCCGTTGGCGGTGGTCAGGTAGACCTCGGTCGGGGCGAGCGCACCGGCGGCGAACCCGCGCTGCAGGTCCGCGGCGGCCTTCGCCGACTCGGTGTCCTGGGGGAAGCCGGCGCTGAAGTCGTAGTCGGCCTTGTAGGTCAACACGCCTGCGGCGAGCGCGACCAGCAGGGCGCCGGATGCCGCCGCGACGAGCGCCGGCCGGCGCCCGATGGCGGCCCCGAGACGACGCGACACGGTGGCCTTGGGAGCACGCCGCCACGCCTTGGACGGCCAGAAGACGTACCGGCCGAGCAACGAGACGACCGCCGGGATGAGCGTGAGCGAGGTGACCAGCATGACGCCGACGGCGATCGCGAGCGCCGGGCCCAGCGAGCCGAAGAAGCCCAGGGAAGCCAGGAGGAGCACGAGGAACGCGACGATGACCGCTCCCGCGGCCGACGTGATGACCTCTCCGACCCGCTCGACGGAGACCATCATCGCGGTGCGCTTGTCGTCACCGGCCCGCAGCCGCTCGCGAAAGCGGAAGAGCAGGAACAGGATGTAGTCGGTGCCGATGCCGAACAGCACGATCAGCAGCACCGTCTGCAGATCCTGACTCACATTGAGATCGAACGCCTTACCCGCCGCGGCGACAAGCCCGCTCGTGATCCACATGACAACGCCGATGACCACCACGGGCAGCAGCGCGGCGATGGGGCTGCGGAAGATGATCAGGATCAGTCCGATGATCAGGATGATCGTCGCGATGAGGACCACGGCAAAAGCCTTGTTGAAGGTGTCTTCGTTGTCGACGAAGCTCGCTACGTCGCCGGCCACGCCCGCGCTCAGCCCGCTGCCCGCCAGCTCCGGACCGATAGCCGCCCGCATATCGCGTACGGCGTCGAGCAGCGCCGGGTCGTCCGGGGCGACCGCATCGAGCCCGACGTTCACCACCTGCACCGACTTGTCCGGCGCCACGGCCTGCGGGCCGGTCAGGTAGCCGGACGTGCGCGAGATGTTCTTGGCCTTCAGCGACTGGGCGAGCTGGCCCACCCTCGCCTCGTCGGCCTGCGTGAGCGACTGCCCGTCGGCGCGCTTGACCACGATGGTCGCTGTCGCTGTGGCCTGCTGCGGAAACGCCTTCTTCGCGAGCTCAATGGCCTGCATGGACTCGTACGAGCGGGGCAGGAAGCTGGCCTGATCGGCGGAGGTGATGTCGGCCAGCGACGGCGTGGTGAGGACGATGGCTGCTGCCGCGAGCACCCAGCCGCCAATCACCCACCAGGCCCTGCGTACGACGAATCTTCCCAGTCGCTCGAACATGGCTTCCCCCGTGTGTTCGGTACAACCGACGCCTGGAGTCTGAAGCGCCCATGGGCGCTCGCTCATCACCCTGCCGGGCAGCCTTCGCTACCCGGTGTGCATCTTACCTTCGACCAGCAATCCTTTTCGGACGGCTCGACGTGTGGGGTCGGATGCCTTGAGCGTTCTTCGAACAGGTGTGACAGGTGGGCAGAGGTGGCGACGAGGTTTCCGGGTTCGGGCGATGCCGCGCCACTGCTTGAGCCGATTGATGCAGCGCTCGACGGTGTTGCGCTGCTTGTAGGCGGTCTTGTCGAAGCCCGGTGGTCGTCCGCCGTGGCTCCCGCCTGCTGCGCCCCTTCGGCGACCAGCGCCGCGACGGACCGGTTGACCTGCTCACCGCGCACGCCGACCGTGGCCTGGCTACCGACGTGGTCCCGGATGTGGAGCAGCCGCACCGCGCCACCGCACGCCCACACCCGGACCTGCTGTTCGCCCTGCGACTCAGCGAGACGCGCGCCTCCGCAGACCCGGCCGACCGATAGCCGCGGCCCCGTGCCCGTGATCTTCGGGTTGGGCTCGGGGCGACGGTATCTGACGGTCGGTCAGGCCGACCCGTGGGCAGGCAGATCGAGGAGGTCACGGGCGCCTTGGCGCAACAGGGCCGCGGCGACGGAGGTCCCGAGGGTGATCGGGTCCGCCGCCCATTCGTGCACGTCGAGCACGGTCTTGCCGTCGAGGCTGATCACCCTCGCCCGCAGGCCGAGGCGCCCGTCGGGCTCGGTGCGCGCGAGCGCAGCAATCGGTGAGTGACAGTTGCCCTGCAGGATGTGCAACATGGTCCGCTCGGCCACGGTCTCCTGCCCGGTCCGCGGGTCGCTGAGGCTCGCGGCCAGGTCACGGGTGCTGGTGTCGTCGTCGCGGCATTGCAGGACCAGGGTGCCGGAGCCGACGGCCGGGACCATCGTGTCGACGTCGATCGGGTGGGTGATCCGGTCGGCCTGCCCGATCCGCTGCAGGCCGGAGACCGCGAGCAGCAGCGCGTCGTACTTGTCGCCGGCGTCGAGCTTGGCGAGCCGGCTGTTCGCGTTGCCACGGATGGCCACCGGCACCAGGTTCGGCCAGTGCAGGGCCAGCTGCGCGACCCGCCGGACCGCGGAGGTACCGATCCGGGTGCCGGCGGGCAGCTGCTCGATGCGCAGTCCGCCCGGGTGTACGAGGCAGTCCCGGATGTCGTCGCGGGTGAGGTAGGCGGCCATCACCGTGCCGGCTGGTGCCGGCCGGTCCCCGGGTACGTCCTTGACGCAGTGCACCACCAGGTCGACGTCCCCGGCGACCAGGGCGGCGTCCACCTCCTTGGTGAACGCCCCCTTGCCACCCAGTGCGGCCAGGTCGCCGTGCCACCGGTCCCCGCTGGTCGACATCGACATCACGTCCACGGTGACCTCGGGGTGCCGGTCGGCGAGCATCGCGCGGACCCGCTCGACTTGGGCCAGCGCCATCGGGGAGTTGCGGGTACCGATACGCAGCAGGCGGGAGTCGGACATACCGGCGAGGGTAGTCCGCTAGATACGGGCGCCGACGACCAGGCCGGATGCCCATCCCATGACCACCGGCCGGATCCCTCGTTCGTGGACGAGCCGGTCGAGGAAGACGTCGACGCGCTGCTGATGGTCGTGCGGCCAGGTCGGCTGCGGGAGCAGGTCGTCACCGAGGTACAGCGCACCGGGCGTCAACAGCTGCACCACGCAATAGCTTGCGCGTGCCGCAATCCATTCGTCCGGGTGTGCCGCCTGTTGGTCATCGGTTCCGGCGGGCACCGCGTCCTGCTGGGACGCCTGCTCCACGCCGTACGTCGCCAGGCCGAGCGCGAGAGCGGCCGCTGAGCGGCGAGGCCCTGCTGCACCTCGAGGACGGCCCGCTCCCCCAGCGGTTGTGCCAGGTCGACAGTGGCGATGGGGCGGGCTCCGACATCCCCACACGCCTCGCCGTCGGCATGGGGGCGCTCGATGACGATCACGACAACCGCCTTGCCCGACTCGATGGCCTCCGCGAGGTAGTCGGCACCGCAGTCGCCGCATCGTCATCGGTCACGAAGGCCATCGTGGCAATCGCCGTTTTCCTAGTAACGTAAATAGGTCAAATACACACAGTACGACGCGAACAACCGCCTGGTCGGCGTGCACGACCCGAAGTCGGGTGACGCTCGGTACACGCTGGACCCCGACGGCCGCTTGTTGACCGAGGGCCTGCCCAGCGACTGGGAGCGCCGCTACCACTACGAGGGTGGGCTGCTCACCCGCTTCGAGGACCTGCGCAACGGCAAGCACGCCCGACTGACCGACCTGAGCTACGACGCGGACGGCCAGCTCAAGACAAAGGTCGAGGGCAGCGACGAATTCACCTACAGCCATGACCCGGCCGGGCAGCTCGTCGCCGTGACCAACCACGACGAGACCGTGCTGCAGGCGACGTACGACCCGGTCGGCAACCGCACCTCCATCCGGCGCGACGGCGTCGAGACCCGGTTGACCTACGACGCCGCTGACCAGCTCCTGAGCGCCGTCACCGGCACCGAGCGCGTCGACTACCGCTACGACACGTCCGGGCGCCTGGTCGAACAGTCCGACGCGGCCACGCGCCGGACCACGAGCTACAACGCATTCGGGCGACCGGATACGGTCACCTTCACCGACGGAAAAGTCACCCAGACCCGGCAACACACCTACGATGGCGACAACCTGCTGGCGGTGCTCACCTCCACCACCAAGCAGGAAGACGCCGACGCTCCGCGGACCCGGACCATGCGGTACCGGTGGAGCCGGACGGACCCGGTCGCGCAGATCCTCCAACAACGTGAGGACCCCGGGGCCGGAAGAAACGCGACGTGCCCCAACAACGACGATGGACCGGATCCCGACGGCGAGTACCGGGCCGACGCCAACTTCGTCTACGGCCATGGCCGGGTCTTCGCCGACAGCCCGTGCGGCTCCGGCACGTTCGCGCGCGACGCGTTCGGGTCGGCGATCCAGACCGGAGACACGTGGCGGTGGGCGCAGTCCAGCGAGTACGACGTCTTCGGCGTGCCCAAGCCGAACGACGCCGAGGGCTCCGGCACCGGTCAGCCACCTCTCGACCCCCGGTTCGGCTACCGCGGCGAGCTGGCCTCCGGCGGGACGATCTACCTTCGGGCCCGCTCCTACGACGCCACGGTCGGCCGGTTCACCGCCCGCGACCCGCTCGCCACTGAGGCCGGCCAGACCGACGTCGTCAGCCCCTACGCGTACGCGAACAACAGTCCGCTGAACTTCGCCGACCCGCGGGGCGAGTTCCCCATGCCGGACGACGTCCTCAACATCATCGCCGGGCTCGTCCCGTCGCTCGCCGCAGGGCAGCCGTGTCCGGAAGTGGAGAACACGCCCAACCCAAGAAGGCCCAAGTGCTTCCAGGGGATCCAGCTGATGACCCGCGGCGGTTACGACGGCAAGGAATGGGCCCTCAACGGAGCGCAGGCGCCGCTGTCGGAGATGTGGTACGCCAGGCCGAGCCAGGGGGAGAAGGCAGCCCAGGCATTCGCGATCAACGAGCTCAGCGAGCGCCGCGACGGTGCCTTCTGGGCCTTCTGGGACATGTTCGACTACGGCCTCAACATCAACGTGGACTGGGAGGTGGGCCCGAAGTCGGGCGGCTTCCAGCAACGTTCCGACGGAATATGGATCATGCCAACAAATACCTTCCGCCTCGACCTGGTCACCGACGAGAAAGACATCTACGAGGTCAAGCGGTGGGACAACGGCAAGGGCAGAGACATCGTCACCAAGGAGCTGGCGGAATACCACACGCTTGAAAAGGAATGGAACATCGTCTGGGAAGACAGCATCGAGCTGCGCGACTGGGCTGACGGCTTCGAGGTCAGCTACAGCGACGGCTTCCTCGGCCTGTTCAACCGCAAGGAGACCGACGTCCTCGTCTGGGGCACCTCCGACGCGGGGCACCTCTACTTCGACGAGGCGGAACTCGCCGACGAGGGGGCCCGGGCGAAGATGAAGGCCAAGACGGGAAGCGGACGCAACAAGGGCGGATACTGGCGGGTACCGCGACGCCGGTGACTGAAACGGCTGGCCGGACCGGTGGACGCCGGTCCGGCCAGCTCGTCCATCGCCCGACCAGACGGGAAGTGGAACCTCGATGCCCATCACGGTCCAGCCGGAACTCCTCGCTGAACTCACGACCGAGGCGACGGTGATCCTCCAGGTTCGCTCGACGGCCGATCCCAGCCTCATTCTCGCGGCGATGCGCGCGTCTCAGCCGGACCTGTGGGAGCTTGAGGGTGACCAGCCCGACGAGACTGGTCCCAAGTCCATCTCCAGGCCCGTCCCGCTGCCCGACGGCCCGGCGATGATGATGGACCTCGGATCGACACCGTTGCCGGCGGCGCAGACCATCCCCTCTCTGCTGACCCGACGGCTCGAGGACGCCGGCGTCCACGACGCCGAGATCGGGCTGGCGGACCGGGGACCGCGGGCCGGCCGATATCACCTGATCTCCCGGTTCACCCCGGCGGCTCGCGCACTGCTGCGCCTGCCGCTGGGCGATGGCCGGCCCGAACCGCAGAGGTGGCTGCTCGACATCGCGGCACAGTGGTTGCATGCTGAACACCACCCCGAGGCTCAGCTCTCCGGGACCATTCTCGCCGTCGATGTGCCCCTCACCTGGCGGAGCATCCGCCCGATCATGGGGCCGGCCTTCGAGGCCGACGGCTTCGCGAGAATGATCAGCACCGACCTGGCCAGCTCGGCGGCGACCACCACCATCAACAACTCGGACAACGCCATGTCCCTCACGGTGGCCGGCGCACGATGGAGCGACGCTGAGGTCGCTGAGCGGATGCGCCGGCAACGCGACCTGATCCGCGGTCACGCCGCCAGCCTCGCCTGGGCGGGGGTGATGACCGAGACGTACCCCACCTGGCACTCGACGCGCTGGCAGGACCCCGGCCCGTACCAGCATGTCCGACCGGGCCAACCCAACCCGAGGCGGCACGGCGTCGACATGCTCCGCGACTTCCTCGTGCCGGACGCCATGTGGTACCAGGTCCTCTCCCCCGGGCACCTGGACCGGCTCGGCGGCCCGCCCCCTGGTGCCGTGCCGTTGACGGCCGACCGCTTCGAGGTGACCATCGGTGAGCCGGAACAGTGGCTCCCCGACCACGCCGACCGCTACCGGGTCATCGAACGGGGCCGCGAACTGCTCGCCGGCTGCCTGATTCCGTACAACGAAGCGCAGGTGCTGAGCCAGGAGCGCAACCGGCTCCATTACCGACACTCAAGCTGACGACAGCAGCCCGACGAACACCAGGGCGGTCCTGCGGCTGGTGAGGTGCCCGTGACGGTTGCTGCTGCCGGGGTCCCGGAACCTGCGGCGAGCTCCCCAAAAGGTCCATAGCCTGGCAAGCGGGAGCACGTCGGGGGATCTCGGAGGACACCATGACCGAAGCCGTGAGGGAAGCGCTTGACGGCGCCAGCGAGGTAGAGATCACCGTGACCGGCCGGAAGACCGGACGGCAGATCTCGCACCCCGTGTGGTTCGTGCAGGAGGAAGACAGCGTCTTCCTGGTCCCGATCACCGGCTCGGACAGCGACTGGTACAAGAACGTCCGACGGACGCCGATGATCCAGGTGGCCTCGAACGGAACGGCGTTGAGCACGAGCGCCACACCGATCACCGACGCCGACCGGGTCCACCACGTGGTGGAGATGTTCCGCGACAAGTACGGCGCGGATCAGGTGGAGGCGCACTATCCCAAGCGCGATGTCGCCGTTCAGGTCGCGCTGGGTGAGTCCCGACCGTGAGGCGGAACCGGCCCGGGATTGAGGCAGGCGCGGCAGATCACGTGTTGGCAGGGCGCTTGTCCGACGTGATCCTCTGATTCTCGGCAGGCGTCAGCTCGAAGTGCACCGTACGCCCGGCCTTCCGCCGCCCGAGGCGGTGCGTCAGCGGCACCAGCACCCCGTGCAGCATCGGTTGCTTCCGCATCAACGCCCGGCTGGCCGCCTCGTACTCCGCCCCGCTCAACCGCCGAGCCACCGCCTCCACCGCCACCCCGGTCGGCTTGCCCAGCGCCGTCGACGGCGCCACGGTCACCCGCGGGTTGTTCCGCAGCCGCACGGTCTTCCACGCCTTCTCGAAGCTGCGCACGTACGCCCGCTCTCCGACCACCGCGATGCTCACCGGCGTCGGCACCGCCGTCCCGTCCCGCTTGAACGTCGTCAATACCACCGTCTTCTGCCGGACCAGGCCAGCCCAGGCCGGGGAAGCGGAGGGCGACACGTACCCGACCACCCAGCCCAGCTCCCGCAGCCGGAACACCAGCGCGACCAGCGCCACGACAGCGGTCAGCAGTACCAGCACGGTCTGCCCGGCACTGCCGCCGAGATCCGCGTCCACGACGTGCGCGACCGTGTGCGCGATGCCGCCGACCAGGTATCCGGCGAGCGCCACCGCCAGCGCGTCGGCCCAGATGAGCGCCAGCAGCAGGGTCACCCCGATGCCGAGCTGGAACGCCCCCACGTCGTGCACGAAGTGTTCCTGCGGCGGAAAGTCGACCGCCGAGCTGAACGAGGAAGGACCCACCAGCGCCCACACCCCGACGACGACCGCCGCCAGGCCGAGCAGCGCGACCATGGCCCGCACGATGCTTCTCATGCCCGGATGACGTGCCACCGCCAGAAGATGTGACAAGAAGGGAGCCGGCCTGGAGGCCGGCTCCCCGCAGCACAGAACGTCAGGGCTGCTCGTGGACCCGCCGCACGTCCACCTCGACGTCGATCCCGTGCTGTACGAAGACGTCGGTGAACCGCTTGCCCCACTCCACCGCCTCCTCGCGGGACCGCACGTCGACCAGCGCGAACCCGGCGATGAGTTCCTTGGTCTCGGTGAACGGCCCGTCGGTGACGGTGGTCTTGCCCTTCTCCACGGTGATCCGGGCCGCCTCCTGCTTGCTGGAGCAGAGCCCTTCCGCGGCGAGCAGCACCCCGGCCTGGACGACCTCCTCCATGAAGGCGCCCATCGTCTTGATGAACTCGGGGCTCGGGTCGAAGTTGCCGGGGACGTCCTCGTCCAGCTTGTGCATGAGCATGTACCGCATGTCAGTGATTCCTCTCGGTGAGGGTGTGGGCGGACACGGCGGTGAGCCACCCGAAGATGAAGACCGAGCCCAGCGCCATCCGGACGCTGATGCTGTCCTGGTCGGGCCAGGCCATGACGACGACGGTCGCCAGGGCGCAGGCCAGGGAGAAGACCGCCCAGCCGCGCCGGCCGGTGCGCAGGTATCGGCGGGCGAAGACCAGGCAGGCGATGGTGAGGGACCCGAAGGCCAGCATGGCCCCGCCGCCGTGACCGATGGCGTGCCAGCTCAGCGAGTCGGGCGAGCCTTCGGGCGCGCCGGCCGGCCAGCCCATGCTGGGGTCGGAGGGCATCACCCCGGCGACGACCAGGCCGATGCCGAAGACCGCCACCAGCGCGGGGCCCCACGTCCCGGCCGGCGTTGCCCGCGGCGCCCGTCGGAGCCCGGCGGCGCCGGCGAGGGCCAGCAGCCCGGTGAGTACGAAGTTGGCGGTCTGGATCCAGCCGTGCTCGCCGAGGGCGAGCAGGCTGAGCGGCTGTCGGCTCAGGTCGAACCCGTCCCGGGTGAGCACCTGGGCCGTGGCCACCACCCCGAACACCGGCCCGGTGGCGATTCCGGCCGCGAGCAGGGTCCGCGTCGACAGGGCGCCGGTGACCCCGCTTCGCGGCATCGTCGTACTGGTCATCTCGATCTCCTCGTCATCGGCTCTCACTGACGCGTCGATCGGGTCGGCCGGGATCCGACATCACCTCTCAAGATTTTTTCTGCCGGTCACAGGCGGCGGCGCGGTCGAGCAGCAGCGCCCGCTCCCGTTCGTTGCCCGTCAGGGAAGCGGCACGCTCAAATTCCAACCGGGCCTCGTCGTGGCGGCCGAGCTTGGCGAGCAGGTCGCCGAGCACGCTGGGCAGCAGGTGGTAGTTGGCCAGCGCCGGCTCGTTGGCCAGGGCGCGGGCCAGCTGCAGGCCGGCGGCGGGGCCGTCGGCGAAGGAGACCGCGACGGCCCGGTTGAGCTCCACCACGGGCGAGGGCACGAGCCGAGCCAAGGTCGCGTAGAGCGCGGCGATCCGCGCCCAGTCGGTCTCGGCGGGGGTACGCGCCCGAGCGTGGCAGGCGGCGATCTCGGCCTGGATGGCGTACGGGCCGGGGGTGCCGCCGAGCGCCCGGGCCCGGTCGATGGCGGCGAGCCCGCGGCGGATGAGCAGCTGGTCCCAGCGGCTGCGGTCCTGGTCGTTGAGGAGGACGGGTTCCCCGTCGGGGCCGGTGCGAGCGGCGGTGCGAGACGCCTGGATCTCCAGCAGCGCGGCGAGGCCGTGCACCTCGGGCTCGTCGGGCATCAGCCCTTGCAGGATGCGGGCCAGCCGCAGCGCCTCCTCGCTGAGCGCCGGGCGCATCCAGTCGTCGCCGGCGGTGGCCGAGTAGCCCTCGTTGAAGATCAGGTAGATGACCTCCAGCACGGAGTCGATCCGTTCGGCGCGTTCGGCGGGGTCGGGGACCTCGAACGGCACCTGGGCGGCGGCGAGGGTCTGCTTGGCGCGGGTGATCCGCTGGCCGACGGTGGCCTCGGTGGTGAGGAAGGCGCGGGCGATCTCGGCGGTGGTGAGGCCGCCGACCAGCCGGAGGGTGAGCGCGGCCCGAGCGATCGGCGAGAGGACCGGGTGGCAGGCGACGAAGATCAGCCGGAGCAGGTCGTCCTCGATGGGTTCCTCGACGGCGGCGTCGAAGTCGGGGGTGAACTCCTCGCCGCCGAGGTCGCGGCCGAGTTCGGCGACCTTGCGGTCCTCGGTCTGCCGGCGGCGCAGCGCGTCGATGGCCCGGCGCTTGCCGACGGTCATCAGCCAGGCGCCCGGGTTGGCCGGTACGCCGTCGCGCGGCCACGTCTCCAGCGCGGCGACGAGGGCGTCCTGGGCCAGCTCCTCGGCCTGCCCGACGTCGCGGACCAGCGCGGCCAGGCCGGCGACCACCCGGCCGGACTCCATCCGCCAGACCGCCTCGACGGTACGGCGCGCCTCGGACTCCCCCATGGCCACTCATCAGAGCAGCCGGGTCCGACCTTTCCAAGTACGTAAAGAATTCTTGACATCGTGTCGGCTGTGCTTGACACTCGTGGTGTCAAAGATTCTTTACCTGGGGAGAGCTCGGTGGCCTTCGAGGAGAAACGCGCCTGGATCATGGCACTGGTGGCGGTCGCCGGCTATGCCGCGTACGTGATGGTGGTCCTCGGTCGCGCGGACGGCGACCCGCTCGCGGACGTCTCCTACGCGGGCCCGCTGCTGGCCACGGTCGCCGGGGCGATCGTCGCGTCGATCGCGCTGAACATCCTGGTCTCGATCGTCTCGCCCGAGGGGGCGAACGAGAAGGACCAACGGGACCGGGAGATCCACCGGCTCGGCGAATACATCGGCCAGTCCTTCGTGATCGTCGGCGGCGTCGCGGCCCTGGCGATGGCGCTCGCCGACTGGGACCAGTTCTGGATCGCCAACGTCATCTACCTGTGCTTCGTGCTGTCGGCGGTGGTCGGCTCGGTCGCGAAGATCGTCGCCCACCGGCGAGGGTTCCAGTCGTGGTGAAGCCGACCCGGATCACCAACACCATCCGGGCGCTGCGCTTCGCCCACGACGAGATGACCCAGGCCGAGCTGGCCCGCCGGATCGGCGTGACCCGGCAGACCGTCATCGCCATCGAGCAGGGCCGCTACTCGCCCTCGCTGGAGATGGCCTTCCAGATCGCCGCCGTCTTCGGCGTACCGCTGACCGACGTGTTCCAGTACCCGCAGGAGGAATCGTGAAGGCCATCGTCCAGCACCGGTACGGCCCGGCCGACCTGCTCCGCCTCACCGACGTCGACCCGCCGACCGCCGGCCCCGGCCAGGTGCTCGTGCGGGTCCGCGCCGCCGGCGTCGACCCCGGCGTCTGGCACCTGATGACCGGCCTGCCCTATCCGGTACGCCTCGGCTACGGGCTGCGCCGCCCCCGCAACCCCGTCCCCGGCCTGGACCTGGCCGGCCTCGTCACCGCCGTCGGCCCCGGCGTCACCGGGTTCACCCCCGGCGACGCGGTCTACGGCACCGGCGCCGGCAGCTTCGCCGAGTACGCCCTCGCCCCCGCCGCCCGGCTCGCCCCGAAACCCGCCAACCTCACCTACGCCGAGGCAGCGGCCGTCCCCGTCTCCGGGCAGACCGCGCTCACCGCCGTCCGCGACGCCGCCCGGGTACGCCCCGACCAACGGGTCCTCGTCATCGGCGCCGGTGGCGGCGTCGGCTCGTACGCCGTCCAGCTCGCCCGCGCCGCCGGCGCGCACGTCACCGGCGTCTGCGGGCCCGGCAAGCTCGACCTGGTCCGCTCCCTCGGCGCGGACGACGTCGTCGACTACACCCGCGCCGACCTCCCCGACCAGCGGTACGACGTCGTCGTCGACACCGCCGGCAACCGGCCGCTGTCCCCGCTGCGGCGGGTGCTCACGCCGAAGGGGACCCTCGTCCTGGTCGGCGGGGAGGCGAGCGACGGGAAATGGTTGCAGGGCTTCGACCGGCAGCTGCGGGCGCTGGCACTGTCCCCGTTCGTCGGGCAGCGGCTGGTGCCGCTGGTGGCGAAGGAGAGCACGCAGAACTTGGTGGCGCTGACCGGGCTGATCGAGGCCGGCCAGGTCACCCCGGTCGTCGACCGGACCTGGCCGCTGGCCGGGGCGCCCGACGCCATCCGCCACGTCAAGGGCGGTCACGCCACCGGCAAGGTCGTCGTCACCGTCTGACGTTGCGCCGCCCCGCCGGGCGCGGCGGCGGGTGGCAGCGCAGTGGCCGGCGGCAGGACGGGGCCACCATGGAACGCCATCCCGTAGACCGGCTGCTTCCTTCCCGGTCGGTCGGGACAGGAGCCGTACCGGCCGCCCACCATGCCCACCGTTCCGTCGCCGCACTGCGTGAGGTAGCCGTGACCCGCCCAGAATCCGTCCACGCAGACGAAGTAGCCGCACACCTCGACGGCCGGCTCGTGGATCAGCGAGCCGCCGCAGTAGGTGTAGCCGAACGGGTTCTCCGGCGCCCCACATCGCTGCACGGGAGTCGGAGTGGGAGTAGGAGTCGGAGTAGGCGAGGCCGGCGGGGGGGCCGTCGGACCCAGGGTCGGCGAGGGCATGCCGCCCGGGGTGGGCACCCGCCCGGGCGGCCCGGCGGTCTGCGGCACCGGGGTGGTGGCCCGGTCGGAGGGAAGCGGCGCGCGGCGATCGACCGGCGGGGGCATGAACCAGCCGCCAGCCAGGCCAGCGGGCGCCGGACGGGGAGCGACCCTGCCCGGCGCGACTGGATCGGCGGCAGGGGCGCTGCTGGCCGCCGGGCCGATGCTGGTGTCGGCACCCGGGGTGGTGGTGACCACGACGCCGCCGTCGGTGGAGAGGGCGGTGGGCGGCTGGCCGGTCGGGTCCGAGTCGGCCATCGCCGCGAACGCGGCGAGGGCGACGAGCGCCACGCCCGCGGCGACCGCGGGGCGGGTGAGGCGGTGGTACCCGGGGGCCTGCGTGGCGCTGACCAGCACCGGCGCCGCCGGCGGTAACCGTCGGCTGGCGACCACCGCGTCGTCGAGCCGAGTGAGGACGGCGTCACGCTGCCCGGTGGCGTCGGCGTACGCCATGGTCAGTCGCAGCCGGAAGCGGGCCGCGGCACCCCGGGGCACCCGGAGGCCGGCCACCAGCGCACCGTTGGACCCGTGCAACAGGGTGACCGGCACCGCCGGATGGTGCGTCAGACCGCCCAGTTGCCCGTACGTCCACTCGCGGGTCCTCTTTCGACTCACCAGGACGACGCGGCGGTCGGTGACCACGGCGGTGCCGGCGTCGGTCACCCGGCTGCCCTCGGGCATCGGGGGTGCGGTGTCCGGGTGCGCGACGGGGATCGCGGACAGTTCGGGGTGGGGCAGGTCCACGTGGCGCGGCACGGTGACCAACCCGGTCGACGGCTGGACCGCCACGACGGTTTCGTCGAATGCCAGGTCCAGGGGCAGGGCCGGCCGGATCGTCGGAGCGTCCTCGGCGGCGGCCCGCAGGCGTTGCAGGGCTACGCCCCGCAGGCACCAGGCCTCGACGGCGTCCTCGTGGGCACGTCGCCGCCGCGCGTTCTCCCGCTTGGCCCACCGGGCACGCCAACCCGAACCGATCCTGTCCACATGCGTCACTTCGGGTCACCTCTTACGAAGATGTTTCGGCGTCGTAAGTGGTACAACCGCTGAGGCCGCCACAGGTCACGCCCTCCTGTCCACCGTGGCGGGTGGTTTTGCGGGCGCGGAGCGGATCAGCTGGTGATCGTGACGGCGACCGGCAGGCCCTGCTGCACCTCGAGCACCAGCATGTCTCCCGGCACCGAGGTGTTCACGGGCGGGCCGCGCGCCGGCGGAGAACCATGCGGCGGGCGCGCGCCCGCAGCTCCCGCGCCGTCTGGCCCAGCTCGAACGCGATCCGGGCCGCCTCGTACGCCTCGGCGGCCCCCGGCTCCGCCATCCGCCGCTCGCGCAGGTCGTCCCACTCGGCCCGATCATCCATCACTGGGTCCCTCCACCATGCCCGCTCTGCCAGCCATCGCTCCAGAGCCCAACGAGGGTCAGCGCGCCGGGTGGTGGTGCTGTTCGTCACGTCCTGTTCCCACGCGGTGATCGATCTGTCGCACTCGGGTAGCCCTGGGCATGGCATGAAACGCGGACTATGCGTCGTAGACCGTCCGCCAGGTGCCGCTGTGCTCGGCGCAGGGGCCGCGCTGAACCCCCGTCATGCTCACCATGCCGTCCTGACACTGGACCATGTAGCCCTTGCCGTTCCAGAACGTGTCAACGCAGTCGAAGTAGCTGCAGACGTCGCTGGCCGGGTCGTCGACGTAGGAGCCCCCGCAGTAGTTGTAGCCGTACGGGTTTTCCGGGGCGCCGCAGCGGTCCCCCGGCGTCGGGCTCGGCGATCCCGGCGAGGCGGTCGGGCTTGGGGTTGATGGGTCGGAACTGGTGGTGGGAGTCGGCCTTCCGGGGGGCGTGACCGGCGGGCCACCCGGAGGCGCGGAAACTCCCGGGCCGGCGGCCGTTGTTCCGGCTGCCGGGCCGGAGCCAGTCGCGCCCGCGGCCGTCGTGCCGGGCGTCCCGGTGCCGGGGGTGGCGGCGGCGGAGCTGGCCGCCGTCCCGATGGCGGTGTCAGCTTCGGGCGCGGTCGACCCGACCGGCGCGGCACCGGCACCGACCTCCGCGCTCACCACCGCCTCGGGCCGCTGCGGCGCGGACCAGCGGACCGCGCCGACGACCGCCGCCAGGGCGATGGCCACCGCAACGGCGGCGACGAGTGACGGACGCGCGAGGCGGGCGCTCGCCGGCGCCTGGGCCGGCGTGGCCGCCGCCGGCGTCGGCGGTCGCGTACGCCAATGGGCGGCTACCGCCTCGTCGAGCCGGTCAAGGACGGCGTCCCGCTCCCCGATGGCATCGGCGTACGCCAGGGTGAGCCGCAGCCGGAAGTCGGACGCGGCGGCGGACGGCACCCGTATGCCGAACATCTCCGCGGCGTCGTGCGTGTGCAGCAGCGTGAACGGCGCCGCCGGGTCGTGCGCGATGCCGCTCAACTGCGGGTACGTCCACTCGCGAGTCCCGCCTCGTCCGAGCAGGAGGATCCGGCGGTCGGTCACCACGGCCATCCCGGCGTCAGCCACCCTGGTTTTCGTGGGCAGTCGTGGCGGGCGGGCCGTGCGCTCGACGGGAACGACGGTCAGCTCGGGCGTGGGCAGACCGGCGGTGTGGCGGGCCGCGACCTCGATGAGTTCCGCCGCCGGCAGAACGGCGAAGACGACCTCGCCGTCGTCCAGCGCGACCGGCAGGCCCGCCGGCGCTTCCACCCAGCCCTCGGACTCCTCCGCCTGGGCACACAGCTGCCGCAGGTCAGCATCGCGCCGCAGCCAGGAGTCCTCGGCGGCCTCGTAGGCGTCGCGCCGCCGCTCGCTCTCGCGCCTGGCCCACCGGGCCCGCCATCCCGAACCGGTCCCGTCCATCCCTGTCACCCGGGCCGCCTCTCATCACGAAGGGGTTCCGCGTCGTACAACCGCGCCGGGCAGCGTAGGACACGCCGTCGCCATCGATGCAATTTGACTTGTTGCGGTATCACCTCAGATGTCCGATACCTCGGATGCCGGACCGGTGGGGCCGTGGGTGCTCCACCGTCCCCCACAAAGGGAGGGTCACCCGGTGATCGTGAGCGGGACCGGCGTGCCCTGCTGCACCTCGAGGACGGCCCGTTCCCCCAGCGGACGGGTCAGCTCGGCGGTGGCGCTACGCGGTGCCCCGATCGAGAGGCACGCCTCACCGTCCGCATGCGGGTGCGCGATGACGATGACGACGACCGCGTTGTCCGACTCGACGGCCTCCGCGCTGTAGTCGATGCCGCACGGCTGGCTGGCCGGGCCGGGTGAGCCGGTGAAGGACACCGTCAGCTGCCTGCTGGACGTGGTCGTGGTCGCCGACTCGATCGCCAGGCCACCCGAGTGGTAGGGATCCCACGACGGTGGCGTCACCGTGAGGATGGCCGAGCTGGCGACGGCCGGCCGGGTGACTCGTACCGCCGTGCCTTTGAGGGTGTATTCCCACGCCGGGACCGTCGCGGGGCCGCGGGTGGTCTGGATCCGCGTCGTGGTCAGCCGCGCGCCGGTGACCTCCAGCGGTGCGCAGTCGGGGCAGTCCCCGGTGCCCGCCGCCCTCAGCTGGCTGAGCGCCTGCTCGGCGGAGACCAGGGGAACCGTGCGGGTCGTACCGTTTTCCCAGACGACCTTTCCCGTCGCGCCCGGCGGGCCGGGCAGCGCGGTGGCGACCTGGACCGAGCCGGCCAGCAACGCCGCCTTGTTGTTCTCGTTCGTCGGCTCCCAGTCACCCCGCTGCCCGGTCAGGTCCCCGACCGGAACGAAGCGTTGCCCGCCACCGGCGTCGTGGACCGCCTTGTCGTACCTGACCAGGGCGTCACGCGCCTGCTGGTGCAGCCTCTCCACGTCATCCCCGGCCGGGCCGTCCTGGATCGGACCGCCCGCAACCGGGCCGCAACCGCCGAGCAGGACCACCGCCGTGATCCAGGGCAGCCAGCGCCGTCCCGCCATCCCCGCTCACCTCCACTTCTCTGACGTGCGAGGAGCCCCCGAGGGTTCCGGCGAATCGGCTGGCCCACAACGTCCGGTCGCGGGCCGAGGTCGACATCGTGCTGGGCGACGCCGTCGACGCTTACGCCCGGCTGTCGCAGCCGGCGACTGAGACGTTTTACGCCGGCTGCTTCACCGACCCGGACGGCCACGTCTGGGAGATCGCCTACAACCCGGGCTTCCCGCTGTGCTCGACGCGGACGCCGACGTCATCGTCGATTGCCCGTACCGGTTGGCGGGTGGGGCCGAACCGCCGATATCTACGGCTATCCCTGACCGCCCGTGCGGCGATACCGTGCACGCACCGCCTCGGGCCGCGCGCCGCCGACAGGTCGCGACGCCGCCTTGCGGGTCCCCGCACCGCACCACCAGATCGATCTCACGTCCGACGCCGGCGTTGTCGCCGGGAGAGAGAGGATCGAACAGGATGCCCCGGACACCCCCCATTTCCCGCTGGCGAGCGGCGCGAGTGACCCTCGCAGCCGCCATCGCCCTGGTCAGCCTCGGCATTTTCGGCGCGCCCGTTCAGGCCCAGGGACAGTCCAAAGTCACCGTGATGACCCGGAACCTCTATCTGGGTGGCGATCTGACGCCGTCCATCGGCGCGCCGACGACGCAGGCGTTTCTGGCCGCGAACTCCGCGCTGTTCAGCCACGTCGGCCTGGTCGACTTTCCCGCCCGGGCGAAACTGCTCGCTCGGGAAATCACCGAGAACAAGCCGGATCTGGTCGGACTGCAGGAGGTCGCCCTGTGGCGCACGGGCACGTTTGGTGACCCCGGACCGGCCATCGACATCCGGTACGACTACCTGGCGCTGCTGATGGACGAGCTGAGCCGGTCCGGTCACGCGTACGACGTCGCGGTCGTACAGGCCGAGGCCGATCTGGAGGCGCCCGCGGGCGCGCCGCACTACCTGGACGTACGGCTCACGATGCGCGACGTCATCCTGGTGCGCCACGGCGGCCGGGTGAAGGTGACCGACTCCTCGTCCGGCAACTTCGTCAACAACCTCACGTTCACGCTCGCGGCAACGAACGGGACCGTAACCAGCACCCGCGGTTGGACCGCGGTGGACGTGGTGCACGGGCAACGCCCGTTCCGGTTCGTGAACACCCACCTGGAGGCCTTCCACCCCGGTATCCGTGTGCTGCAGGCGCACGAACTGCTGGCCGGCCCGCTGGCCTCGGCGCCCGGTGACGTCATCCTCGCCGGTGACCTCAACACCGGCCCCGACCTGCCCGTCGCCGCAAACCGGCTCGCCTACGCGGCGCTGGTGGCCGGCGGGATGCACGACACGTGGCAGATCCTGCATCCGGATCAACCCGGCTACACCGCGGGTCTGGGCGATGACCTGAACCAACCCGCCGACAACGTCGAACACCGCATCGACATGGTCCTGTTCCGGGGGGCGGTCGTGCCCGTCTCGAGCCTCATCTTCGGGGCCGAGCGGCAGACCCCCGACGGCCGGTGGGCATCGGACCACCTCGGCTACCTGGCCGTGCTGGCCCTGCAGTAACGACGAAACGCTCCTCCGGGCTGGCGCCGACGCGCCAGCCCGGAGTTGACGCTGGCGCAGGGCGCCTCTGGAAGTGTCACAGCCCGCCCCTAGCCTTACGCTGACCGCAGTCGAAGGAGGCCGCTCCCATGCTCGACCACCTGGGCATCCAGACCCGTGACGTGTTCGCCACCGCCGCGTTCTACGACGCCGTCCTCGCTCCGTTGCGCGCGCGCCGGCTGATGGAGTTCGGCGACGTGATCGGCTATGGCGTCGACCGGCCAGACTTCTGGCTCAGCCCCATGACGTCCGCCGGTGAGGCCCACGAGGCGCACATCGCCTTCACCGCCCCGGATCGCGCCGCCGTGCAGGCGTTCCACGACGCCGCGGTCGCCGCCGGCGCGGAAGTGCTGCACGCTCCCCGGGTATGGCCGGAGTACCACCCGACCTACTTCGGCGCGTTCGTCCGCGACCCGGACGGCAACAACGTCGAGGCCGTCTGCCACGCCCCCGAGTGACCAGCGTGTCCCTGCCGCGGGGGTGGGTGTCCTACCGGGGCGACCAGCTCGCCGCCACGCCACCGGTGGCCGCGGTGCTCGACCGTGCCCCGCGGGTGCTGCTGCCGATCGCCGGCCCCGACCTGCCCGACACCGCGCTCCCCCGGGAGGACCTCTGCAAGGTCCTCTACCTCGGCACGGGCGACGGTCTGACCTGGGTGCTCAGCCTCGGTGACGAGGTGAAGCCGGTGGTGGACGCGGGCTGCGACCTGGTCGACGACGACCTCCTCGAGGAGGCGCTCGCCGCGCAGCCGGACGTGGACGAGGTCTGGCACGTCGACCGGGAGGTCTTCGAGGTGAGCCTGAGCCGTGCCCTGCCGGCCGACGAGGTGCTCGCCCGGTGGGTCGACGCGATCGTCACCGCGCACCGCGAGCTGGCCAGCCGGCGCGGCATCGAGCTGCCCTACTGATCCCGAGGCTCGCCGGCCGCCCGGCGCGCCAGCCGGTGAGGGCTCAGGCCGGCGACGGCTCCGCCACCACCGCCGCCGCCCGCGCCAGGCATTCCGGCACGTCGGCGTCGTGGTAGACCCGTTCGCTCGGCTCGATCCCGGCGAGGAACGCCGCGTACACCGCGGCTATCCGCCACCACAGCACCGGCCGCAGCAGCTCCACGGCCCGCTCCGGCTCGCACCCCGGCACGCTGGCCAACCACCGCGCGCACCACGCCGCCAGGTGCGATGCGGCGGAGGCCGCGTCCAGTTCGAGGGTCAGCTCCAGGATGTCGAAGGCCGGGTGCCCGACGAACGAGTCGCCCCAGTCGATGATCGTGCGCCGCTGCCCGTCGCTGCGTACGTTGCCGGGGTGCAGGTCGCCGTGCACCAGCGTGTCCGGCAGCCCGCACCGCCGTACCTCGTCCAGCCGCGCCTCCAGGTCGTCCGGCAGTGTGCCGTGCGGGGCGAGCGTCGACCGCAGCCACCGGGCCAGGGCGGGGCCGCGCCGGTCCGGCACGCCCGCCGCCACCAGCTCGTCGACGTCGCGCAGCGCGCGTACCTGAAGGGTGTGGTGGTCGGCGGCGATGGCGGCGCGTTCGGCGGCGTCGGCCCCGTAGCGGTCCTCGCCGGGCACGTGGTCCAGCAGCATCCGACCGTCACCGTCGTCGGCGAGCAGGGTCGGACCGATTCCGGGTACGGCCCGGCCGAGCCAGCGCAGCACCGCCGGCTCGTGCCGGAAGAAGGCCGGCACCTGCTTGAGCCACGCGGTGCCGTGCGGCCCGTCGAGCCGCCAGATCGCCGACAGGTTCCAGGTCCGCTGCTGCGTCACCCGGGTCGCCGGCCGCCCGAACCGGTCGAGCGCGGCGGTGGCCCAGGCCACGCTGGCCGCCGGTCCGCCGGGCTCGGCGTAGGGCAGGCGCAACGGGTGCGGTGACAGGTCGGCGTCCATCGGGGACAATGGCGACCTCGGCGGAGCCGCCACCTCCGCGAGGTACGTGACCCGGCCGCCGGGCGGGGCGGGACGCTCGGCGGTCAGCAGCCGCAGCACGGTCACCTCGACGCCGTACTTCCGCCGGGCGCCCGCCACCACCGACTCGGCTTCCTGCCACCAGGGGCTCGGCACCTCGAACGGTGGCAACGCCCCCAGCGGCCGACCAGCGGGGTCGACCAGGGCGAGGGCCACGGTACGGGTCACGCCCGGACGGTAGCCCCGGCGGCGCGACCCGGGCGAGCGGTTATCCGCGCACCGGGTCGTGGGTACCGCGCGGCGCGCTGGGCTTGCAGCGGCGAAGCCGGTCGGCCGCCATCCGCCCACCGACCGCGAGGCCGTACCGCTCGACGGCGGTCAGGCCGTACGCGCTGCACGTCGGGGTGAACCGGCACTGGCCGGGCCAGCGGTGCGACAGCCAGCGCCGGTAGCCGAGGATCGCCGCCCGGCCGGCCCGGTCGACGACGGGTGCGCGGCTGACCTGGGCAGTGGTCGCGCCGAGGGTGAGCAGGAAGGAGAAGAGGCCGAAGTCGCAGCAGGCCGGGCCGTCGCAGCTGCAGCTGGGGTCGCACCAGTCGCGCTTCTTCTTCGACTTGCGCCGCTTACGCTTGAGGTTGATCACGCCGTACATCGTGTGACTTCCGCGCAAGGGATCCGCCAAACCACACTACGCGACGAAGGACAGAGCGGGACGGATCAGCTTCAGGTCCACCGCGTCGGCCATCGCCTGGTAGCCCGCGTCGCTCGGGTGCAGGTGGTCGCCGGAGTCGTATACCGGCAAGAGCCGCAGCGGTTGCCCCGGGTCCCGGATCGCGGCGTCGAAGTCGACGACGCCGTCGAACTCATCCGTGCCGCGGATCCACTCGTCTACCGCGGCCCGGACCGCCTCCCGCTCGGGCGTCCATTTCGGCCAGCCCTTGAACGGAGTGATGGTGCCGCCGACCACCCGCAGCCCGCGGTCGTGGGCGCGCAGCGCAACCTGCCGGTACGCGGCGATCAGCTGGCCCGGATCGTACTCCGAGGGGTCCTGCTGGAGGTCGTTGACTCCCTCGAGCAGAACGACCGTGCGCACCCCGGTGCGGGACAGCACATCGCGGTCCAGCCGGGCCAGCGCGTTGACGCCCTGTCCCGGGTTGGACGCGTCGAGCAGCATCCGGTTTCCGCCGATGCCGGCATTGAGCACCCCGAACCGCTCCTCCGGCGGACCGGCCAGCATCCGTGCGGCCAGGTAGTCGGGCCAGCGGTGGTCGGCGTCGTCGGCGGAGCCGGTGCCGTCGGTGATCGAGTCGCCGAAGCAGACAACCGCCGCGTCCGCCTCGGTCCAGACGTCCAGGCCGGCCAGCAGCCAGAAGGACGTCGTACGACGCGAAAAGACATCGCCGGTCGCGACCTCGGTGCGAGCACCGTCCGCCATCCACCCCGTCGCGTGCGCACTCTCGTGGTACGTCAGCGGACCGGTCGGACCTGGCAGGTGGCTGCTGACGATCAGGTCGCCGCCTGCGGGCACGGAGAACCGGACCGGGTCGGAGAGGATCTCGGCGCCGGCTGGCACCCGGACGACGGGGAAACCGGAAAAGGTGACCGGGGTCAGCGTCGCCGGATCAACGTCCCCGGGCTGGGCGCCAGGCCGGGCGAGCGTGGTGGAGCGGACCACCAGCGGGGCCGTGCCGTACACGTTGGTCAGCCGCAGTCGCACCGTTTCGCCACCGACCGAGACGTGCACGCGCTGCCGCAGCGTAACGTCGGTGAGCCCGGCCAGGGCGGTTCCGGAGGACGGCACCGCCACGGCGGTGGCCCAGGTACCCACCCAACCGGTTCCCCGGCCGGCACCGGATGGACGAGAGCCCACGAACACCAATCCTCCAATGCTCGATCGCGGCCCAGCTGGACCGTCATGACCGCAGCCCCACGGGCGGTGAATGGGCGCGCCCGCCCATCCACCGCCCATCCCCCGATCAGATGTGCTTCTCCACCGCTTCCCGGACGCTGTCGGTGCTCTTGCGCAGCTCGGCCGCCACGGCGGCGAACACCTGCTGCGCGGACTGGTTGTCCGCGTAGATCTTCTGCAGGCCACCGTAGATGGCCTTGTTGGCGTTCGGCACCATCAGCCGCACGACGTCCTGGGCCTGGGTCTTGGGCAGCTGCTCAACGGCGACCTTGAAGGCCGGGCGCTCGGCGAATCGCTGCTGCATCTGCGGGGTGGCCTGGGCCGCCTTGGTCGCCGGCAGGTAACCCGTGTCGATGGACCACTGCGCGGCATTCTCGGGCTTTGCGGCGAACTTGACGAACTCGAACGCCGCCTTCTGCCGGTCCTCGGGGATGCCGGCCAGGATGGAGAGGCCACCGCCGCCGGTCGGGCAGCCGAACTGCACCTGCTGCGGCAGGAAGGCCGCGCCGATGTCGAACTTGGCGTCCTTGAGCAGCCCGCCGAGCGTACCGGTCGACTCCTGCAGCGTCGCGATCAAGCCGTTGGCGAAGTCGACCTTCGGGCTTTTCGCCATGTACGCCTGCTTGTCCTCGTGGATGAGGCGACGCTGCCACTCGCCGGCCGCCACCGCGCCGCCGGTGTCGATGGTGACGTCCAAGCCCTTGGAGTAGTTGCCGCCGAACTGCCAGACCGCGCCCTGGAACATCCAGTCGCCGTCGACCTCGGGGTACGCGTGCAGCTTCGGCGCCGCTCCGTTGACCTTGACCCGTTGCAGGGCCGGCGCCCACGAGCGCAGCTCGTCCCAGGTCTTCGGCCCTCGGTCCGGCAGCCCGGCCTGCGCGAACATCGTCTTGTTGTAGTAGAAGAGCGGGGTGCTGCGCCCGAAGGGCACCCACCACACGTCCTTCTTCACGGTGCCCTCGGCGATCAGGGCGTCGACGTAGTCAGCGGTCGCCAGCCCGTTCCCGAAGAACGACGTCAACGGGGCGAGGGTGTCGTTGAGGAAGAACCGGCGCCAGGTCACCTCCGAGAAGATGGCGATGTCCGGCACCTTGCGGGCCTGAAGGCCGGCGGCCAGCTTCTGGGACAGTTCGTCGTACGACCCCTGGAACTGCGACTCGAGGTAGATGTCCTGCTGTGAGTCGTTGAACTTGGCCACCAGTCGGGTGAAGGCGTCGCCGGTCGCGGCGCTGTACGGCATCCAGATGACCACCCGCCGACGCTTGCCGTACTGCTCAGGGACCTTTCCCTCCGGCTGGGCGAGACCGGAGCCTCCGGCACCGCCGCAACCGAGCGGGCTGAGGGCGAGCGCCGCGCCACCGGCGAGTCCGAGCAGACGACGCCGGCTCATCATGCTGTTCATGTTCGGGGGTCCTTTCGAGGATGGTGGGGGGGTGGTTCAGCCCTTCACCGCGCCCTGGGTGAGGCCGGCGACGATGTAACGCTGAGCGATGAGGAACACGACGAGCACGGGAAGCACGACGAACACCGTGGCGCCCATGACCGCGCCCCAGTTCACGTAACTCTCGGAGTCTTTGATCATCACGAGGCCGATCGGGAGGGTGCGCATGTTGTCGGTGTTGGTGACCACGAGCGGCCAGATGAAGTCGTTCCATTTGCTGACCAGGGACACGATCGTCACGGTGATGACCATCGGTCGCGAGACCGGCAGGACGACCTTGAACAGTCGGCGCAGATGGCCGGCGCCGTCGACCTTTGCCGCGTCGATCAGTTCGTCGGGCAACGTGAGCAGGTGCTGGCGGAGCAGGAACGCGCCGAAGGCGGAGGCCGCGCCCGGGACGATGAGCCCCTGGTACGTGTTGACCCACCCGAGCTCGGCGACGATCAGGTAGCTGGGCAGCAGGGTCACGTGGCCGGGCACCATCAGCGCGGCGAGCAGCAGCGCGAAGAGGAAGCGCTTGGCCGGGAACCGGATGAAGACGAACGCGTACGCGGTGAGGATGGCGTTGAGCACCTCGAGCGTCGTCCCGATGAACGTGGTGATCAGCGAGTTGACGAAGAAGTCGCCGAACGGTGCGGACCGCCATGCCTCCCGGTAGTTCCCCCACTCCAGTTCGTGTGGCCACCAGACGGGCGGGAACGAGCGGATGTCCCCGGAGGTCTTCAGCGACGAACTGAACAGCCAGTAGAGCGGTCCGACTATCAGCACGCCGATCAGGACCAGCGCGAGGTACAGCAGGAAGCGGCGGCCCAGGTCGGCGAGACGGCGCCGACGGTCGTCCCGGGTCTGGGGCGGACGAGGTGCCGTGGCGCGGGCGGTCTGCTCGGTCGTGACGGTCACCGGTAGTGCACCTTCCGCTCGACGTAACGGGTCTGGAAGAGGGTCACCGCCAGCAGGACCAGGAACATCACGACTGCGCCGGCGCCTGCCGGGCCGGCCTGGAAGTCCTGGAAACCCTTGTCGTAGACGTACCAGGAGAGAATCGTGGTGGCCTCTCCCGGTCCACCGCCGGTCATCGCCGCGATGACGTCGAACGCCTGGAACGACGAGATGATGGTGGTGATCATCAGGAAGTAGGTGACCGGGGACAGCAGCGGCAGCGTGACCCGGCGGAACAACGTCCACCCGCGGGCGCCGTCGAGCGCCGCCGACTCGTAGAGGTCCTTCGGCATCCCCTGCAGACCGGCCAGGTAGACGATCGCCGCGAAGCCGATGCTCTTCCAGAGGTAGACGATGATCACGGCCGGCAGCGCCCAGTCGGAGTCGGTGAGCCAGGCCGGCGACGACTTCCCGATCGCCTCGAAGAACACCCGGGACAGCCCGTAGTTGGGGTCGAAGATGAAGATCCAGGCCACGCCGATCGCCGCACCAGAGAGGACGTGCGGCGCGAAGACCATGGTCCGGACCACGGCCCGGCCCTTCAGGCGTTGGTTGAGCAGGAGCGCCACGGCCAGCCCGAGGGCCAGGCTGCCCAGCACCACCACGACCATGAAGTACACGGTGTTGAGCAGCACGTCCCGGAACTCGCCGCCGGCGAACAGATCGACGTAGTTGTCCAGCCCGACGAACCGCTTGCCCGGCGAGATCATGTTCCAGTCGGTCAGGCTCAGGTAGGCGTTGTAGATGACCGGCCAGAAGGAGAAGACCGAGAGCAGGATGAAGTTCGGCGCGATGAAAGCCAGGAAGATCAGGTATTCCCGCAGGCGACCCGGGCGGAGCCGAGGGCGCCGCCGGGCGGGGCGGGGATCGGCCGCCGCGTCGGTCTGGACGGCACCGGCCGTACGGGGGGCAACCGCACGCTCGGCCCGCACCTGCGTCGGAAAGTCGTTGGCCGTCACAATGGTCCTTCGCGGATCAGCCGGCGGTGGCCCGACCAGCGCCCGCACCGACCGGGCCGCTCTCGGCCGAGGCGCAGAGGCCGAGCAGTTCCGAGATGTCGTCGGCGACGATGCCGTCGACGCCGTAGGCCAACGCGTCGGCCACCTGGCCGGCGTCGGCGAGCGGACCCACCCAGACTCGGTATCCGCGCTCCCGCATCGACGGCACCCCGGCCGCGTCGGCCACGGCCCAGCGCGGCCCGAAGTACTGCGGACGGAGGGCGTCGAGCAGGTCCTGTGCCGGGGGCTCGGCGGCGGTCCAGTCCAGACCGATGACCGCGTCCGGCTCGTGGGCGCGCAGTCCAAGCAGCGCCTCGCGGCCGCCACGGCGGGCCGCCACGAAGATCGACCGTTCGAAGGCGTCGCGGTGACGGCGAAGCGCGGCCACGGCCGGCGCCACCACATCGTCGGTCTTCAGGTCGACCAGGAACACGGTCTCCGGGAACTCCGTCAGCAGCTCCTCGAAGAGTGGCACCTGGTAGCCGTCCGCGTCCTGCTGGCGCAGCTCGGCCAGGTTCAGGTCGCTCACCTGGTGCGGAATGCCCCAGAGCCGGTCCAGGGTGGCGTCGTGGAGCAGCACGATGTGCCCGTCCCGGGTGAGGCGCAGGTCGAACTCCAGGGTGTTTGCGCCCTTGTCCACAGCCGATCGCAGCGACGGCAGGGTGTTCTCGCGATGCACCAGCGGATCGCCTCGGTGCGCGATGGTCATAAACACGTGGATCTCCTAGCGGCGAGGGAGCAACACCTTTTAACGCTATTCAGCGTTGCCATCACGACGGTAGTTAACACGATCGCAGCAGAGGGGGCAAGAGCCGGAAACGTGAGGACCCGGGCACGAACAGCCAACATGGAGTCATAGCTGCTCAGGCCGCCCGACTCGAGGGCCGCGCCCCTCCCCGCCGGGGCCACGCATGCCCGATTCATACTGTTATTATCGATGTTAAGAGCGCAAGGAAGGCGCGTTAACGGCTCAATGCGTCCCCGGCTGGCGCCCGGGCGCGCGACCGCCACCGGTTGCCGACGGCCGGGTTGCGGGACACGCTTCGGACCCGCCGACCGGTAGCCGGTGCTGCGCGAGGTCCTCGCCGACGGCTCGGATCAGGGCGCGGATCTCGTCCAGCAGTGGCCGCGGCCCGGCGATCGTCTCGACGGCCCCCGTGTCGTGCTCCGCACCGTACCGGTCCACCACCGCGGCACCGGCCTCCCGGGCCAGCACCACCCCCGCCGCGGTGTCCCACGGATTGTTGGCCAGCATCACGAGGGCGTCCAGCCGTCCGGCGGCCACCCACGCCAGGTCGGTCGCCGCGGTGCCCAGCATCCGGATCCGCTGCACCCGGGGCACCAGCGCGGCCGTGACCGCCAGCCGCTCCCGGTTGAGCAGGTCGGCGTCCGCGCCCACCGCGTAGTCCCCCACCGCGACCACCGCCTCGGCGAGCGTCGTCGCGCCACTGGCCCGCAACCGCTGGCCGTCCGCGTACGCGCCCTCTCCCTCGGCGGCCTGGTAACGGCTGCCGAGGAACGGCATCTCGACCACCCCGAGGACCGGGCGGCGACGGCGCACCAGCCCCAGCGAGACCGCGCAGAGCGGCAGCCCGTGCACGAAGTTCACCGTCCCGTCCACCGGGTCGAGCACCCAGGTCAGCTCACCGTCCAGCGCCGGGCCACCCTCCTCCTCGCCGAGCAGGCCGATTCCCGGCGTTCGCTCCCGCAGCAGCGCGCGTACCGCACGCTCGACGGCGAAGTCGACCTCCGATGCCATGTCCCGGTCACCCTTCGCGGTGAGTGTCCCCGGGAAGCGGGTGCGGATGAGCTCCGCCGCCACCGCGGTCGCCTCCACCGCGACCGGCAGCAGCTCCACCGGGTTCACCGCTGCTCCAGATACGCGACGACCTCGTCGGCGGCGAGCGTGGCCGCCCGCTCGGCTGTCTGCCGGGTCGCGCCGGCCAGGTGCGGGGTGAGCACCACGTTGGGCGCGGTCCGCAGCCGGGACCCCGCGGGCAGCGGTTCGGCGTCGAAGACGTCGAAGGCGGCGGCGCCGAGCCGGCCCGACTCCAGCGCCTCCACCACCGCGTCGTAGTCGAGCAGGCCACCCCGCGCCGTGTTCACCAGCACCGCGCCCTGCGGGAGCCGGGCGAGTTCCTTCGCACCGATCATCGCCCGGGTGTCCGGGGTCAACCTGGCGTGCAGGCTCACCACGGACGCGCGGTCCAGCAGCTCGTCGAGCCCCACCGCGCGTACGCCGTCCAGGCTGTCCAGGTCCGCGTAGGGATCGTGCACCAGCACCTCGGCGTCGAACGCCCGCAGGATGCGTCCCACCCGTCGGCCGATCGCCCCGTACCCGACGAGTCCGACGGTGGTACCGGCGAGCTCGCTGCCCACCGCGTCCAGGGCGTACAGGTCACTGCGCCACTCACCGGCCCGTACTCCGGTGTGTGTCTGCGGAATGCGCCGCAGCGCCGCGAGCAGCAACGCCACCGTGTGTTCGGCGGCGGCGACCGCGTTGCGGCCGGGGGTGCTGCGGACCAGCACGCCCCGCTCGGCGGCGGCGGCGAGGTTGACGTTCACCGGCCCACCGCGGCAGACCACCAGCAGCCGCAGCGCGTCCGTGGCCGCGAGCACCCGCGCGGTGAAGGGGGCCATCTGGGTGACCACCACCTCGACGCCCGCCACTGCGGCGATCAGCTCGTCCTCGTCACCGGACGCCTCGTCCACCTCCCCGACCGGCCCGAACGGGGTGTGCGGCCAGGGCAGGGTCAGCGAGCTGATCTCGACCCGGTCACCCAGGCGGTTCCGCAGCGCGTCGGCCATCAGCTGCGGGGTGACGAAGTGGTCGCCGACGACCAGGACTCTGATGGTGTGCACGGTGGGGTTCGTCCTTTCACAACGGCCACCCGTCCGGCCGGCGATGCGACCGACCGCGGGTGGGATGGGACGCCGCGTCAGTCGCGACGCCAACCGGCGCGCGCCTGCGCGACGTGGTCGAGATAGCGCTCGTAGCCCTCGGCGTACCGGTGGGCCGCCTCCGGTCGGGGTCGGTAGATCCGCCCCGGCAGCGGCTCGCTCGCGAGCGGTGCGCCGACGGCGCCGGCGGCGGCGAGTGCCGCGCCGCGCGCCCCGATCTCGTGCCCGGCGAGCACCCGTACCGGTCGGTCCAGCACATCGGCGAGGATCTGCGCCCAGGTCGGGGAGGCGAGCCCACCACCGCAGGCAGTCAGCGCGCCGCTCAACCCGGCGGCCGCCAGGCAGTGCCGGGCGCTGTAGGCGACCGCCTCACAGACCGCGCGGACGAGGTCGGCCGGACGGGTGCCCAGGTGCAGTCCGTCGATGCGACCCCGAGCCCGGGGCGCCACGAAGGGCGCGCGCTCGCCCGACTCGGCCAGGTACGGCAGCACGGTGAGCCCGTCGGAGCGCCCCTCGGCGAGCAGGTCGGGCAGGTCGTCCAGCCCGGCACCGACCAGTCGCAGCACCCAGTCCAGGGCGGCCGTGCCGACCATCGCCGGCAGGGCGCGCAGCCACCGGTCCGGCTGCCAGGTGTTCAGCACGAAACCGCACGGCTCGCCGTCGTGAACCAGCCGATCGGTCAGCACCTGACAGGCGAGCGTGGTGCCGAGGATGAGCAGCCCGTCGCCGGGGGTCGTCACTCCCGCGCCCCAAGCGCTCGCCGGCAGGTCGTAGGGGCCGGCGACGACCGGGATGCCTGCGGGCAGTCCAGTCACCGCCGCCGAGGCGGGCAGCAGCGTCCCGGTCGGCGCTGCCAGCACGGGGGCCAGCAGCCGCCGCCGATGCGCGAGCCCGCAGGCGGCCAGCAGTTCGGCGTCGTACCGGCGGGTCCGCGGGTCGAGAAACGGCATCGAGGCGTCACTGGGATCGGTGGCGCGTACCCCGGTGAGCCGTTGCAGCACCATGTCCTTGCAGTACGCGGCCGTGGTGGCACGGTCCAGGGCGTCCGGGTCATGCCGGTCCAGGCAGGCCAGGAGGGGACCGGAGGCGCCGGGGAACATCAGGCTTCCGCTTCGCCGGTAGGCGTACTCCAGCAGCCCCTTGTCGGACCACTCCTCGACGATCGGCCCGGCCCGCCCGTCCATCCAGGAGATGGCCGGCCGGACGGACCGCCCGTCGGCGTCGACCAGCCAGAGCCCGTCCCCCTGGGCGGTCAGGCCGACGGCGGCCACCGGTCGGTTCAGCGTCGTCCGCAGTTCGGCCAGGACCCCGTGCACCGAGTCGACGACCTGCTCGGCATCCTGCTCGTACCAGCCGTCGCGGACCCGGTTCAGCACCGTGGCCCGCGCGGCCCGGGCCAACTGCGTGCCGTCCGGCCCGAAGGCGACCGCCTTGGTGAGGGTGGTCCCGACGTCCAGACCGATGACGACCGGCTCAGGCGACCTCATAGTTGACACCGTTCTCCCGCATCTCCCGGAGCTTGTCCTCCCCGGCGTTGCCGTCGGTGATCACCAGGTCGAAGTCCCGCAGGGGCGCCACGCGGTGTAGCGCCACCCGGCCCAGCTTGGTGTGGTCGACCATCAACACGGCGCGCTGCGCCGCCCGGATCATCGCCCGCTTGACCAGCACGATCTCCTGCTCCTGGTGGTAGGCGTAGCTGCCGGAGACCGCCGAGGTGGAGGCGAAGAGCAGGTCGACCCGGAGCGCCTCGATCGCCTCGATGCAGGGAACCCCGAGGAAGGAGTCATGGGTGGCGAAGTATTCCCCGCCGAGCGAGAGCAGCCGGATCCCGCGCACCCCGGAGAGGAGTTTGATCGTCTCCAGGAAGTTGGTGATCACGGTCAGCGGCGCGGCGTCGTGCAGCAGCCGGGCCAGCTCCAGGGTGCTGGTCGAGTCGTCCAGCATCACCGCCATGCCGGGCTCGATCAGCTCGCGCGCCCGCCGGGCGAGGGCCAGCTTCTCCTGCCGTGACGCGCGCAGCCGGTAGGAGACGTTGCTCTCGAAGACGCTTGACGGTTGGGCGCTGACCCCACCGCGGAACTTGCGGACCACGCCCTGGCGCTCCAGCTCGTCCAGGTCGCGGTGGATCGTCATCAGGCTCACCTTGAACAACTCGGCGAGCTCGGTGGCGGAGACCGAGCCGTGCTGGAGCACGTACTCGGCGATCTCGGCCTGACGCTGGGCGGGGCGACCGCGGTCGGTGGTGGTGTCGGAAGCGCTCATCGAAGCTCCGGCTCATCTGGGGTGGCGGACTGGCGCTCCCATCCTGCGGACACCGGTACGTTGAACGCCAGCAGCGCCGCCGGCTCGTCGCCGCCGGGGAACAGCAGCGTCACCGTCCCCGCCGGGTCGAGCTTCGGCAACCTGCGGCGGTACTCGCCGAGCGGCAGCCCGAGCACCGCGCACGTCACCAGCCGGATGAGGGTGTTGTGCGCGACCACGAGCAGCCGGCCCTCCGGGTCCGCGGCCACCGCCTCGGCGAGTCCGGCCCGCGCCCGGCGCACCGCGTCGACGGGCCGTTCGCCACCGGGGAAGTGGTGCGTGGCCGGATCGGCCACGAAACGCTCCACCATCGTCGGGTCGGTCGCCCGCAGCTCGTCGAGCGTGCGGCCCTCGGCGATGCCGAAATCCAGTTCCCGCAGCCGCTCGTCCACCCTGGGGACGAGCCCGGTCGACGCCTCGGCCGGCGCGACGGTATCCCGGGCCCGACGCATCGACGAGCAGACGAGACTGGTGAATCTCTGCCCGGCAGCCCACCGGCCCAGCGCGGTGGCCTGCCCCTCGCCGTACCGGTCGAGCGGAATGTCGCTGCTGCCGGCATAGCGGTTCGGCGAGTGCCACGCGGTGCGGCCGTGCCGGGACAGCACCACCGTCGTCCCCTTCACCGGGCCTCCTTGGCGTAGCGGGCGAGTTCGTCGTCGAGCCAGCCGCGCTCGGTCAACGCGTCCAGGAACCGGACGTACGACCGGGCGAAACGCGCCGTACGGTCGGGCCGGGCCCGCACCACCGTTCCGGACCCGGTCATCCGGGCCGCGGCGGCGGCGATCGACCCGTCGCCGGCGGCGGCGGTGATGGCGGCGCCCACCGCCGGTTCGGGACTGTGGGGCACGACAACGTCCCGACCGAGGATGTCTGCGCGCAGCTGGGTCCAGTACCTGCTGCGGGTCGCCCCGCCGGTCATCGAGAGCGGGCCCGAGACGTCGGCGCCGAGCCGGCGCAGCATGGCGAAGCAGAGCCGTTCGACGAAGGCGACGCCCTGGAGCGTCGCGGCGTACCGGTCACCGTCGTCGACGAGATCACCGAGTTCGAAGGCCTCGGCGTCGGGACGGACGAACGGGAACCGTTCGCCCCGGGAGAGCAGCGGATAGCTCACGCCCGTGGCCGGTTCGTGCCGGGCGGCGTCGGCCTCCAGCGCGGCCCGGTCCGCGGCGGGGAAGCGTGCCTCCAGCACGCCGGCGCCGACGTTGGACGCTCCTCCGGGCAGCCATCCGCCGTCCGGGTGACGGTGCGAGTAGACGGCTCCCCCGGGGTCGACGAGCCGGTGTTCGGTCACGCCCTTGAGCACGAGGGTGGTGCCGAGCACCACGTTCCACGCGCCCGGCACGAGCGCGTTGGCGGCGATCTGGGCGGCACAGCCGTCGGTGGCGCCGGCCCGTACCGGGGTGCCGACCGGCAGCCCGGTGTGCGCGGAGCCGGCCGCGCCGACCCGACCGAGCCGGGTGCCGGGCCGGACCACCGGCGGCAGCAGCTCGCCGGGCACGCCGAGCTTGTCGAGGACTTCCTCGGGCCAGGCCCGCTGGTCGAGGTCGTAGCCGGTCTTCAGGGCATGGCTCCAGTCGGTGGCGACCGGCCGGCCGGTGAGCCGGTACGCCAGATAGTCCGCGCAGTGGACCAGTCTGAGCCGCCCACCCTCGGCGTCCGCGCGCAGGTCGGCGGAGCCGTTGCGGAGCAGCCACACCAGCTTGGGCAGCGCCCAGGAACGCTGCATCGGATAACCCAGGGCACTCCATCGAGCCGCGCCGACCTCGGCGACCTCCGCCGCCTCGTCGCCCGCGCGGGCGTCGTCGTACATCAGGGCCGGAGTGCGGGGCCGCCCGTCGACGTCGGCGATCAGAAAGGTGCCTGAGGTGCTGCAGATCGCCAGCCCTGCGACGCGAGGAGCCGGGCGTCCGGCCAGCGCCTGCCGGAACGCCTCGCCCAGGACCCGCCACCACTGTTCCGGGTCCTGCTCGTGCCGACCGCCGCCCCGCCGGCTGGTCAGCGGTCCGGCGCCCCGGCCGATCAGGGTCCCGGCGGCGTCGACGACCTGCACGCGCAGGCTCTGGGTACCGACATCCACCCCCGCCCAGAGTTCGGGTGTGGCTGGTGGGTGAGTCAGCATCGGCGGCCAGGCCTCCAGAATGAGTTGATCTGAGCGGGTTCGATGTTAACTTAACAGCCGCCGATCGTGAAGAGCACCCACCTGCCGCACATCGGCGACAAGCCTCCAAGCGGCTGGAAACCCAATGGGTGAGCACGTCAAACGAGCACCTGACGGAACTCCGCCAGCGGCGATCCATACGCGACCGATGGCGGTGATCGCCAGACTGACCCGACCTCCACTGTTGATAACTACAACCCAAACATGTTAACTAACATCGAAATCAACGAAGCCGGTCCGATCCGGCGGGTGGCACGTCGGGCGGTCCGGCCGTGTGCGCGGAGTTCCCGCTCGACGTCCTGCGGAGGTGCCGGTGGCAGACATCAGCTGGGCGAGCCTTGCGCTGGCCGCTCTCTTCGCCACCTTCACCGGCTTCAACGACGCTGGCGCACTGGTCGGCATCGGCCTGCGGATCCGCGGGTTCCGACCGGTCACCGGCCTTGTCTTGCTCGCCGCCGCGGTCGCCGCCGCTCCGGTGGTGCTCGGCACGGCCGTCGCCGCGACGCTCGGACAGCGCCTGGTCGCCTTCCACGGCGCCGATGCGGGCACCGCTGTCGTCGCGGGGGTGGGCGGCGCGATCGTGGTGACCGCCGTGCTGTCCACGCGCGGGCTGCCGACCAGCCTGACGCTGGCCCTGATCGGCGGAATCGCCGGTGCGGGCGTTGGCGCGCAGACACCGGTGAACTGGCAGGTCATCGGGTTGGTCCTGTCGGTCGCCGCCGTGTCGCCGCTGGTCGGGGCGCTTGCCGCGCTCGGCTTGAGCCGGGTGGTCGGAGCGCTGCCCGCCCCGGAGGGTGCCGCCACCCGGCTGCGCTGGCTGCACGTCGGGGCACTCGCCGGGACCTGCCTGGCGTACGGCGCCAACGACGGCCAGAAGATGCTGGCCGTCTACGCCGCCATGCAGAGTGGCAGCCCGAGCGCGTTCGCCGCCTCGCCGCTGGCGCTGGCCACCGTCACCGGCTGCTTCCTGGTGGGCGGCATGATCGGCCTGCCCCGACTCGCCGCCGCGCTCGCCGGTCAGCTGACCAGCGGCCGTCCGGACGCGGTGGTGGTCACCGAACTCTCCGGCGCGGGCGTCGTCCTCGGCACCGCCGCGCTGGGCGCGCCGGTCAGCATGACCCAGTCCCTCTCCGGCGCCATGGTGGGCACCGGACTGTCCCGAGGAGCGAGGCGGGTGCGCTGGCGAGGAGTGTTGCGGCTCGGCCGGGCCTGGCTGTTGACCCTGCCGACGGCGTTCGCGGCCGGCGCCGTGGGTTGCCTGACCCTGGCCGCGGTCCGATGATGCCAGCTCGTCTCAGCCACCTGTTCCGAGATCTCTCCGGACGCAACGACCAGGTGCTCGCCGCCCTGATCCTCGACCAACTCTCCGCCGCCGCGGACGGGGTCGGGCTGGCGACCGCGCTCGCCCGCGGTGAGCTGCCCCCGGGCGTCGCCCGGAGCCGGATCGGCGAGATCGAACATGAGGGCGACACCCGGCGAGGGCTGCTCGTCGCCCAGTTGCGCCGCAGCGTCAGCTCACCCATCGACCGGGAGGACCTGTTCCGACTGTCCCGGTCCGTCGACGACGTGCTCGACGCGGTACGCGACTTCATCCGTGAGGCGGACCTCTTCGCACCCCGCGGTCAGGGCGCGTACCAACCCGTTCTCGACGCGCTCGCCCGGGGCGTCGGCGAGCTCGGCGAGGCGGTCCGGCTGCTGCCCCGCGCCCCCCGCGAGGCCGCCGAACACGCCCTACGCGCCAAGAAGCAGGGCCTGCGGACGCAATACCAGTACGCCGTTTCGGCGCTGCTCGACCTTCCGCTGACCGCCGACACGGTGAAAGCGACCCTGCTGCTGTGCCGGCTGGACACCGCGGGAGTGCACCTGGCCACCGCCGCGGACGCGCTGGCGGACGGGGTGGTCAAACGGTTCCAGTGATCGTCCGGCCCGGGACGCGGGCCGGTGTCGTTCGACTCTGCGAGGAGCAGGTATGGCAGGACAGGGGAACATCAGCCGGCGGAGACTTCTCCGCGCCGCCGCCTTCACCGCCGTCGTCGGTACGGGTGCCCTCCGCGCCGCGGACCCCGCACTGGCCGGGCAGTCTCCGGCCGCTCCGCCGGGCGCGCAGCCTGTGGACCCGGCGACTCCACTCGACCCCTCGGTCCGGTTCGACCTGACGGCGCCGGGGCGAGAGCTCTTCGGCAACCGGCCACTGCACAACGTGACCGTCCCCCAGTCGCTGGCCTTCGACAATGAGAACGGGCACGTCTACGTCGTCCAGTTGATGGCCGGCGGCCGGCAGCTGCCGGGTGAATCCGCCCCAGTCAGCGGCGCCGTCCGGTCGTACCAGGGTGACCTCTGCCTGACCAGACTCGATCTGGCCGGCACCGAGCTCGGCCACATGTACCTCAAGGGCTTCGGCCACGGCGTGCAGATCGGCGCCGAGCCGGTCGGCGATTCGGCATTCCTCTGGACCGAGGTGGACTCGGTCGCCGACGACGGAACGAACGGCTGGGGCACCCGGATCGCCCGCTTCCGCTTCGCCGACGGCGCCGTCCTCACTCCAGACTCCCCCGAGGTGCGACGGATGCAGCTGGTACCCGGCTCGGACCGGACCACCTGCGGCATCGACCCCGCCTTCCACCGGCTCGTCATGCGCTACCGGATCGCCGGCGCGTTCCGCTACGGCCTGTATGACCTGGCCGACGTACGGCGCAACCGATTCGTGCCGCTGGCGGATGTCGCCCAGCCCGCGCTCTCCTACTCCTTCCAGGGCTACACCTCCTACGGTGACCGCCTCTACCTGCTGGAAGGATCCTCCTACGGCAGCGGCGGCTCCACGCCGGGCATCGGCAACACCTACCTCACCTGTGTGGACTGGGTCACCGGCGCCGTGCTCGACCGCCAGTTGGTCACCGACGCGCAGTCCCTGCCGTTCCGGGAGCCGGAGGGGTTGGCCATTCAACTGCCCGACATCCGGCGGCCGGACCTGCCGCGCCTGGCCTTCTCCTTCGCCTCGGGCGTGGCCGGTGCACGGGTGACCAGCGTCTGGTATAAGGACGTCCTGGTGTAGGACGAACGCTGTTGATCATTCCGGACCGCGGCGGGCACTTCCGGTCAGGGGCCCGGACCGGCCCGGCGACTGCCGGGAGTTGGCGGTCCGGGTGCCGGTGACGCCCCGGTTCGCGTCTGGGCGCAGTGGTGGGAGGGATCCACCTTCAGGCACCCCTCCCACCATCGACCCCACGTCCATCCCCACCGCGCGTCGGGGCAGGCAGCCGCACCGGCCGAATGCCGGTTAGGGTCGGCCGATGTCAGCGCACACTCCACCGCCCGGCCCGGTCACCGCGGACGACGTCCTGCACGTGACCCACGCGGCGGCCGACCTGCTCACCACCGCCCTCGACCTGGACTGGCGGGTGCCCGCCGGCACCCTGGACTGGGACTGCTGGGAAACGATCGAGCACGTCGCCGACGACCTCTTCGCGTACGCGGGACAGCTCGGCCCGCGTCGGCCACCCCTGGACGGGCACGTGCCGTTCGGTTTCGAGCGGCGACGGCCGGACGGGCCGGCCCTGACGATCTACGGCGACCCGAAGTACGGCAACGCGGGTCTGGTGCAGGTGCTGGAGGCGAGCGGGGCGTTCCTGGCCGCGATGGTCCGCGCCACGCCGGCGCACGTCCGCGCGCACCACATCTTCGGCGCCGCCGACCCGGAGGGGTTCGCCGCGATGGGCGTGGTGGAGACGCTGGTGCACCTGCGGGACGTGGCCGCCGGTCTCGGCCTGGACTGGCGACCCGACGCGGACCTGTGCGCGCGGGTGCGGCACCGGTTGTTCCCCGACGCGCCCACCGACACCGAGCCGTGGCCGACGCTGCTCTGGGCCACCGGCCGGGGTGAGCTGCCGGGGCGGGAGCGGCGGGACCGGTGGCGCTGGCACGGCGCGCCCGCCGCCGAACGGCAGCCGGACCCCGAGGCGTAAGACGACAGCGGGACCCGGAGACGGAGGCCGGCGGCGACCCGGGTCGACCTCGGGGCGGCGTCCGGGACCGGGTACGGGAAGACCCGGATGACCGGGAACGGTCACCCTGCCAGCCTCGGGGAATGACCGCCACCGATACCCGTGCGCCCGCACCGCTCTCCGCGTCGATCCGGCTGACCGCCGTCGCCGCCCCGCTGCTCCTGCTGCTCTACGGCCTCTGCCGGCTGGTCGACGGCCTCGACGGCGACCGCCACAACGGCCTCGCCTGGGACGTGGGGCACGTCCTGTTCCTGCTCGGCATCGTCGGCTTCGCCGCGCTGGCGGTCGGCCTGCGCCGGGTGCTGCGACCGGCCGGGTGGCGGGTCGCCGTCGACGTGGCGACGGCCGCCGCCCTGCTGGGCGCGGCCGCGTTCGGCTGGGTGATCCTCGGCGACCTGTTCACTCGCCTGGCCGACACCGCGCCGGACCCGGTGCTCACCGTCGGTCCGGCGCTGTTCCAGCTCGGCCTGCTCACCCTGCTGGTGCGGGCCGCCACCATCCGGCCACGCCTGCTGCCGGTCTGGGGACCGGTGCTGGTGTTCGTCGGGTTCGTCGCCCTCGCCGTCGACCTGGACCTGCTGCCGGTCGGCGCGGCGCTGGTCTTCGCCGGCCTCCTCCCGCTCGCCCGCGCCGGCCGCTGAGTTGCGCTACCCGTCGTGGCGGGGGCCGGCCGCTGACCGGGGCTACCCCTCGTCGCGGGGGCCGGCCCCGCGACGAGGACGAAGTGGACGGTACGGCCGGTCCGGCGGCGGCCGAGGCGGTGGGCGAGCGGGACGAGTACGCCGTGCAGCATCGGGTGCTTGCGGACCAGCAGCCGGGCAGCGCGGTCGTACTCGACGCCGGTGAGCCGGCGCGCGGTGGCCTCGACGGCCGGGCCGGTCGGTCGGCCACGGCCGGTGGACGGAGCGACGGTGACGGCGGGATCGTTCCGCAGCCGCCGGGTCTTGCCGGCCCGCTCGAAGGTGCGCACGTACGCGTGGTCGCCGTCCACGGCGATGCTCACCGCCGTGCCGACCGGGGTGCCGTCGCGGCGGAAGGTGGTCAGCAGCACGGTCTTCTGCCGGGTGAACCGCGTCCACGGTGGCGTTGCGGCACGCTCGACCGAGCCGAGCACCCCGCCCAGTTCCCGCCACCTCACCACCAGCGCCACCGCCGCCACCAACGCGGAGAGTCCGACCAGCCAGGTCTGCGCGTCACTACCGCCCAGGTGCCGGTCGACGGCGTGGGTGGCGGTGTGGGCGACCGCGCCGACCAGGTATCCGGCGAGGGCGACCGCGAGCGCGTCGGCCCAGATCGTGGCCAGCAGCAGGGTCAGGCCGATGCCCAACTGGAATGCGCCCACATCGTGGACGAAGTGGTGGCTGTCGGGAAAGCCGACCGCCGCGCTGAAGGAGTCCGGCCGCAACAGCGCCCAGCCCCCGACCAGCACGGCGGCCAGGCCGAGCAGGGTGGAGGCGGGGCGGACGATGCTTTTCATACCGACCTGACGGGCCGTCGGGCGCGGACGTCACACCCGGCGGCGGTACGGTCCGAGCATGGAGCAGCGGATCAGCCTGGTCACCCTCGGCGTCACCGACCTGCCCCGCGCCCGCCGGTTCTACGAGCGGCTCGGCTGGCGCGGCCAGGAGGTCGAGGAGACCGTCTTCTTCCAGGCCGGCGGCCTGGCCCTGGTGCTCTGGGGCCGGGACAAGCTGGCCGCCGACGCGGGCGTGCCGGACACCGGACCGGGTGCGATGACCCTGGCGCAGAACGTCCGCTCCCGGACGGAGGTCGACCAGACCCTGGCCCTGGCGGCCGAGGCGGGCGCGCGGATCACCCGGCCGGCGGCGGAGACCTTCTACGGCGGCTACGCGGGCTGCTTCACCGACCCGGACGGCCACGTCTGGGAGATCGCACACAACCCCGGCTTCCCGCTGGCCGCTGACGGCACCCTCACCGTCCCCGACTTCGGCGCCGGTTCCTGACCGCAGGACACCCCGGCCCGGCGCTCAGGTGTGGACGGTGCGGCGCACGCCCTCGTGCCCGGCGCAGGCGTTGCGCCGTCCGCCGGTCAGGCTGACCGACCCGTCCCGGCACTGCACCAGGTAGCCACGACCGGCCCAGAAGTCCTGCGCGCAGTCAAACCAGTCGCAGATCCGGTGGTCGGGTTCGCGGACCCGCCAGCCGTCGCCGCAGAAGTTGTACCCGAGCGGGTTGGCCGGCGCGCCGCAGAGCCGCTCGCGCGTCGCGGCGGGCGTGGGCGTCGGGCGCCGGGACGTCGGCGACGCGGACGGCGCGGGCTTCGCGCGGGGGGCGGCGAGCTTCGCCGGCACCGGCGTCGCGGCGGGGGTGGCGGCGACCGCGACCTCCGAGCCGGGACTGACCGGCGGGTCGGATTCGAAGAGCACCGCCGGCACGATCAGGGCGAGCGCGGCGGCGACGGCGACGGCGCGCGGACCGCCGGGGATCCGGGCGATGATCCGGGCCTGCCCGGGGGTGATGACCGGCGGCCGGAACGGCTGGGTCTGGGCGTGCTCGGCGATCAGCTCGTCGAGCTGCGCGACCACCGTGGCGCGCTGTTCGATGGCGTCGGCGAAGGCCAGGGTGAGGACGAACCGGAACTCGGCGGCCGCGTCCGTGGGCAGCAGCAGGCCGGAGGTGCGCCGTCGGTCGATCGCCTGGATCAGGGTCACCGGGGCCGCCGGGTCGTGGGACAGGCCGGTCATCTTCCCGTAGGCCCAGTCGCGCCGGCCGCGCCCGCCGAGCAGCAACAGCCGGCGGTTGGTGACCACCGCGATGCCGGCGTCGGTGGCCCGGACCCCGTCGGGAAGGCGGTGGCGCAGCGGCACCGCGTCCACCTCGACGGTGAGGTCGGGCGCGGGGAGCACCGCGGTGTGCCGGACCTCGACCAGCTGCGCGGCGGGCATCGTCCAGAGGACCGTCTCGCCGGGGGCCAGCTCCAGGGGCAGGCCGGCGCCCGCCGCCACCGTTCCCTCAAGGTCGACGGCGAGGGTACGCAGCCGCCGCAGCTCCTCGTCGCGCCGCTGCCAGGCCTGCTCGGCGCCGCGGTACGTCCGCTGCCGCTGCTCGTTCTGCCGCTGGGCCCATTTGTAACGCCAGGTGGAACCCGTCGAATCAGTTTCTGCCACGCCGACTCCTCCGCCGCGCGAGCCACCAACCGGGGTGTCGTTCGGGTCAACAGGCGAATCGGCCCGGCGGAACCGGCATTGCGAAAGTTTCATCCGATCGGTGGATCAACCAGCACGATTGGAGGAAGCGGCTGCGTCGACGTTCGGCCGCGGCACACCGGCGCTCCGCACGGGAGGCCGGTGTGCTGCGGCGGTCGTTCAGCCCCGGGGGCTGCCGCGCAGCAGCGGGGAGACCTCGACGCTCACCACCACACCCGGTGGGTGCGCAGGTTCGGGTCGGCCTGGATCTGCGCCTCGGTGTACTTGATGCTGTCCCAGCCCTTGCCGGAGTAGAGCAGGGTCTGGTCGGCGTACCAGGGCGAGTTCGGGTTGGACGACTGGCTGTAGGTGAGGATCTGCCGTCCGGACGGGCCGCCGGGGCCGAGCGCCACGGCCATCACGAAGGACGAGCCGTGCACCGTCCTGCGGTAGCCGTCACCGGGCGTCAACGGGTTGATGATCATGTTGAAGACGCCGGCCTCGGAACGTCCACCGTGGATCGGGATGCGCCGCTCACCGCGCGGCTCGGTCTGCACGTCGCCGAGCCGGGCGTCCAGCGGCACGCCGTCGAGCCTGCGCACCGCGTCAGCCAGCGCGGTGAGCACCCTCGGGTCGCCGACGGCGAGCCGGCGCGGGGTGTGCACCGGGTTGGTGACATCCAAGCCGTCGGCGAAGCGGACGCCGCCGGCCATGACGAATTCGGTGAACAGGTGCGCGCCCCGGCTGTCCAGGTCGACGTGCAGGTCCCAGCCCTTCAACACCGCGCAGGCCGCGGTCAGGTCGATGCTCACGCCGGCCGACGAGGTGGCGGTCGGGTGCGCGGTGCAGGCGGCGACCAGGTCGTCGCGGACCAGCTCCCCGGCGTACACGCGGTTGCCGAAGACGGTCTGCCAGAGCCGCTTCGTGGTGAACCCCCGCCCGGGCAGGTCGTCGGTGCCGGCGAGCCGCTGCTGCACCTGGTCCAGCCCGAGCCGGGTACGCAGGCTGCGCGGGGTGCCCTCGTCGCCGACGATCCGCGGGTAGCCCTCCAGCGGCGCGGCCGGGTTGGCCAGCCAGTAGCTGTCGTTGGAGTTGGTGACGTAGTCGTGCCGGTAGCGCACCGGCAGGTGCGCGGGGCCGAGGATGCCGGGCACCGCGGCGTCCGGGTCGGCGCCGAGCGCGCACGCCGACCGGGAGCCGTCCAGGACCGCCTGGCCGCTGGTGGCGTAGAGGGGCTTGAACGGGGCGGGGATGCAGGCGGCGGCGAGCTCGTCGGTCACCCGGGGCACCACCGAGTGATCGGCGTAGAGCGCCTCACCCTTGGCGTCGGCGGCGATCACGTTCACCCAGGGCAGGAACTGGTGCCGGTCCAGCACCTCGGTCAGCTCGCGCACGGTGCGGGCCTGCCCCATTCGCAGCCAGCCGTCGAAGGCGCGATTGTTGCCGGCGTTAACGTCGGTGATCGCGTACGCGCTGGTGGTGGTCCAGTCGAAGGTGCCGGGCACCACGACCACCGGCCCGAACCGGGTGTCGTGGAAGGTACGGCTGACCGGCACCGGGACGCCGCCCGGCCCGGGGACCTGGACGGTGACCGTGCGGCTGGTCATCTTCTCCGGCCGGCCGTCGTACAGGTAGGAGGTGGGGTCGCCGGGGACCAGCGTCAGCCGGTGCCAGGCGAAGCGGCGCGCGGTGGAGACGGTGTGGCTCCAGGCCAGCGTGCGGTTGTGCCCGATCTCCACGATCGGGTCGCCGATCAGGGCGGCGCCCTCCACGTCGTAGCGGCCGGGGACCTTCAGGTGCATCCGGTAGAAGCGCTCCGCGCCCTCCCACGGGAAGTGCGGGTTGGCCAGCACCATGCCGCCACCGTGCACGGTGGCCTGCCCGCCCAGGCCGTAGGCGTTGCTGCCGACGCCGGCCGGGGCACCATCGCGGGCGGCCACCACGGCCGCCGCGCCCGGCGCGTCCTGCGCGGCCGCCGGGCCGGCGGCGGTGGGTGGGGTGGCGGCGACGATGCCGTCGAGCAGCGCGCGCGAGCTGGCCCGGACCATGCTGGCCCAGGCGGTACGCCAGATGTCCAGCTCGGTGAGCGGGCGCAGCCACGGCTTGCCCGCGCACTTCGGGTCGGTGACCGGGGCGCGCCGCAGTTGGGCGTTGTAGCCGGCGACGAAGCCGCGGATCTGCTCCCGCACGTCGTCGGACGGGGAGTGGACGCCGTCGCGGCGGCCCTCCAGCAGCCGCTCGGCGGTCCGGTCGTCGATCGCCTTGCGGAAGAACAGGTCGCTGCGCACGTTCGGGTCGGTGGGGCCGGTCGCGCCGAACCAGCGGGAGCGTTCGGCGCTGACGGTCACCACCTTCTCGGCGATGACGCAGATGTTGTCCTCGGCCTGCGCCCAGCCGACGCCGAAGCCGAGGCCGCCGAAGTCGCGGGCGGTGATGTGCGGGACCCCGTACGAGGCCCGCCGGATCTGCGCGGCGTACCCGTGGTCACCGGCGGCGTACGCGGGCGCCGGCCCGACGGCCAGCCCCGCCGCGATCGTGGTGAGGGCGGTCAGCGCCGCGCCCAGCCGAGTCGGTCTCCCCGTCATCGCATCCTCCCCGTTGAGGCACGAACGTCACCTGCCGGCCGACATTCACGTTGATCGGCATTCTCGCCCCGGAAAGACCCTCGCGTACAGACCTGGCCGTGCTCGGTTTCATCCACCTGCAGGAGGCGGTGACCGTGGGTAACGTCAGGCGCAGCCGGGTGGCGACGGGCCGCGCGGCGCGTCGCGGGAGGTGGACCGTGGGCGACTCCGTGGTGCTCGGCGTCGACATCGGCACCACCAGCACCAAGGTGGTCGCGTACGACACCGACGGCGACCAGCTCGCCAGCCACTCCGTCGGCTATCCGTTGGACGAGCCGCACCCGGGCTACGCGGAGCAGGATCCGCAACTGATCTTCGACGCGGTCGTCGAGTGCCTCCGCACCGTGGCGGGCGAGCTGCCGGGCCGGGTCGCCGGCCTGTCGTTCAGCACCGCGATGCACAGCCTGATCGGGCTGGACCCCGACGGCAACCCGCTCACCCCGTCGGTGACCTGGGCCGACTCCCGGTCCAGCGCGCAGGCCGAGCGGCTGCGGGCCGCGCCGTGGGGGCTGGCCCTGCACCGGCGTACCGGCACCCCGGTGCACCCGATGGCGCCGCTGCCGAAGCTGGTCTGGTTCGCCGAGCAGGAGCCGAAGCTCTTCGAGCGGGTCGCGCACTGGGTCGGCATCAAGGACTTCGTGCTGCTGCGGCTGGCCGACGCGCTCGTCACCGACCACTCGGTGGCCTCCGCCACCGGGTTGATGGACATCCACCAGCTGGTCTGGGACGCCCGGGCGCTCGGCATCGCCGGCATCACCGAGGAGCAGCTGCCGCAGCTGGTCCCCACCACCACCGTGCTGCCCGGCCTCACCGCCGAGGCGGCCGCGGCGACCGGGCTGCCCGCCGACACCCGGGTCGTGGTGGGCGCCGGCGACGGCCCGCTGGCCAACCTCGGCCTCGGCGCGGTCAAGCCCGGCGTGGTGGCCTGCTCGATCGGCACCTCCGGGGCGATGCGGGTGGCCGTCGAACGCCCCGCCGTCGACCCGCTCGGCGGGGTGTTCTGCTACGCGCTCACCGAGGACCGCTGGGTGGTCGGCGGCGCGATCAACAACGGCGGCATCGTGCTCCAGTGGGCCGGGGACGCGCTCGCCCCGGAACTGGGCGAGCACCCCGAGGAGCAGCTGCTGGCGCTGGCCGAGCGCGCGCCGGTCGGCTCCGGCGGGCTGATCATGCTGCCGTACCTGCTCAGCGAGCGGGCGCCGCACTGGAGCGCGCTGCCCCGCGGCGCGTACGTCGGGTTGACCCACGGCCACCGCCGCGAGCACCTGGTGCGGGCCGCGCTGGAGGGGGTGTGCCAGCAGCTCGCCCTGGTGCTGGCCTCCGTCCGCGCGGCCGGCAACGAGGTCCGCGAGATCCGGGCCAGCGGCGGCTTCGCCCGCAGCCCGCTGTGGCGGCAGATGCTCGCCGACGCGCTCGGCATGCCGGTGCGGTTCCCCGCCGGGCACGAGGGCTCCAGCTTCGGCGCCGCGCTGCTGGGTATGCAGGCGCTCGGCATGATCCCGTCCATCGACGTCGCCGCCGACCTGGTGGAGATCGACGAGACGGTACGCCCCGAGCCCGCCGCCGCCGCCACCTACGCCGCCCTGCTCCCGCTCTTCTCCGAGCTCTACGACGCCCTGGTCCCCACGTTCGCCTCGCTGAGACGGCTGGCACCCAGCCTGCCGCCGGAACCAGCACCCACCGCGCCACCCATGTGATCGCCCGTCCCGCAGTCACGGACGCCTACCGAAGGTCGTGATAGCCGTGGTCACTCTGCTCGCCGCTCCAGCGGAACCACTCAGCAGCGCCGGTGACGCCCAACTCATCCTGGCCGCCCTGCTGGGCATCGCCGCGGTGGTGCTCCTCATCGCCTGGGCGAAGGTGCACCCGTTCCTGTCGCTGATCCTCGGCGCGGCCGTGCTCGGCGTGGTCGCCAGCGTGGCCCCCGACAACATCGTCAAGTCGTTCAGCGGCGGTGTCGGCTCCACCGTCGGCGGTGTCGGCCTGCTGATCGCGCTCGGCGCCATGATCGGCGGCCTGCTCGCCGAGTCCGGGGGCGCGGACAGCATCGTCGAACGGGTGGTCAGCCGGGTGTCCGGCAGGGCCCTGCCCTGGGCGATGGCCGGGGTGGCCGCCCTGATCGGGCTGCCGCTGTTCTTCGAGGTCGGCGTGGTGCTGCTGGTGCCGATCGTGCTGCTGGTCTCGTTGCGCACCGACGTACCGCTGATGAAGATCGGCATCCCGGCGCTGGCCGGCCTGTCGGTGCTGCACGGCCTGGTACCGCCCCACCCCGGCCCGCTGGTCGCGATCGACGCCCTCGGCGCCAACCTTGGCCAGACCCTCGCGCTGGGACTCCTGGTCGCCATCCCCACGGTGATCGTCGCCGGTCCGATCTTCGGCAACTTCATCGCCCGCTACGTGCCTGCCACCGCCCCGGAGGCGTTGCTGCCCACCCGGCGACCGCTGGTCGTCGCCGGCGGGCGGGGCCCTGCGGCCACCGGCCGCGGCCGGATCGACGTCGACGGGGACCTGGTCGACCAGGACGACCTGGTCAACCCCGGCACCGGCCGCCCCGGCGAGCCGATCGACGAGGCCGCCACCGAGGCGGTGCGGGCGCGCCGCGCGCCCGCCCTGTGGGCCGCGGTCATCACCGTCCTGCTCCCGGTGGCGCTGATGCTCCTGCGGGCGATCGGCGAGCTGGCCCTCGACGAGGGCACCGGGGGTCGCAAGACGCTGGACATCATCGGCACCCCGATCGTCGCCCTGCTGGCCGGCGTCATCTTCGCGATGATCTTCCTCGGCTACCGGACCGGTTTCAGCCGCAGCCAGGTCTCCGGCTTCCTCGGCGGGTCGCTGCCGCCGATCGCCGGCATCCTGCTGATCGTCGCGGCCGGCGGCGGTTTCAAACAGGTTCTGGTCGACGCCGGCGTGGGGAACCTGGTCGCGAACGCCGCCGAGGGCGCGAACCTCTCGCCGCTGCTGCTGGGTTGGCTGGTCGCGGTCGGCATCCGGGTGGCGACGGGCTCTGCCACCGTCGCCACCATCACCGCGGCGGGCATCGTCGCGCCGCTGGCAGCCACGCTCCAGGGACCGGAGGTGGCGCTGCTGGCGCTGGCCATCGGCTGCGGGTCGCTGTTCTTCTCGCACGTCAACGACGCCGGTTTCTGGCTGGTCAAGGAGTACTTCGGGTTGACCGTCGGGCAGACCATCAAGAGCTGGTCGGTGATGGAGACGGTCATCTCGGTGGTCGGCTTCCTCGGCGTGCTGGTGCTCGACCTGCTGCTGTAGCAGGCTGGTGCACGACCCTGCTGTTGCAGTCCGACGCGTTCCCGTGCCGGCCACCTGGTGGCCGGCACGGGCGTGTCGGGAGACGGACGCCGAAGCGGTGGAGGAACGGTGGCGCGACTGACGGGGACGGCTGTCGGACGGGCGAGGGCGGCCCACCGGCTCCTCTTCATCCTCGGCACCGACTACACCAGCGACTTCGTGCCCGAGTTCACGTCCGACCGGTTCTGCTACGCCGACCGGGACATCATCTACCTGACCAGCATCAGCCAGGTGCACGAGGCGACGGTGATCCTGGAGGCGTGGGACGGCGAACCGCCGACCGGCCCGGACGCGGAGTCGGCCGAGACGACAGAGCTGGAGCTGACCTCCGGACGGGTGTACGTCTGCGCGATGCTCGAGGTACGCGTCAGCCCGGTGCTGACCGTCGGCCCTCCGGGCAGGTACGCGATGCGCGCCGAGGTGGCGGGTCGCGCCGAGTTGCGCGAGCGTCTGGCCTACCAGGACATGACGGAGAGCCTCAACGACATCGAGCACTTCCGGGTCCGCTTCTGGCCGGTGTCGAGCGCCGGCTGACCGGTGCTCGCGCTCAGGCGCCGGGGATGTTGCTCGGCGGGTCCTCGCCGATCAGCTCCGCCGCCGGCCGCTCCGCCGGCACCGGCAACCCGAAGTCGGCGTACGCCAGGTCGAGCGCCGAGGCCCGGCCCTTGTCGCTGGCGAACTCGATCCGGTAGTGGACCAGCCGGCCCTGCTCGTCGACGCGGACGGTGAACGGCACGGCGGCCGCCCGGTCACCGAGCACCCCGCCGACGCCCTCACCCAGGACGGCGGCGCTGTCGCGCAGGTCAAGGGTGCCGGCGTACGCGCGCTCGCCGGTGCGGCGGACCCCGGCGGAGGTGCGGAGGGTGCTCGCCATCCGGGTGGTGTCCAGGCCGCTGCCCCTGACGGTCGACGCCGCGCCGACGTGCCACCAGGTGCGCCCGTCCCAGGCCGGCACGCGGCGGTCCGGGGCGGTGATCTTCACGTAGACGTCCGGGCCGGTGGTCAGTCGCTCGATGGTCACCGTCCCGTTCGGCACCGCCAGCGCGGTGGTCTCCAGCCCCCGGCGGCCCTTCGGGTCCCAGACCAGGGTGGTGCCGTCCCCGCCGGCGCCGGCGCCCGGGCCGAGGGTGAGCCGGTAGGTCTGCTGGTCGACCTTCGCCGCCGCGTCGGCGAGGACGGTGGCCGGGTCGGCCTCGGCGGCCGCCCCGGTCGAGGTCCGGCCGGGGTTCGGCTCGTCGCCGCGGTCCGCCGCCGTGCAGCCGCCGGTGGCGACGAGGACGGCGGCGAGGACCACGCCGGTGGTGGCCAGCTTCGGGTGCTTCACGGACTTCTCCCCCGTGGGTGCGCCCGCCGGCAGAGCCGATCGACGCTGATGACAGTGCGTCCGGGCAGCCTAGTGGGACCGCGTCCGGACGCCCCGGCGAGCGGCGCCCCGAAGACCCGACGAGGCCGCCGACATCATCGCCATCCGAATCGCCGACGACCGGCTCCTCGTGCGCCTGTTCCACTGCAACTCGTCCGTCACGGCACGCCCATGACATGCGCGTTGATGACGCGTACCTGGTCGGCGAGGTCTGGCATCTCGACCACCTCGACACCGGCCGCCTCGAGAAGTTCGACTCCCTGACAGTCGACGAAGAACGGCGGTTCCCGCATCGCCAGCACCACCCGACGGATACCCGAGGCCCGGATCAGCTGGGTGCAGGTTGGCGACTGGTGGCTACGGACGCTGCACGGCTCCAACGAGCTGTAGATCGTCGCTCCGGACAGGTCGATCCCGGTTCCCTGGAGCTTGATCAGTGCGGACTCCTCGGCGTGGACATGGGCGTCGGTCTCCCGGGAGTAGCCCCGGGCCAGCTCCATCCCATCGCGGTCGACCACGATCGCACCGACCGCGTACGCGGTCGCCTTCGGCGGGCAGCGCCGGGAAAGGTCGATCGCGTCCTGGAGCCAGCGGCGGTCGAGGGCAAACGGCACGGTCATGTAGTGCCGAACCGGTCCGACAACGCATACCGCAGCAACACCACGTCCCCCATCTCGCGTACCTCAGCCAGGCGAGCCCGGTGATCCGGGTTCCACGGATACCGGCCGTCACCGATGAAGCGCGGCGCCCGGCTGTCTCCCACGAAGAACGGGGCGACCACCAGGTGCAGCTCGTCGGCCAGGCCGGCCTCAAGGAACTGAGTGTGCATGCTTCCGCCGCCTTCGACCATGAGCCGGTGCACAACCCGCGCGGACAGATCCGTCATGACCCGCCGGAGGTCGACGGGTTCTCCCCCGTCCACGACGCTCGCCACCCGGCCCAGTCGCTCCCGCGCCTTGTCAAGGGCGGAGCTGGAGCAGTACACGAGCTTGTCGGTGTCCCCGGCGACGAAGAACTGCGCCGTCGGCTCCAGGTCGCCTCGACCGGTGATCGTCACCTTGACCGGCGACGACGACACGCCACGCGCCACCCGCTCGGCCCGACGAGCTTCGGACCGCACCAGCAACCGCGGATCGTCCCGCCGGATCGTGTTCGCGCCCACAAGGATCGCGTCGCAACCCGCCCGCACCTCGTCCACCCGGTCGAAGTCCGCGTCGTTGGACAACAGCAGCCGACCGTCCGTCGCGTCGTCCAGGTAGCCGTCGATCGACGTCGCGCAGCTGAGCAGTACGTACGGTCGCTCACTCACTGTGGCGCTCCCCTTCGGTGGAGATGATCTTCTCAACGAGTCGGACCAAGTCCTCCGCCTCCCGGCATGCGTCAAGGCTCTCGAACACATCGGACGGCAGCCAGGACCGCAGCAAAGCGCTGCCCGATCCACACCCTGTTCGAGGCGTACCAGCGCGACTGCCGTCACCGGCTGAGAGCATTGAACCCCATTTTGGGCGCATTCGAGCTCGTGCCACAGCGGGCGTACGCCGACCTCATCGCCGGCAATCCACCTGGAGATCAAGACCGGCTACGTTGAGGTCGACGACATCGAACAGGTCCTCACGTACGCCCTGCAGATAGGGTGGCTGGCGTGTCTGAGTCCGCGATTCGTCTTCGGTTCGCCCCTTCCCCGACGGGCATGTTCCACGTCGGAAATGCTCGCTCGCTGCTGCTGAACTGGGTGGCGGCCCGTCAGTCGGGCGGGACGCTGGTGCTTCGGATCGAGGACACCGACGCGGAGCGCTCGCGCCCGGAGTGGACCGAAGGCATCGTACGGGCGATGGCCTGGCTCGGCGTCGGCCCTGACGAGTACGAAGGACCGCTGTTCCAGTCGTCGTACGCGGCCGAGCATGCGAAGGCTGCTCAGCAGCTGTTCGATGCGGGGAGGGCGTATTACTGCGACTGCACGCGGGACGCCGTTCACGCACGTTCGGGCAACCAGTACGCCGGCTACGACGGCTTCTGCAGTGATCGTGCCCTGGAGGCCGCCGAGGGCAGAGCTCTACGGTTCCGGACGCCCGACGAGGACGTGACGGTCGTCAAGGATCTGGTGCGTGGAGAGCCGACGTTCGAGAACCGGCTGATCGAGGACTTCGTCATCGCCCGTGGCGACGGGTCCCCGGTGTTCCTGCTAGCCAACGTGGTGGATGACATCTCGATGAGGATTTCTCATGTGATCCGAGCCGAGGAGCACCTGCCGAACGCGCCTAAGCAGCAGTTGCTCTGGCAGGCCCTCGGACACCAGCCGCCCGCGTGGGCTCACACTCCGATCCTGGTCAACGAGAAGCGGCAGAAGCTGTCCAAGCGCCGGGACAAGGTCGCGCTGGAGATGTACCGCGATGAGGGCTTCCTCGCCTCGGCGATGTGCAACTACCTGATGCTCCTCGGCTGGGCGCCCTCCGGCGATCGCGAGATCGTGCCGTGGTCGGTGATCGAGGACGAGTTCCGCCTTGCTCAGGTGAACTCGGCTCCAGCGTTCTTCGACCTCAAGAAGCTGACCGCGTTCAACGGGGAATATATCCGTTCGCTGAGCACCGGGGAGTTTGTTGCGGCCTGCGCACCGTGGCTGACGGGCCCGTTCGTAACCGAGGCGGAGAAGGCCGACGCCGGGTTCGGCATCACGGCCCCGCCGTGGCAGCCGGACGCCTACGACCCGGCGGTCTTCGCGAAGGTCGCTCCGCTGGCACAGACGCGTATCAGTCTGCTGGCCGAGATCGTGCCCAACGTCGATTTTCTATTCCTCGACACAGTCGAGCTGGACGAGGCTTCGTGGGCGAAGGCGAGCAAGGACGCCGGAGTCCTGCCCGACGTCATCGCCGCGTTTGAGGCCCTACCGACCTGGCAGGCCGAGCCGCTGAAGGGGGCGTTGCTGTCGGTCGGTGAGGCGCACGGGCTGAAGCTGGGCAAGGCACAGGCGCCGGTGCGCGTGGCTGTCACTGGCCGGTCGATTGGCCTGCCGCTGTTCGAGTCGCTGGAGGTGCTGGGCCGGGATCGGGCCCTGGCACGGCTGCGCGCCGCGGCGGTACGAGCTGCCGCGTGAGGTTCCGGTATGCCGTGACCTGGTCGGCCAGGGGTTTGCGCTGTTCGGCGCGTACCCGCTCGACCGGGTCGCGGTGCTCTGCTCCGACAATGCGCGACAGCTCCCGAGTAGCAATGAGCGGGTCCAGCACGGCGGACATCTTCCGGTCGAGCGCCGCCAGCCGGGCCGCGTCGAAGTAGGAGTTGCGTGGAGCTGGCAGGACCGGTCGCAGCCGGTCGAGCAGGTGCTGAAAAGTGGGCGGTGGCGTGCCCTCGGTGAGGTAGGGCTCGGTCAGATACGAGCGGATGGTCGAGGGCCGGACGTGGGCCGACTCCGGGTGCGGGAGCAATTGTCAATACCTGTGGATCAAGATCTTTAGGCGGATTCCGACCATGTCGCTGACCGGAGCACCGATCACCGGGTCGGTCCAGCTCGCGACGACGGGGGACGCGGCGGGGCGTCCTCGCCGGCCGATCCCGGTCGTCACGGCGGTTGCCCTGCTCGGCGTGGTGGTGCTCGGCATCGCCGCGTACGTCGCCGTCCAACTGGAGGACGCGGACCGGCTGGCCCGCGACGTGGCCGAGGCCGAGGCGCGCTACCCGCATCTGACGGACAACGGCTCCGGCGGCCTGTACTGGCACGTCACCTACCTGTTCGTTGCGGCCCTGGTCACCGGCGCGGGCGTGCTGGTCGTACTCGCGGCGCTCACCTGGCGGGGCTACGGCTGGGCCCACGTGCTCGCCGCCCTCGCGGCGTTCGTCTCGGCGACCGGCGGCGCGGTCGTCCTGGGACCGTCGGCCCTGATCATCTCCGCCGACCGCGTCGAACACGGAATCGACACCAGCAGCTTCGGCTCCGCACTGTCGGGCCTGCACTCGCTGAGCCGGCCGGACTGGGTCCTGCCGCTGCTCGCCGCCGACGCGGTGGTGCTGCCGTTGGCCGCCCTGGCGGCCCTGGTCTGCCTCGTGCTCCCCGCCTCGACCACCTTCTACCGCCAGTCCCGGGCCGCCCGACCCGGTCAGCGCTGAGCCGGCACGCACACCCCGCTCAGGGGCCCTCGACGCCGGAGATGCGGTACCGGTGCACCTCGGCGCCGAGGATCGCCGCCGCCTGCTCCTCGGCCGGGCCGGAGCCGCGGAAGTCCAACAACTGCTCCAGGGTGTCCCAGCGCTCGTAGACGTTGATCCGGCCCGGCTCGACCAGGTCGGCGCTGATCGCGAAGTCGACGCAGCCGGGCGCGGAGCGCGCCTGCCGGACCACCTCCGCGCAGGAGGCCAGGTAGGCGTCCCGCCCGGCCGGGTCGACGTAGATGCTGCCGGCGACGATGAGCACTGCGGACCTCCGGTGGCCTGTCCGGTCGTGAGCGTGATACCTCAGAGTCATATTGATACCCCAGAGGCATCACGCTCACCGGCGCGTTCGCCGCCCGGCCCGTCGGTTCTCACCGAACCTTCCGGTGCGCGGTCTGTGGGCTTTCACAGCGGCAGGGCGTAGGCGAGGAACCTGCGACCGTCCCATGACCAGTCCGCCGCGGGGATGCGATGGAACCCTTCACTGGCGTACAGGCGTTGCGCGGCGGTCATAGTGGTCTGGGTTGCCAGGACTATGCGACGGGACCCACCGGACCGAGCCTTCTCGATGGCGGCCTGGATGAGGGCCCTGCCGACGCCCTGTCCGCGCATGTTCGCTGCGGTTGCCAGCAGACGGATCTCGGCCTCGTCGGCGGCCGCGAGCTGAGCCAGCGGGCTTGCGGAGGTGCACACGACGACATGGCCGGCGATGAGACCGTCGTCGCCTGCGGCGACCAGGATTGTGGTGCCGGGGGCCGCGTGGCGGGCCGCGACGTCGGTCAGGACGTCGGCGTACTGCGCAGCGGTGTACCCCTCGCCGATGTAGACCTGGCGCAGCATCACGCTCACCGCATCGAAATCGCGTGGATCGAGGTGACGCAGCCGCATGAACGGGACCTTAGTCGATCATGGCTGCGTCAGCCGATGGTGGCGAAAGGCTGGCGAGTTGTTGGTGGACTGCGGCCGTGGCGCGATCGACGTCTCCGGTGGCGAGCAGGTCGAGTAGGGCTCCGCGCAGGACGGCAAGCACCAGGGTGCGCTGAGCTGCACCGGCTGGGGTGTGACGCTCCTGCGGTGGTTGGGCGGCGGCGAGCACGTGGAGCCAGTCGTCGACGGTGGCGCGGGCGAACCCGGCCCATGGACCGTCGAGGTCGACCAGGGACCGCGCGTAGCCCTCGACCCACAGGGTGAGCAGAGCTCGATGGTCCTCGGCGGCCAGCCACCTCCACACCTCGGCGGCCACCACGTTCAACGCGGTCGGCTGCTTCTCGGCCGTCGCTTCGCGCAGGCGCGCCAGCAGGTCCAGTTCGTCGGTACGGGCCCGGGCCAGCAGCGCCCGGATCAGCGCCTCTTTACTGCCGAACAGGTAGAGCAGGACGCGAGGGCTGGATCCGACGGCGGCGGCCAGAGGTCGCAGCGACAGGTCGGCCAGACCGTGCTCCAGGGCGTATCGGTACGCGAGGTCGAGCAGCTCCGCCTGCCGCGCCGAAGGGGGTGGGCCGTCACCGGTCATGGCGCTATTCTGACAGACTGAAACAGTCGTTTCAGTAGCGCTCCGAGAAGACATGTGGGGAACCGGCATGGTTGACCGAGAAGGCACGCAAGCGGTCATCCGACCGCTGGGCCAGCCCGGCGACCTGGGCTGGGTGGTCATGGCGCACGGAGAGGTGTACGCGGCCGAGTTCGGCTGGGACTCAAGCTTCGAGGCCCTTGTCGCTCGCATCGTGGCGGACTACGCCGCCAACCGCGACCCCAGGCGCGAAGCCGCGTGGATCGCCGAAGTCCACGGGCGCCGAGTCGGATGCGTCTTCTGCGTCAACGGCAGCGACCCCGAAGGTACGACCGCGAAACTGCGCATCCTGCTGGTGCATCCCGACGGGCGCGGTCACCGCCTCGGCGGCCAACTGGTCGACACGTGCATGGGGTTCGCCCGCGCCGCCGGCTACTCGCGGATGCAACTGTGGACCAATGACGTGCTGGCCGCGGCTCGTCACATCTACCTCCAACGGGGCTTCACACTCACCCGACAGGAGAGTCACCACAGCTTCGGCGTCGACCTCGTCGGCCAGACATACACCGTCGACCTGACCAACACGTCGAGCACGCCAACCGAGGTCGAGGTTGGCCGCGGCCAGCCGTGACCGAGGTCGACTCGACAGGTCGTCAGTATGAACGGACACAGCGCCACAACCTCCGCTTCTCGGCATGACCGCGCTCGTCGCGGCCAGATGAGGGTGTCGCCGTAGAGGCGAGCCTCGGCCAGCACGGTCAGGTTCTGGCAGTAGCCCGGCCCACACCGAGGCGGCGTGCAGCGTGACTCATCGTCTGAGCCATGCGAGAGGGCAGCGAATCCGGGGCCGGAATCTGCACCGGACGCACCCGCCCGTTGTGCAATGCGGTGAACCGCCAGCCGCGATCGGTACGTACGGCGACCAGTGTCTGCCGGGACAGGCGTCGCTTGGGCAGCGTCGAGCGCCAGGGCATCAGCACCGACGCGGTGCCGTGGACGATCGCCACCCCCGCAGCGACGTGCCGGATCGACTCGACGTCACCGACGAGAGCAGAACCGGCAAGCACGCCGCGGAAGAGCCGGTCGTGAGCGTCTTGCATGTCGAGGCGCCCGATGGTGCGGGTGCCGTCGTAGGAGACGTAGTCGGAGTCCTCGGTGAAGCAGGCCCCGTAGGCAACGGCGTCGTTGTCGGTCCAGGCCTGCATGAGCCGGCCGAACAGGTCCCCGATTTCACGGTCGTCGGTGGTCATCTTGTACTCCCTGGGCTGCTATCGTTCGACTGTCGGACACTACGATAGCCGAAGGTTTCGAATGTCGAAAGATGATCTGATCCGTGACGTAGCGATGCAACTGCGCCTGCTCCAGCAGAGCTTCGACGCCTTCGACGAAGCTGCCGCCGCTCGGCTCGGTCTCAACCGCACGGACCTGCGCGCGATGGATCTCGTCCTCGCCACCGGCGGCCCGCTGTCGGCGGGGGAACTCACCAGCGCCCTCAAACTCAGCCCCGCCGCGACCACCACGGTCATCGACCGCCTGGAACGCGCCGGCCTGGTCCGCCGTACCCGAGACGCCGAGAACCGACGGCGGGTCCTGGTCATCGCAACGGACGCCGCGCACACCATCGAACAAGACATCTACATTCCGGTCGGCGCCGCCGGCGCACAGGCCCTCGGCAGGTACGACAAGGATCAGCTTTCGGCGATCCTCGACTTCCTGCAGACTGCCCGCCAGGTACAGGAAGACCAGACGGCACGGCTCAGCATGACCCCCGCGCAGCCCCAGGGCCGCTGATCCGCTCATCTGCACGAGCGACTGTCAGGTGCCGGAAGCCATGTACCCGGCGGGGCCCGCGGCCGGCGGACAGCTGGCCTGCCTCGGCGCAGCGCTCAGCTACGCGGCCGGCTTCGTTTACCTACGCAAGTACCTGTCGCCCCGAGGGCTCGCCCCGCTATCGCTGGCCGCCTCACAACTCGCCGCAGCGGAGGCGCTTCAGATACTCGTGACTCCGCCGAGCACCGGCAGACCCCACCCCACCCGTAACCGGAGACCTCGCGGCCCAGTGCGCCTGCTGAAAATTCAGTGGGAGAAGATCCAGCGAGCAGCCCTCCGGAGTGATCTCAAACCGCAGGTCACAGGCGCTGCCCACGGCAAGCTCCGGTGAGCGCGGACACGGCCGACAGGGTCAGGCACGGCTGATCGCGTTGGCGTGGATCGCCTCGCTCAGGTAGGCCGCCATCCCCGGCGCGATCTGCTCGTAGTGCGCGGTGAACCGCGGGTCGGCCAGGTACATGTCGGCCAGCCCGGTGTGGATCTCGTACGAGCAGTCGTAGAACCAGCGGCCGATGATCTGCCGGTGCTCCTCGGCCAGCGCCATCGCCTCCGGCGAGTCGGCCGGCGCGCCCGAGGCCATCACCGCGACGAGCCGCCGCCCCCAGTCCTCGTTCTCCGCCTTGATCCGCAGCCAGTCGTCCTTGGTGTAGCGGGCGGCCCGCTGGTTCGACTGCCGGTACGCGTCGCTGCCGCCCCACCGCCGCTCCGCCTCCTCGGCGTGCGCGTCCGGGTCGAAGTCGCCGAAGACCTCGAACCGCTCCTCCGGGGTCAGTTGGATCCCCATCCTTCTCGCCTCCATCGCGAGCTCGATCGCGGCGGCCATCTCCTGGAGCTTGCCGATCCGTTCGGTGACCAGCTCGTACTGCCGGCGCAGGTGCGCCGCCGGGTCCGCGCCCGGGTCGTCGAGGATCGCCGCGATCTCGTCCAACGGGAACCCCAGCTCCCGGTAGTAACGGATGTGCTGCAACCGCTCCAGGTCCGCGTCGTCGTAGCGCCGGTAGCCCGCCGCCGTGCGGCCACTGGGCGAGAGCAGCCCGATCTCGTCATAGTGGTGCAGCGTTCGGACCGTCACCCGGGCCGCCTTCGCCACCTGTCCCACCGTGTACGCCATGGTTCCCTCCCTTCCGCGACCAAGGCTCCCGCCTGCCGTTGCGTGAGGGTCAAGCCCGATTCTGCGGCTCCGGTCACACCGTCCGCGCGGATACGACCGCCCCCGGTCTCCGGAGGGGGCAGGAGATCGGGGGCGCCGGGTCTTCAGCGGGTCACGTGGTAGCCGGCTCCTTCGCCGGCTCGGGGGCGGCGAACGCCTCGGTGGTCGGGGTGCGGAAGGCGTGCACCAGGCCGGCGATCGACAGCAGCAGGAGCAGCGCCGCGCCGACGAACACCACCAGGGCCGCCTGCCCGGCCTTGCGGCCGAACTCGCTGAAGCCGTACGAGGTGAGCAGCAGGCCGCGCAGCGTCTCGCCCTTGAACACGGTGTCCCGCTGGCCGCTGACCTCCGCGAGCTGCTTCTCCAGGCCGGCCAGGGCCGGATCGTTGGCCTTCGTGGCCTGCTCGACCTGGGCACGCAGCGCGCTCTGCGGCTCGCCGAGGTCGGCGTACGTCTTGCCGCCGGCGATCGACTTCAGGTGCAGGCCGATGAACTCGTTCGCGTAGCACTCGGCCTGCTTGCCGGTGGTCAGGTCCTGCCCGGCGTACTCGACCAGGCAGTCGGCCTTCTTCTCCTCGTCGGTGAGCTGGTCGGCCGCCTTGAAGGTGATGTGCTGCGCACCCAGCTGGTCGCGTACGTAGTCGTTGGCGAAGCTGGCGTTGGTGGTGAGGACGATGCCGGCGACCAGGAGCAGGACCGCGAGGCCCAGGCCTCCGATGCTGAACAACAGGTCCACAGTGCGTCGCTTCATGTCATGCTCCCGGCGCGATGGTGGGGGGTCATCGAGGTTCGTCCCAATCGTCGGCCGGAACCGTCCACCCCGGTCAGGGCCGAACCCCCTGTACTGCCCGGGACCTTCGACTCTCCGCGCCCCGGGCCGTCCGGCCGCCGGAGTGCCCGCTCCCGAGCAGCGCCGCGACGACGCCGACGCGGCCGGACAGCGTGGGACGGGCCGGGGCCACGACGGCGCGGCTCACGTCCTGGGGCGGCACAACTATTCGCTCCGGCTCTCGCTCAGGCGTGCACCCTCGACGGTGGGGACCGGTTGCGGACGGCGAACGGCGCAAGCTTGACATCCTCCGCCGCCATGAATGGCGGGGATTCCCTCCGCGCTGCGCGCGGAACGCGCAACGCCCGGGTGGGTTCCTGCTTCACCGCACGGTGCCGGAATCGCTTCCGGCACTGGCCCGCATCCCGGTAGCCACCACCCGGTGCCGCCGCCAGAGTCGTTCGCACCCGGCCACCGGGTCGCATCAGGACGGTGACGCGCTGTCGTGCTGCCGGTAGAGGGCCACCAGGACGCCGTACCGGGAGGCGTCCTCGCCGGCCTCCTCGGCGTCACCGACGAGGTCGTCGAGGGTGGCCCGGAGCCGTTCCGCCTGGGCGGGGGTGAGCCGGAGGTGGCGCAGGTGCAGCAGCGTCTCGTCGGCGGCCGCGGCGATCTCCTCGGCGACCGCGTCGAGCAGCGCGCCGGTCGCGCCGGGATCGCCGGATTCGCCGACCAGGCGGCGGAAGCTGCGCTGGTGGTACTGCTCGGTGCCGCCGCGCACCTGGCGGGAGTGGGCGACCCGGACCATGCCGGCCTCGGTCAGCACCTTGAGGTGGTGGGCGACCGTGCCCTTGGCCGCACCCAGGTCGCCGGCGAGCTGGCTGATGGTGGCGGGGCCCGTGCCGAGGGCGAAGAGCAGCCGGTGGCGGAACGGGTGGGCCAACGCCTTGAAGTGGGCGGGGGTGCTGACCGTCAGCACCTCGTCGGGGAACTTCTCGGTCACCGCCAAAGCGTCTATTTTTCTTGACGCTTTGTCAATCGACCTGCTCTACTTCGGGCACCACGGTGGAACGGGGACAGGAGCAGCCGATGCCGCAGGAAGAACTCACCGAAGTCGTCGAGCGGGCCGCGAAACTCGTCGCCGAGCACTACGTCTTTGCCGACGTCGCCGAACGGATCGCCGTCCACCTGGGCGACCGCCTCCGCGACGGCCGCTACGCCGAGGCCGACGACCCGGGCGAGCTGGCCGGCCTGGTCACCGAGGACCTCCAGTCGGTCAACGGCGACCTGCACCTGCGACTCAAACACCACGTGCGGACGCTGCCCGAGCGGGACGAGGATCCCGACCAGGAAGCGTGGGCCACGCTCGCCGCCACCGCCATGGGCGGGGTGGCCCGGGTGGAACGCCTGGCCGGCAACGTCGGGCTGTTGGAGATCCGGCCGTACCTCTTCCCGCCGCAACTGGCCGGGGAGGCCGTGACGGCCGCGCTGCGCCTGCTCGCCGGCACCGACGCGCTCCTGCTCGACCTGCGCGGCAACCGGGGCGGCAGCCCGGACATGGTGGCGCTGGTCTGCGGCTGGTTCTTCGCCGAACCGGCGCATCTGCACACCATGTACGACCGGGGCGGCGACGGCCGGCAGTTCTGGAGCGCCGCCTACGTGGCCGGCCCGCGGTACGACGCCGGCAAGCCGGTGTACGTGCTGACCGGCGCGGAGACCTTCTCCGGCGGGGAGGAGCTGGCGTACGACCTGCAGCAGCTCGGCCGCGCCACGGTGGTGGGCGAGCGGACCCGGGGTGGCGCCCACCCGTGCGTCGGCTTCCGGACGCACCCGCACCTGGAGCTGACCGTGCCGGTGGCGCGGCCGGTCAACCCGGTGAGCGGCACCAACTGGGAGGGCTGCGGGGTGCAGCCGGACGTCGAGGTCGCGGCGGGCGGGGCGCGCGACCTCGCGTACCGGGGGGCGTTGGAAGCGCTGCTGGCCGCGGCCCCGGAGCGGCCGACGGCGGACGAGGTGCGGGGCGCCCTCGCCGCCCTCGGCTGACCGACGGCCCCGAGGGACGGGGCGGGTCGGCCACCGAGTCAAGCATGTGGATATATCGCTGCGATCACTCGCCGTCGCCCGCGGCCGGCGCGTCGTCGGCGCGCCTCGGCGGCGGGCCGCCGTGCGTCCACGGGGTCTCCTCCGGCGCGGGGAACGCCCCGGCCGGCATGAACCCGTCCGACAGGGTGGTGTAGCAGAGCCGCTCCCCCACCTCGGGCAGGCTGCCCGGCGGCGCGGTCAGCCCCCGGCCCATCCCGCCGGAGAGCTCCAGCACCACCTCGGTCTTGCCGTCGGCGGCCGGGGTCACGAAGACCACCCGGGCCTTCTGCGCCGGCCGGGCCGGCGACCAGAGCGTCGCCCCGACCGGCATCGGCACCGGTTCGGTGGTGACCACCTGGATCCGGGGCCGCAGCACCGGCCGCTTGCCGCTGTCGTCCACCCGCTTCGCATCCGCCAGGGTCACGTCCCCGACGAACGCCTCCCCGGCCAGCCGGTGCTCGGCCATGACGAGGGGGTCGTCGTAGGCGCGCTGCACCGCGTACGAGGTCAGCGCACGTTCCAGCCGATGCAGCCGCTGGGCGGCCGCGACCGCGCCGTCGCGCCGCGGCTGCGGCCCGCCGCCGGCGTCGACGTGCTCGGAGTGGCCGGTGAAGGCGTCCTTGTCGCCGTCCCACCGGCCGGCCACCCGGGCCCCCGCCGGCACGGCGCGGAGCAACCCGACGCCGCGCCACATCAACTCCCAGGTGGGCGCGAGCTGGTCGCGCAGCACCCTTTCCAGCTCCGCGTACGCCCCGGCGCGCGCGTCCGGATCGTCCGCGGCATCGGCGTACCCGGCGATGGCCGGGGCGAGCACCCGGTTGTCGAACTCCGGGTCGGTGGCCGGGCCGGCCGGTGGGCAGACCGTCGGGTCCTCCGCCCGGGCGGCCGCCTGCGCCCCGGTCGCTCCGGCCGGCGGGTCGATCCAGCCGAGCAACGCCGGCAGGTGCAGGTCCTCCACCGCGCTCTGCCCGGTGGCCCAGTGCAGGGTCAGCGCGTCGGTCATCGCCACCAGCGCCGCCGAGCCGGGCTGCTCGGCCCGCTCGGCGAAGAAGGTCAGCCAGCGCCCGAGCAGCGGCACGTCGGGGTGCACCGGGTAGTCGCCGTCCGGGCGGCGGAACCGGGTGGAGCGGCCGAGCAGCCGCAGGAAGGTGATCCCGGCCGGGTTCGGCACCAGCAGCTGCGGCGCGTCGACGTACCGGTACCGGACGTCCTTACCCCGGTCCACCGGCACCGCCTCGCTGACGCCCCGGAAACCGTCCAGCCAGGGCAGCACGATCGCGGCCAGCTCGGCGGCGAAGGCAAAGCGCTGATCCCGGTTGCGGGGCTGCGGCACGACCAGCAGCCGGGCGTCGTCGGGGGCGGTGCCGACCAGCGCGGCGAGCGGGGCGTTGGCCTCGCCGGCCATGGCCAGCGGCACCAGCACCAGCGGCCGCTCCGAGAGGTGCAGGTGCCGGACGGTGGCCACCGGCTGGGCCACCCCGGCGGCGAGCGCCTGCGCCTTGGCCAGCGCGCGGAGCGTACTCATGCCGGATTGCCGGTGAGGGCGTCGGCGCGCAGGCGGGCGGCGGACCGCAGCAGCGCGGCGGCCTCCTCCTGCTCCGGGTCGGCGGCGCGCTCGCCGGTGGCCAGCGCCAGCACCTCGTCGACGGTGCCGATGCCACCGAGCGCCTCACGGACCGGACTGCCCAGCGCCCCGGTGTGCCCGCGCGCCTCACCCCGGCAGAAGTACGCCAGCTCGCAGCTGGCCAGGCACTCCGGGGCGTAGCGGGCCTCCACCCGGGACAGCGCGGCGACCAGCGTCGACGGTTCGGCGGTCAGGTCGGCGGTGAAGTCGGCCGGTACGGCGTCGAGCAGGGTGTCCAGCCGGGCCATCCGGTCCAGCTGGCGGCGCAGCACCAGCAGCTGCTTGCGCACGTCGAGCAGGCTGGCCACCGGCCGGTTGGCGAAGTCGCGCGGACAGACCAGCACCACGTCGTGCGAGACCAGCTCCGGGTCGTGACCGGCGGCGGCGAGCAGCTCGCGCAGCGCCAGCACGTAGACGGCGGACTGGATGGCGGCGGCGGAGACCTTCGCCGGGTCGGCCTGCCCGTCGACGACCGGGAACGACTTGATCTCCACCACGTGGAACCGGCCGGCGAGCCGGGCCGCCACCAGGTCCGGTTCCAGGTGCACCCGCCGCCCGGCCACCTCCAGCCCGAGCAGCGGATGGTCGAACAGCGCCGCCTCCGGCCCCGTCGCGATCAACGCCGCGCGGGACCGCTCCTGCCGGTCCGGCAGATCGTCCGCACCGCCCAGGTCCGTCCAGCTCGCCCGCTCCGGCACTGGTACGCCCAGCCGCTCGGCGACCAGCCGCAGCAGCTCCACCCCGCCGTCGGCCTTCACCTGCGCCTCGAAGGCGTTGCCCCGGGTGATGGCGAACCGGGACTGCCCGAAGCGAGCCGGGAAGCCGATCAGCTCGACCAGCTTCGGCTTGTCCACCCCGGCGCCGTCCAGCACGGCCCGGCGGGCGCAGCCGGGGTTGCCGGTCAGCGCGGCGATCGTCCGGGCGTTGTGCCGCTTCGGCGGCACGTCGCCGCGGATCTCGGCCAGGCGTCGGGCGGTGCTCGTCATGATCCGCCAGGATAGGCGCTCATCGCCGGTTCGGCCCGGAGCGCGCCGCGCCGGACCAGCACGGCGGTGAGCACCGCGGCGGCCAGCGCCACCGCGGCCATCGACCAGAGCACCGTACGCAGCCCGCCGGTGAAGCCGGGGTCGGCGAGCCGGCCGGCGGTGGTGCTGGCCAGCACCGCACCGACCACCGCGATGGCGACCGTCTCGCTGGCCAGCCGGGCCGTGTTGATCATGCCGGCGCCGGTGGCCGCCCGCCCCGGGGCGACACTGCCGATCGCCAGGGCGTCGAGCAGGCCGATGGACAGCCCCACCCCGACGCCGATGGTGAGCAGCGGCCCCGCCAGCGCGGCGGCGCCGACGTCCGGGCCGAGCACGGTCGCCCAGGCCGCGCCCACCGCGACCACCGCCACCGAGGTCACGATCACCACCGGGGCCGGCACCAGCCGGGTCAGCACGCCGGTCAGCAGCGGCAGCACCAGGGTCGGCGCGGTCAGCAGGATCAGCGTCGCGCCGGCCGCGCCCGGGCTCATCCCGACCACCGTGGTCAGGTACGACGGCAGGTAGACCAGCAGCGGCACCAGCACCGCGACGATGGTGGCCGCCGCCAGGCAGATGCCGAGGAAGCGGGGGCTCGCCAGCAGGGCCAGGTCGAACATCGGCTCGGCGCGCCGCCGCTCCACCCGGACGAAGGCCACCAGCAGGGCGAGCGCGGCGCCGAAGGCGGCCACGATCACCGGCGCGGACCAGCCCAGCTCGGGGCCCTGCACGAAGCCGAAGATGAGCAGCAGCAGCGCGGCGGTGAAGGTGAACGTCCCCGCCCAGTCGATCCGGCCGGCCTGCGGCTGGCGGGACTCCGGCAGCAGCGGGGTGAGCGCGAGCACCGCCAGCGCGGCCAGCGCCGGCGCGGCGAACACCGCCCGCCAGCCGAAGACGGAGATGAGCAGCCCGGCGATGGAGGGGCCGAAGGCCAGGCCGACGCCGATGGTCGTACCGAAGACGCTGAACGCGCGGGCCCGGGCCCGGCCCTGGAACGCATGGGCCAGCATGCCCGAGGCGCTGGTCGCGGTGGCGGCCGCGCCGACGCCGGCGAGGGCGCGGACGACGTCGAGCAGCACGATGTTCCCGGCGACCGCGCCGAGCAGCCCGGACCCGGCGAAGATCGCGAGGCCGATGGCGAAGACCCGGCGCCGGCCGAACAGGTCGGCGAGCGCCCCGGTGGCCAGCATGAAGCTGGCGAAGGTGGCGTTGTAGCCGTTCACCACCCACTGCACGCCGGCCAGTCCGGCGTCGAGGTCCCGACCGATGTCCGGCAGCGCGACCGAGGCGCCGGTCAGCGAGACCGGCAGCGAGAGGGTGGACAGCAGGACGGCGACCAGCACGACGGCCGGGTGGTTGCGCACGATTCTCCCCGTTCGGACGGCGGCCCCAGCCTAGAACGGGCAGGTCGGCGCGGGTCCGGTACGGGGTGGAAGATCACAGGGTCAGCGTCCGGCCGACCGGTTCCAGGGCGAGCGGGGCGACTGGGCCCCGGCGACCGGGCGGCTGCGGCGGCGGTGCCGACGGCGACCCGGGGTGCAGGGCGGGCGGGAGACGGTGTGCACCGGCGCGGGCGCCGGTACGCCCGGTTGCCGGCCGATCAGCCAGCAGAGGAATCGGGCCATCGCTCAGCCGACCGGGAGGCGCTGCGCCTCGTCCTTGGCGACGGCGTACTCGGTGCCACAGAACGAGCACTGCTGCACGTAGCGGGTCCGGATCGGGATCAGCGGGATGAAGAAGAGGGTGAACTTCGTCGACCGGCGGGTGATCACCTGCGCGGCCTGGTTGCCGCAGTTGCGGCAGACCGCGGTGACCACGCCCGACCGGGCGACCTTGGTACGGAGTCCGAAGATGAAGAACATCGTCCGGCAGTACCCAGCCGGCCACCGATAATCACCTCCGATTCCCGGGCGACGATGGAATGATCCGCCCGTGCCCGGACCCGACCCGGTGAACCCGCCGTTCCGGTGGGATCTCGTCGCCCCCGACAACCTCGGCCACCTGCTCGACGACGTGCCGCCGCCCGACCTCTGGTAGGTCGACGAGCTGGTGGTCTGCGCCGCGAAGGTGCTGGCCCGCTCCGGCGGCGGTGACCTGTGGTTCGTGGGCCGCTCGGCCGACTCGCTGTTCGACCTGCTCAGCGGTGCGCTGGAGGGGACCGGCCGGGCGGGGCGGCTGCACCGGCTGCCGTTCGCGATGCCCCGCTGGCGTCACCGGATGACGATCACCGAGCGGGACCTGCGCAGCTTCCGCAACGCCTTCGAGGCGGCCGGGTTGACGCCGCGACGCCTGGCCCGGTCGGGAGAGCCGGCGGCGCTGGTCGACCTGGTCCATCCGGAGCAACCTTGTTCGACCTGCACCGCCTGCTACGGGATTGGGTGGAGGAGAAGCGTGAGCCGTGGGACGTGGTACGCCGTCCCGGTCGCAGGGTCGGTCCGGGTGAATCGTCTGCGACATCAGCTCCAAAGCCTCGGACCGCGGACCCGCCAGGGGCCGGTTCGGCTCCCGCCGAACTGGGCTCGGACCGAGGGACCGAGGGACCGAGGGACCGAACCGGATCGGGCCGGATCGGACCGGGGCCGGCCGTCCGGACCAAAGCGGCCAGGACCGAGGGGGCCAGGACCGAGGGGGCCAGGACCGAGGGGGCCAGGACCGAGGGGGCCAGGACCGAGGGGGCCAGGACGAGCCGCCAGGGCTGCGGCAGCCGCCCGGACTGAAGCGGCCGAGGGGCAACCGCCGGAGCCGACGCCAGGTGAGCCGAGGGACACCCCGCGCACCCGGCGTCGGCTCCGGGTGCCGTCAGGCCCCGGCGGGCAGCTCCGCGGGCAGCCAGATCGGCTGCCAGTCGGCCACCTCGTGGAACCGGCGCAGCTCGAAGAGGCCGGACACCGACCCGCTCCACGCCGCGTACGGCGGGTTGCCCTCGTCGAAGCCGCTCTGCACGAAGGTCAGCTTCGTCTTCCCGTCGGACTCGGCCAGCTCCCAGGTGCTCACTCCGGTCGGTCCCCAGTCGACGGACATCCGCCGGCCCGCCTCCAGGTCGATCACCTTGGCCGCGTAGCCGCTCTCGAAGCCGCCCATGGCGTACCGGCCCCCGACCCAGGGCTCGATCCCGATCGGGTAGCCGAACCAGGCGCTGGCCTGCGCGGAGTCGGTCAGCGACTCCCAGACCTTCGCCATCGGGGCGCCGATCAGCAGCTCGCCGCGCAGGTCGGCCGAGGTGAAGTCGGTCCTCGGCAGCAGCGGACGCCCCTCCAGGTGGGAGGCGAGGTTGGCGATCGACAGCGCCCACCAGGTCTGCAGCACGCCGCGGATGCTGCTGCCGCTCATCGCCTCGGCGAAGTCGAAGTGGCTCTGGGTGAGGGTCAGCACGGTGGCGTCCGGGCCGTCGGGAGCCAGGGATATCTCGCTGGTGGTCTCCACCCCGTCCAGCAGCCAGGCGAAGCGGAGCGTGTCGTCGTCGGCGTGCAGCAGCCGCTGGTGCGGCGCGTCGCCCTCGGGCGTGTGCCGGCCCCAGAACTCGTACCGCGTGGGCAGCTCGACCTCGGCGTGCTCGGTCAGCCAGACGCGCAGCTCGGCGGGGTCGGTGAGGGCGCCCCAGACGGCCTCGACCGGTGCGGCGAGACGGGCACCCAGCTTCATCGGTTCAGTCACGGTCGTTCCCCTTGGGATAGCAGGCCACGGCGAGCTTGAAGGCGTCTCCCTCGGCGCCGCCGTAGCGGGTGAACAGGTCCTGCAGCGTGGACTGCAGGTCGTGCAGGAACTCCTGCCGGCGCTCGGCCGGCACCTGGATCTCGCCGGAGATCCCGATCGAGGGCAGCTCCGGCGCGGTCCGGTCCAGCGCCGCGACGTCGGCCTGGACCTCCTCCATCAGGTCGAGCAGGTAACCCAGGCTCAGCTCGTCCCGCGCCCGGCGCAGCCCGCCGATCCGCCCCACCAGCCGTGGCGACAACCAGTAGGACCGGGCCACGGCCTGGTAGATGCCCTCGCTGATGCCGCGCACCTTGCGGGTCGACACCTGCTCGACCAGACCGGCCGCGACCAGCTGCTTGACGTGGTAGTAGACGCGCTGCGGGGTCTGCGCCAGCCGGGCGGCGACCTCGGTGCAGGTGCCGGGCTCGGCCAACTGCCGCAGCACCTCGATGCGCTGCGGTTTGAGCAGGGCCTCGGCCTGCTCGATCTGCTCCAGGTACAGGACGTCTCTCATGGCAAAAACAAGCTTGTACGTAAAAACTCTCTTTGTCAATCGGTCCCGCCGAACAACTTCGGGCCGGTGCCCGGGCCCCCCGTCGACCTCGGCGTGGGGCCCCAGCACGTCGGCTGACCCGCCGGGTCAGGGCGTCCAGTCCGGCCGCAGCGGGTAGCTGGTCTTCCCCTCCGGCCCGTTGCGGGTGGCCAGCACCTGGTGCAACTGGATGCCGTTGCGCTCGAAGGCCATCCGGGAGCCGGCCATGTAGAGCCCCCACACCCGGGCGGTGCCCGCCCCCACCTCGCGCACGCAGAAGTCCCAGTGCTCGACCAGGTTGCGGCACCAGGCGGCCAGCGTCAGCGCGTAGTGCTGGCGCAGGTTCTCCTCGTGGTGCACCTCCAGCCCGGCGTCGTGCACCTCGCCGATCAGCCGGCCCGGCCCGGGCAGCTCGCCGTCCGGGAAGACGTACCGGTCGATGAAGGCGCCGGACCGGTGCGGGGCCCGGTTGTCGGCCCGGGTGATGCAGTGGTTGAGCAGCCGGCCGTCCGGGCGCAGCCGGTCCCGCAGCGCCCGGAAGTACGCCGGGTAGTTGCGCACCCCGATGTGCTCGGTCAGACCGATCGAGGAGATCGCGTCGAACTGCTGCCGCGGCGCGTCCCGGTAGTCCAGGTGGCGCACCTCGGCCAGCTCGGTCAGCCCCTCCCGCTCGATCGTCGCCTGCGCCCACTGCGCCTGCGCCTTCGACAGGGTCACCCCGAGCGCCTGCACGCCGTACTCCCGGGCGGCGTGCCGGACCATGCCGCCCCAGCCGCAGCCGACGTCGAGCAGCCGCATCCCCGGCTTGAGCGCCAGCTTGCCGGCGACCAGGTCGTACTTGGCCGCCTGGGCCTGCTCGAGGGTGTCGGTGGGGCTGCGGAAGACCGCGCAGGTGTAGGTCATGGACGGGCCGAGCACCTTCTCGTAGAAGGCGTTCGAGACGTCGTAGTGGTGCGAGATGGCGGTGCTGTCCCGCAGCCGGGAGTGCCGCAGCCCGTTCATCACCCGCCGCCAGCGCGGCTGGGCCTCCTGCGGCGGGGGCGGCGGGGGCAGCAGCCGCTCCCAGCCCAGCCCGCGCACCAGGTTCAGCCCCTCGGCCAGCGACGGCGTACGCAGCCGCAGCTCGTCCTTGAGCACCTGCAACGCCTCGTACGGGTCGCCGGGATGCACGCCGTCCAGCCCGAGGTCGCCGCTGACGTACGCCCGGGCCATGCCCAGGTCACCGGGGGCGGTGAGCAGGTACGTCAGACCACGCTCGGAGCGGATGGAGAGGGTGATCCCGCAGTCGGCCGGGCCGACGGCGCTGCCGTCGTACCCGTTGATGCGGACCGGCAGGTCGCCGGAGGTCAGCGCGCGGACGACGTCCGCGACGGTGGGGCCCGTACGCCGGCCTCCCGGCGGCGGTGTGGCGGGGGAACTGCTCGCCCCCTGTTCTCGGTCGGTCAGGCTCATGAATTGCGCGGCGTGGGCTTCCGGCCACTCAGGGCCGGGAGGAAGCACCGCTCCCCCCTTTCAGACAGGACTGTCACAGGCAGTGAAACAGGAAGACCAACGGGTGACCGTGGGAGTCCTTGGCTCAAGGGCCAGGACGATGTCAATTTCGTGCAACCGCCTTCTCGTAGAGTCCGGTGAGCCGGTGATCCGGGTCGTAGCGGTCCTTCGCGGCGCGCCAGGTCTCCCCGCCGTAGAGCCGGTCGAAGGCCGCTCGGTCGTAGTACGCGTCCGAGTAGAGGGACTTGTGACCACCCGCCTCGGACACCGCCCGCTCGATCGAGCGGTTCACGTCGCCGTCCGCCGCACCCTCGGCGATCGGCACACTCCCCCAGAAGCCGATGTTGACGTAGCTCTGCCCCGGCCGGAGCGGATACAGCGGCCAGACCCGGGCCGAGTCCGGCCCGGACGGCTCCCGCAGCCGCAGTGGGCAGAGCCACACCGGGGTCATCCCCACGTTGCGGGCGAACCAGCGCAGGAACTCGGCCGTCCCGTCGAGCGGGATCTCCACGTCCTGCACCACCCGCTCCCGGGCCGGCTGGCCGCGCCAGCGGTCCACCCGGGCGGCCACCTGGTGCCGGTGCTCCAGCCGGACCAGCCGGTGGTACACGTCGCTGCGCCGCCACCGGGCCGGCCAGAGCCGGCGAACCACCGGATGCTGCACCCCGAACGCCGCCGAGCACCAGAACCAGTCGGTGTCCCAGCGCCAGAGGTAGTGGTAGGTGCTCAACGCGTCCCGGGTGCGTTGACGCAGCGAGCGGTAGTAGATCGCCTGGCCGGTGTAGTCGCTCAGCGGCGGCGCGTCGTCGGTGAAGGTGCCGAGCGTCAGGTACGCCTCGCCGGGGCTGAACATCACCCCGTCCATCGCGTCGACGGGCTGCCCGTCCCACTCGCCCTTGGCGATCACGTCGCCGATCGCGTCGGTGAGCTCCTCCAGCCGGGTGAACCGGACGTTGCGCAGGGCCACCGCGTGGCGAACCGGCTGGAGCTCGATGCGCAGCCGGGTGGCGTAGCCGAGGCTGCCCAGCGAGTTGGGGAAGGCGGCGAAGAGGTCGTCATGCGCGCCGCCGGGGCGGGCGGTGACGATCTCGCCGGCGCCGGTGAGCACGTCGAACTCGGTCACTGACTCGTGCGGCAGGCCGTTGTGGAACGAGGTCGACTCGATGCCCAGCCCGGTGACCGCGCCGCCCAGGGTGATCGTGCGCAGCTGCGGCACGACCAGCGGCATCAGCCCGTGCGGGAGGGTGGCGTCGACCAGGTCCTCGTAGGTGCACATGCCCTGCACGTCGGCGGTGCGGGCCTTCGGGTCGACGGCGAGCACCCCGCTCAGCCCGCTGACGTCCAGGCCGGGGCTGCTGGTGGCCTGGCGTGGGCGGAACAGGTTCGAGGTGCGCTTGGCGAGGCGTACGGGTTGTCCGGGAGGCACTGCGGCGTACGACCGCCGCAACGTGTCCACCGCCTGCTCATGATCACGCAGCGCGCGCATGAGATCACCTTACGCGCGAACCGAGGTCCGCGTGGGATGTCCACGATGGCCATTTCGCATCCAGATTCGGACGACGATCGCCGCGCTCGGGGCGACCGTCGGCGACGTCACCGATCCGGAGCCGCCACGCTGAACGGCGGGTGGCCCGGGCGACCCGGGCGGCATAGCGTGGGGTCATGCCGAAAGCCGTATGGAACGACCTGATCGTCGCGGAGAGCGACGACACCGTCATGGTGGAGGGCAACCACTACTTCCCCCGTTCCACGCTCCGCGACGACCTGATCACCGAGTCGTCCACCCACACGGTCTGCCCGTGGAAGGGCACCGCCTCCTACTACACGCTCAGCCACGACGGCCGGACCAGCGCCGACGCGGTCTGGTACTACCCGGAGCCGAAGCCGGACGCCGAGATGGTCCGCGACCGGGTGGCGTTCTGGAAGGACGTCAAGGTCGTCGACTGAGTCACCCCGCTGGACACCCGGCTGGCCGTCGGGCCGGCCGGTGGGTCAGGATGCCCTCATGTCCGTCCCCGACGAACACCACGATCCGTCCGGCACCGTCTACGGCGCCCGTCGGGCTGCTCGGCCCGGACTGCCGCGGGACCCGCTGATGCGGTTCGCGCTGGCCTCCGGGCTGGTCGGCGTACTGCTGGGGGTCTTCTTCGCCACCGGGGTGCTCGGCGGCGGCGACGAGCCGGTGGTGCCCGCGGCGGCCGCGCCCGCGCCCCCGACGGCGGCGCCGACGTCCGCCCCCGCCCAGCCGGCGCCGACCACCACCCCGCCGGCCCCCGCGCCGACGGCCGCCCCCACCACGCCGCCGGCCCCCGCGCCGGTGACCGGCCCGAAGGTGATCCGGACGGTGACCTCCGGGCTCTGCGTGGGCACCGACGGCGACGGCGAGAAGGCCGAGGCGGAGCTGGCCGCCTGCACCGGCGGGCCGGAGCAGCAGTGGGTGGCCAACCCGGTCGCCCCGGACCTGGTCACCCTCACCAACGCGGCGTACGGCCAGTGCCTGGACGTCTCCGGTGGCGGCGCCGAGGACGGCGCGAAGCTCCAGCAGTTCGGCTGCCACGGGCAGCCCAACCAGCAGTGGCGGGTCACCCCGGTCGGCACCGGACCGGTGCTGCTGGTGAGCGTGCAGTCCGGCCGGTGCGCGCAGGTGAAGGACGGCGGCACCGAGGCCGGCGACGAGATCATCCAGACCACCTGCACCGGCGCCGCCGACCAGCAGTGGGTGCTCGGCTGACCGTTCAGCCCCGGAAGCTCCAGGCCCGGGCGGCCGGCGCCACCACCGGCAGCGGCGTCGGCACCGGCTCCCGCCGCCGCATCAGCAGGGAGAGCCCGGCGGCGCCGATCGACAGCGCCCCGGCGACGTACCAGGCCAGCGCGTAGTCGCCGAGCTGGTCGCGGACCAGGGCCGCCCCGGTCGCGGCGGCCGCCGCGCCGAGCTGGTGGGCGGCGAAGACCCAGCCGAAGACCACCGCGCCCGACGTGCCGAAGTACTCCCGGCAGAGCGCGACGGTCGGCGGCACGGTGGCCACCCAGTCCAGGCCGTAGAAGACGATGAAGACCAGCATGCTCGGCTCGGCGGTGCCGGCGAAGAGACCGGGCAGCACCAGCAGCGACCCGCCCCGCAGCGCGTAGTAGGCGCCCAGCAGCAGCCGGCTGTCCACCCGGTCGGTGAGCCAGCCGGAGGCGATCGTGCCGACGATGTCGAAGAGCCCGACCAGCGCGAGCAGGCTCGCGGCGGTGGTTTCCGACATGCCGTGGTCGTGCGCGGCCGGCACGAAGTGCGTGCCGACCAGCCCGTTGGTGGTCGCGCCGCAGATCGCGAACCCGCCGGCGAGCAGCCAGAACGGCCGGGTCCGTGCGGCGGAGGCCAGCGCGCCGACCGCCCGGGACGCCGCGCCGCCGGCCGGCGGCGCGGGCGGCAGCACCTCCGCCGCGCCGTAGGCGGGCAGGCCGAGATCCGCCGGGTGCTCGCGCAGCAGCCAGGCCACCAGCGGTACGACCGCCAGCGCGGCCCCGGCCACGACGAGCGCCGCCGCCCGCCACCCGTGCTCGCGCACCAGGACGGCGAGCAGCGGGAGGAAGACCAGCTGCCCGGCCGCGCCGCCGGCGGTCAGCACCCCGGTGACCAGGCCGCGGCGGTGGACGAACCAGCGTCCGGTGACGGTGGCGACGAAGGCCAGCGCCATCGAGCCGGTGCCGAGCCCGACCAGCACGCCCCAGCAGAGGACCAGCTGCCAGCTGGCCGTCATGAACACGGTCAGCCCACTGCCGGCGGCCACCAGCACCAGCGCCGTGGCCACCACCCGGCGGATGCCGAACCGATCCATCAGGGCGGCGGCGAACGGCGCGGTCAGCCCGTAGAGCAGCAGGTTGACCGAGACGGCGGCGGAGATGGTGGCCAGCGGCCAGCGGAACTCGGCGTGCAGCGGATGCAGCAGCACCGAGGGGGTGGCGCGGAAGCCGGCGGCGCCGACCAGCGCGACGAAGGCCACGGCGGCGACGGCCCAGGCCGGGTGGAAGCGGCGGTTTCGGGTCACCGTTCGAGTCTCGGCGTCGGGGCGGGCCACGACGAGTGGCCGGAAAGCCATCATGCGCAATAATCGGGCCATGGCCCTCGTCCCGCACCGCATCGCGGTCCTCGCCGTCGACCAGGTGGTCGGCCTCGACCTCGGCACCCCCGACCAGGTCTTCAGCACCGCCCGCACCGACGCCATGGAGCAGCTCTACACGGTCGGCACCTGCACCCCCGGTGGCCGGCCCGTCCGCAGCACCGCCGGCTTCCAGGTGCTCCCCGACCACGACCTCGACCTGGTGCGGACCGCCGACACGGTGGTCGTGCCCGGCATCCACGGCGGGGCGCCGCTGGCCGACGGCACCGTCGACCCGGAGGTGGCCGGGGCGCTGCGGTCCGCCCACGAGCGCGGCGCCCGGATCATGTCGATCTGCACCGGCGCGTTCGTGCTCGCCGCCGCCGGCCTGCTCGACGGCCGCCGGGCCACCACCCACTGGGCGTACGCGGACCGGTTCCGCCGGCTGCACCCGGCGGTCGACCTGGACCCGGATGTCCTCTTCATCGACTCCGGCAGCGTGCTGACCTCGGCCGGGGTGGCCGCCGGCATCGACCTCTGCCTGCACGTCATCCGCTCCGACCACGGCAGCGAGGTGGCCAACCGCTCGGCCCGCCGCTGCGTGATGCCGCCGTGGCGGGACGGCGGTCAGGCCCAGTACATCGAGCGGCCCGTCCCCCGGGGGCCGGAGGACGGCACCGCCGCCACCCGGGAGTGGGCCCGGCAGCGGCTGCACGAGCCGGTGGCGTTGCGCGACCTGGCCGCGCACGCGCGAATGAGCGTACGGACGTTCACCCGGCACTTCCGCTCGGAAACCGGCCTGAGCCCGGCCCAGTGGCTGCTCCAGCAGCGCACCGACCACGCCCGGCTGCTGCTGGAGACCACCGACCTGACCGTCGACCAGGTGGCCCACCGCTGCGGCTTCGGCACCACTTCCGCCCTCCGCCAGCAACTCCACCACCGCATCGGCGTCTCCCCGACCACCTACCGCCGCACCTTCCGCGGCGCCTGACCCCGCCCCAGGCCCCGCGATCTTGCACTTTCGGCCCCCGGAATGCCGGGATTCGCGCCTTTCGCCGGGGCGGTAACTCCAAGATCGGCGCCGGATGAGGGGCGGGTCAGGGCGGGGCGGTCGGGTGGGCAGGCGGGGCGGTCGGGCCGTCGGCCAGCGCTGTCAGCCGGGACGGCAGCGGGTCGGGCGTCGGGGCCGACCGCGCGAGTCCGGCGCGTACGTCCTCGCAGAGCAGCAGGACGGCGGCGATCAGCAGTTCCACGTCGTCGAGCGGCTGGTCCGCCTGCCGCAGCCGGGCCGCCCGCCGCCACACCCGTACGGTGCGGCCGGTGACCCGCTGGGCGGCCGCCCGGGCCCGGGACAGCTCCCCCAGCCGGGCGTGCGCCTCCCGGGCGTGCCCGCAGGCGGTGTGCGCCAGCACCCCGACGAGCAGGTCGACGGCCTGCCGCCCCCGGCCGCCCTTGCCGACGGTCAGGCAGATCAGCGCGGCGGTCGCGGCGAAGACCGGAGTCCGGTGGTCGAAGAGCGACTGGGCGATCCACCACGCGGCGCCGGCCAGCAGCGCGCACTGGACGATCAACGGCGCCGCCACCCGCATCCGGTGCCGGAACAGGCCCGGACCGGCGATGTCGAACGCCGACCGACGGGCGGAGGCCCAGGGGCGGCGCTTCACCCGACCCGGGCGCTCACGACCCCGGCGCGGGCGCGCGGACCGGACCGTCGCGCAGCATCCGCAGCTGGGCCAGGTGCTTGGGCAGGTGTACGCGCGTGTGCAGGTCCAGGGTGCGGCCCCAGGGCAGCGGGTCGTCCACCACCAGGTCGAAGCCCTCGCGCAGGTGGGTCTCCACCGGGGTGTCGGCCGCCGGGCCGAGCCGGTCGACCAGGGTGCAGAGCTTCTGGCTGGTGGCCCGCAGCAGGGTGGACAGCCCGTCCAGCCCGCCGCACTGGGCGACCAGCGCATCCACCTGCGGGCGGTGGATGGTCTCCAGGTCGTAGTACGCGAAGGGCGACCCGGCCAGGACCGCCTCGGTGGCCTCGCTCATCAGCTCGTCGTTCGCGGCCAGGTGCGCCACGATCTGCTCGGCGGTCAGCTGCCCCTCGGGCGGCGCCCCGAACCCGCCCGCCTCCACCTCGGCGAGCACCGCGCCGTACACCTGCCGCAACCCCCCACTCTCCACATCCCCAGTCAACCCCGCCCGCCCGCGTGGATCATGGAGTTACCGCCCCCGGATCACCCGGACGGGCGGGTCAGCGGCGGCCGTGGCGGGCCCGGAGGTAGTCGGAGACCACGTACTCGCCGAGGTCGTCGAGGTCGGGGGTGAACATCCGGCCCCGGGAGCGGCGGGCCACCGCGTCGACGAAGCGGCGCAGGCCGGGGTCGTCGCCGAGCATGAACACGTTCAGCGTGGCGCCGTAGCGGGTCAGCTTGTCCACCTCGCGGATGGTCGCCTCGATGGTCTCCGGCAGCGGCGGCCAGTGGAACAGCGCCTCCCCGTCGTCGGGGTCGAGGTGGGCGGTCGGCTCGCCGTCGGTGACCACCAGGACCACCGGCTCGGCGCCCGGGTGCCGGCGCAGGTGCCGGCCGGCAAGCCGCAGCGCGTGCTGCAGGTTGGTGCCCTGCTGCATGTCCGGCTCCACCGCGGCCAGCTCCTGCTGGGTCAGCGGCATCGCCTCCCGGCCGAAGCCGACGATCTGCAGCGCGTCCTGCGGGAACCGGGTCGCCATCAGGTGCGACAGGGCGAGCGCCGTCTGCTTCATCGGCCCCCACCGCCCCTGCGAGATCATCGAGTACGACAGGTCGACGCAGAGCGCCACCGCCGCCGACGCCCGCCGCTCGGTCTCCACCACCTCGAAGTCCTCGACCGCGAGCTGCACCGGCACGGTGGGGCCGGCCCGGCGTACCGCCCGGGTCAGGGTGCGCACCACGTCGAGGGGCTGCTCGTCGCCGTACTCCCACTGCCGGGACGCGCCGCTCACCTCGCCGGCGGCGCCCGCCGAGCGCAGGTCGTGCTGGCCGCGCGGCCCGGCGGTGAGGTCGGCGAAGACCCGCCGCAGCGCGGTGCCGGCGAGCCGGCGCAGCGCCTTCGGGCTCAGCGTCAGCCCGTCGGCGTCCCGGGTCACCCAGCCCTGCCGGCGCAGCTCCCGTTCCAGGTCCCGCAGCCGGCGGACGTCGTCGGCGGCGTCCCGGCCCAGCGTCCGGGCCACCGCGTCGACGTCGACGTCGTCCACGGTGGCGCCGGGATGCTCCTGGTCGAGGGAGTCCAGCAGCTCGTCCAGCTCGGCGATCTCGCCGAGCGCGCCGGTCGCCTCGCCGTAGCCGAGCGGCTGGTCACCGCGGACCCGCTCGCCCCGCTGCCAGTTCAGGTCGGGGCGCAGCGAACGCAGGTGGGCGTCGAGCGCGGACAACTCGCCGGCCAACTGCTCGCCGAGCGACTGGCGCATCAGCCCGGCCAGCTCCTCGCGCTGCCGGTCCGACAGCGACCGCATCAGCCGCTCCCCGGCCGCCGCCCGGCGGGCCAGCACGTCGACCAGCTCGTCGACGGTCTCCGGCCGTTCCGGGAAGAACTCGCCGTGCCGGCGCATGAACTCGGCGAACGCGTCGGTGGTGTCCTCCGACCGGGCGTGCCGGGCCAGCAGGTCGTTGAGGTCGCGCATCATCTCGGCGAGCTGCTGCTGGGCGGCCGGGTCGGCGGCGGCCCGCGCCGCGTCCCGCAGCCCGGCGAAGCGCTGTTCCAGCACCTCGCCGCGCAGCCCGTCGAGGATCCGCTGGTACGTCTGCCGCGCCTCGTCGCTGGCCCAGTCGTAGCCCGCCAGCTCCTGCACCGCGCGGGCGGTGGAGCGGGGCAGGTTGTCCAGCACCGCCTCGGCGAAGCGCGCGTCGTCGTCCGCGCGGCCGCGCAGCTCGTCGCGTTCCGCCGCGAGCGCCTGGTCGAGCAGGGCCTGGGACCGGGTCACCGCCCCGTCCAGGTCGCCCCGGCGCAGCGCCTCCCGGCGCAGCCGGCGGGCCCGGGCGGCCAGGTCCTCCAGGCCGCCCCGCCCCTGTGGGCCACGCCGCAGCAGGTCCCGCAGTGCCTCCCGCAGGCTGCCGCCGGCCAGCACCTCCGCGCCGACGGAGTCCACCGCGGCACGGACGTCGTACGGCGGGGCGAGCGGGTCGGGGCCGCCGCGCCACTGCCCGTACCGGAACCGGTTGCCGGCCACGGTCAGCCCCGGCCGCCGTAAACGGTACGGCCCGACTCGGTGACGTCCTTGCCGAGCCGGCGGGTCAGGTGCAGCCCCTCCAGGACGAACTCGACGCCGGCGGCGGCCTGCTCCGGGGTGGGCGCGTCGCCCAGCCCGAGCCGGTCCAGCGCCTTGGCCAGCCCCGGCACCGTGCCCACCTGGCGCAGCAGCTCGATCGAGGAGACCAGCTCACCGGTCTCGATCACCGCGTCCTCGGCGACCAGCGCGGTGAACCCGGACAGGTCCAACCCGGCCAGCCGGGCCCGGAACGTCTCGGCGGTGGCGGTGCGCAGCAGGTGGGCGAGGATCTCGATCTCCCGCCCCTCCTCGCCGCTCTCGAACTCCACCTTGCCGCGCAGGGTGGAGGTGACGGAGACGGCGTCGCCGACCCGGGCCACGGGCGCTTCGGGGCGTACCCCGTCGGGCGCGGAACCGGCGGCGAGCAGGCCGGCACGGCGCAGCGCGGCGGCGGCGACCGTCTCGGCGGCGGCGATGGCGAACCGGGCGGAGACCCCGGAGCGCGGGTCCACCGACGGCGACTCGCGGACCGCCCGGGCGAACCGGGCGAGAACCTCCAGCACGTGCTCGGGCACCTCGGCGACCAGGTCGGCCTCCTGCCGGATCAACGCCAGCTCCAGGTCGAGATCGACCGGGTAGTGGGTACGGATCTCCGCGCCGAACCGGTCCTTGAGCGGGGTGATGATCCGGCCCCGGTTGGTGTAGTCCTCCGGGTTGGCGCTGGCCACCAGGAACAGGTCCAGCGGCAGCCGCAGCTGGTAGCCGCGGACCTGGATGTCCCGCTCCTCCAGCACGTTGAGCAGCGCCACCTGGATCCGCTCGGCCAGGTCGGGCAGCTCGTTGACCGCGAAGATCCCGCGGTTGGTACGGGGCACGAGTCCGAAGTGGATGGTCTCCGGATCGCCGAGGCTGCGCCCCTGGGCGAGCCGGATCGGGTCGACGTCGCCGATCAGGTCGCCGACGCTGGTGTCCGGGGTGGCCAGCTTCTCGCCGTAGCGCATCGAGCGGTGCAGCCAGCTGATCGTCAGGCCGTCGCCGGCCTCGGCGACCAGCGCCCGGGAGGCCGGGGTGAGCGGGTGCAGCGGATGCTCGTTGAGCGCCGAGCCGGGGATCACCGGCGTCCACTCGTCGAGGAGCGCTGCCAGCGAGCGGATCAGCCGGGTCTTGCCCTGGCCCCGCTCGCCGAGCAGCACCATGTCGTGGCCGGCGAGCAGCGCCCGCTCGACCTCGGGGAGGACGGTGTCGTCGTAGCCGACGATGCCGGGGAAGCGGTCCTCGCCCGAACGCATCCGGGCGAGGAGGTTGTCGCGGAGTTCCTGCTTGACGGTGCGGTACCGGTGCCCGGACGCGCGCAGCTCGCCGAGCGTGCCGGGCAGGTCGGCGGGCGGGACCGGGAGAACCTGGTTGGGCTCAGTCACCCGACCCACGCTAGCTCAGGAATTCGCCCGCCCCCGCCGATCGCTGATCATCCCCGGCCGCAGCGGCGGCAGGCGCCCCGGCGGCGCAGGTGGTAGGCGTAGGTGGCCGCGCCGAGCGCCACCCCACAGAACGGCCAGAGCAGCATCGGCGCGCTGGCCAGGCTGAACCCGCCGGTCAGGTGCCAGAACCCCGGGTTGGTGACCAGGCCCAGGGTGGCCGCGGTCACCGCCAGCGAGACCAGGGCGGCCGGGACCACGGCGAGCGGCACCGGCACCCGGCAACCGGCCAGGCCGACCATCCAGCCCGGGAACCGCTCACCCCAGCGCCGCACCAGCCCGAGGGTGAGGATCGCGCCGACCACGGCGAACGCCCCCAGCCCGGCGCCGGCCCAGACCAGGCCGCTCTCCTGCATCTCCTCGAGGAAGCCGCGGGAGATGCCGAGCGGGATGCCGGCAGCCCAGGCGAACCGGGTGAGCGCGTACAGGGTGGGGACGGCCGCGGCGACGTACGTCGCCCACCGGCCCCACCGGGCCGCCGCGGCCGGGGTGGTCCAGCCGTGGTCGGCGCCGTCCCGGCCGCAGGCGGGGCAGGCCCCGGCGGTACGGCGCTGCCAGCCGAGCACCGCCAGGGCCAGCAGCACGCCGCCCGCCATGGCGGCGGTCTTGACGAACAGCGCCCAGGTGAAGACGTCGGAGTAGTGGACCGGCGGCCAACCGAACGGCGCGCCGAGGACCAGCATCGGCGCGTAGCCGAGGACGATCAGCACCCGGGCATCCGGCACGACCACGGCCAGGACGAACGCCACCGTCCAGCCGTAGCCGAGCAGCAGGGCCCGCAGCGGCCGGGACGGGTGCGCCGACGGTCCGCTCATGGCCAGCGCGGCGACCGCCGCGGTCAGCAGCAGCGCCGCGACGAGCGGCGGCCCGACCGACACCGGGACCAGCCGGAGCAGATTGGCGTCGCCGCCGTCCGGGTCGGCGGCGCCGAACGGGTAGCCGGCGCCAGTGACCGTGGCGACCAGGGCGAGGACGCCCCAGAGGCCGAGCCAGCCGGCGGCGAGCGGCGCGGCCCGCGAGGGGCGGTGGGTGGGAACGATGGTTGTCGTCATGGCTCCAGCCTCGGCCGGCGGGCGCCCCGATCCCTCCCGTGCGGCGGTGAACCCGCTCCCCCGGCCGGGGGACGCTTGGCGGCATGGGCGACCCGCGCCGGGGCCGCGAGGCCGGGCGCGACAGAGACCATCAGTCGTCAATGTAGCGTTGACATGTGACGCCGGAGATGGCTCGGTTGGCCGACGTGGCGGCTGCCCGTCTGCGACTCGACGAGCAGGAGCTGGAACTCATCGACCGCGCGCGCTACGCGGGCGCGACCTGGGCGCAGGTAGCCGCCGCGCTGGGCCTGAGCAGCCGGCAGGCCGCGGAGCAACGCCGGCAACGCCTGGCGGCCGCGCGCAGATCGCGGAGGCAGAACCTCGATCTCCGCTATTCGTCGCGTATCGCGGCGCTGCGGACCGCCGTGGCCGATCTACAGCGGTGGATCGACGCGGACCGACGGTGGGACGGGCGGTTCCGCCGGGCGGCGCTCGTGCGCAGCACGACAGAGGTCGCCCTCGATGCCCCTCCCGGCTCGCTGTACGCGCTGGCGTCGCACATCGCCGCCGATCTGGCCGAGGCGGGACGCGAACGGTTGCCGGCCCCCGTCCAGGCTGTCGCGGCCACCCTGGACACCCTGTCAACGCATCATTGACAGGTGCGACCAGCATTGCCTTGGCGTCACTCAAGATTGAGGATGTGAGTCATCTCCGCTCAACCTTGGGGGGCTCATGCGCCGCAATGCCGGACTGTTCGTGGCGATCTCGCTGGTGTCCGGCTTCGGCAGCAGCGCCATGTCCCTGGTGGCCGGAATCTGGATCCTGGACCTCACCGGTTCCAGCAGCCTCGCGGCGCTCGCCGGGCTCTGCGTGTACACCCCCGTGCTCGCCGGTCCGTGGCTGGGGGGTCTGCTCGACCGGGCGCCCAGGCGCCCCCTGGTCATCGCCGTCAACCTCACGCTGGCCGTCGTCCTGCTGAGCCTCCTGGCGGTACGGGGGCCGGGCGAGACCTGGCTCATCTTCGCCGTCTCGTGCGCCTACGGGGTCAGCTACGTGTTGATCGACGCGGGCGAGACGGCACTGCTGCCGTCCGCGCTGTCACCCGCGGAACTCGGCGATGTCAACGGGTGGCGCTCCAGCGCTCAGGAGGGCATGAAGCTGGTGGCTCCACTCGCCGGCGCGGGCCTATACGCATGGCACGGCGGCCACGCGGTCGCCGTGCTCAGCGCGGCCATGCCGGCCCTGGTCGCCATCCTGTACGCGGCGGTGCGACTGACCCGGACGCCATCCGACCCGCCGCCGGACCGGCAGCGCGGTCTCCGCGCCGGACTTGCCGTCCTGTCCGGGCAACGGACGACGCGCGTCACCGTCGCGCTCGCCGCCGCGTCGATCGCCATGTCCGGCTTCTCGACCGCGGCCGTCTACGCGATCGTCATCACGGAACTGCGCCTACCAGCGACGTTCCTCGGCATCCTGGTCAGCGCCCAGGGTGCCGGGTCTGTCGTCGGCGGCCTGATCGTCGGCCGCCTCATCGCCCGGCGGGGCCCGGTCGCCGTCGCTGTCGCCGGGACAGTGCTGTTCGGCGCCGGCTGCCTAGCGCGCTGCCTGCCCTGGTGGCCGGTCACGATCGCCGCCTCGATGGTCGCGGGCATCGCCCTGCCCTGGACCCTGGTCGCCGCGGTGACCGCGGTGCAGACGCACACGCCGGCGGCGTTGCTCGGCCGGGTCGCCGCGACGGCCAACACCGCGATGTTCGGACCCATCGCCCTGGCGATCCCACTCGGCTCCGCAGCCGTCCACCTCGGCGCCCGCCCGCCGCTCATCGCGGCTGCCGTCATCTGCCTGGGGGCGGTCGTCGCCACGTCCCGCCGCAGATCGACGCGGCGGAACGCCGACCGTCCGGCCAGAAGTCCGTCAACAGGCCGGGAGACACCGGCCCCGGGACACCGGTCAGAACGGCACGGGGTGACCGGCGCACGGACGACCCTCACCGAGCAAGGCCGATGAGCCCCCGCGCGGTACAGCTACGCCCGATCCGACGCCAGGACGCGCCACGACTGGCTGTCCTGTTGGGACAGCTCGGCTACCCGGCCGACACCGCGGCGGTCGACGAGCGTCTCGACTACTGGCTGGAAGATCCGCTGAGCTACCTGATCGGTGCCGACAGCGGTCACCAGCTTGTGGGAGTCGCCGGCATGCACGTCTGCCCACTGCTGGAGGTGACCGGCAGGTCAGGGCGCCTGCTGGCGCTGGTGGTCGACGACCGCTGCCGAGGCCAGGGCGTCGGGCGGTCCCTGGTCACCGCGGTCGAGGAGTTGGCACGGGAGGCAGGCTGTGCCTTGACGGAGGTCACGAGCAGCCGCCGACGGACATCCGCGCACGAGTTCTACCGGCGGTTGGGATATGCGGACACGTGCGGCGCCAAGGCACGCTTCGTCAAGCACCTTCGCGGCGGAGCCGGTTCATAGGCGGGTTCAGCCCGACGGGGTGACGAAGCCCGACTCGTACGCGGCGATCACCGCCTGGGTGCGGTCCCGGACGCCGAGCTTGGCCAGCACGTTGCCGACGTGCGTCTTGACCGTCTCCGTCCCGACCACCAGGTGCGCGGCGATCTCGGTGTTGGACAGGCCGGTGGTCATCAGCCACAGCACCTCCGCCTCCCGCTCGGTGAGCCGGGCGGCCCGCAGCCCGTCCCCGCCCCGCCCGCCGTACGCGCCGGCGAGTTGCCGGATCGCCGCCGGGAACAGCAGCGACTCCCCGTTGGCGACCACCCGGACCGCCTCGACCACCTCGGCGGGACGGGCCCGTTTGAGCAGGAAACCGCTCGCCCCGGCGCGCAGCGCGGCGTAGACGTACTCGTCGTTGGCGAAGGTGGTGATCACCAGGATCCGGGGCGGGTCGGCCGAGGTGGCCAGCAGCTGCCGGGTGGCCTGGATGCCGTCGATGGCCGGCATCCGGACGTCCATCAGCACCACCCGCGGACGCAGCTTCGCCACCAGCGTCGGCACCTCGGCGCCGTCGGCGGCCTCCCCCACCACCCGCAGGTCTGGATGCGCGTCGATGATCGCCCGCAGCCCGACCCGGATCAGCTCGTCGTCATCGACGACCAGCACGTCCGTGGTCATCGCGGCTCCCCCTCGGTGTCGGCAGCTGGACCCGGACCCGCCACCGTCCGTCCGCCGGCCCGGCGGTGATCCGGCCGCCGAGCAGCAGCACCCGTTCCCGCATGCCGTCCAGGCCGCGCCCGCCGCTGGCGGCGCGCAGCCCGGCGACCGGCCCACGTCCGCCGCGCGCCGGCCCGGTCGCGCCGGCGAGGCCGTTGACCAGCTCGATCTCCAGACCGTCCGGGGGTACGTCGACCCGGAGCGTCACCTGACCCAGCCGTACCGGGCGGCGTTGGTCAGCCGTTGCATCTGAGTGCTTGTTAGCGCTCGGGCAGTCCTGCCTTGCGGCGGGACGGTCCCGGTCTTGCCCCGGTAGGGGTGCCGGGTTGACGTTTCGTTGCCACCGGCCCGCCGGGGCGGGTCTTACGGTCGGCTCCACGTCCTGCCACCGGGCCACTCCCGGCGGTGTCAAACTGCGCCGCGAGGGCGGCGAGGTTGCGTGCGGCGTTGACGTCCCGGTCGAGGACGAGGCCGCAGGTGTTGCAGGTGTAGGTGCGCTTGGACAGGGCCAGTTTGGTTTTCGCCGTGCCACAGCCGGAGCAGGTTTTCGAGGACGGATACCAGCGGTCGGCCACAACCAGCCGGCCGCCGTTCCAGGCGGTTTTGTACGCCAACTGTCGGCGTAGTTCGCCGAAGCCGGCGTCGGCGATGCGCCGCGCGAGGCGCCGGTTGCGCAGCATCCCGGCCACGTTCAGGTCCTCGACCACGATCGTGCCGTACTCGCGGGCGAGGCGGGTGGTGAGCTTGTGCAGGCCGTTGCGGCGCAGGTTCGCCACCCGCGCATGTGCCCGGGCGACCTGCCGCCGGGCTCGTTCCCACCGGTTCGACGGCCGCCGTCCGAGGCGCCGGTCCGGGCCCACGCGGCGGGACATGCGCCGGGCGAGGCGGCGCATCCGCCGGCCGGCGGTGTCGAGGTGGCGCGGGTTGGGTTCCATTTTGCCGGTGGACAGCACCGCCAGATGCTTCACGCCGACGTCCACGCCCACCACGGTGTCCGGACGCGCCGGGGTTCGTTCGGCGCGGTCGACCTCGACGCAGAACGCGACATGCCACCGCCCGGCGTCCCTGCGGACGGTCGCGGACAGGATCCGGGCCGTCCCGGCCTCCACCCTGCGGGCGAGCTTACGGGTCGACTCGTGCGTCTTCAGCCGCCCCAACCGGGGCAGGACCACATGCTTGCGGTCCGGCTCCACTCGAATCGCGCCGGTGCTGAACCGGATGCTCGGCGTGGCACGGCGGCGGGACTTGAACCGGGGAAACCCGACCCGCCGACCCACCCGTTTGCCTGTGCGGGAGTCGGACCAGTTCTTGAGCGCGCGGGCAAGGGCGTCCAGGCCGGTGTTGAACGCCTCCTTCGAACACTCGGGCCACCACGGCGCCACCTCCGGCTTCGCCTGATTCCACGCCTTCCGCAACGCCGGCAGGGACCACCCGAGCGTCGGGGTCAACTGCTGCTCCGACACGCCGTAGCTGCGTTCGGCGGCGCGCTGATCCATCACCGCCTTCACCCGCGCCAGCGCCCAATTGTGCGCCACCCTGGCCGCGCCCGCGTGGGCCAGCACCGCCCGTTCCTGCGCGGGAGTCAGATCGAGCGCGAACCGGTACGCCTGAACCGTCCTCACGCCACGACCCCCACGGCAGCAGCATCCCGACCACCAGGCACGAACCCAAGCCAACACCACCCGTACGACACTTTCCCGCAGCCACGGACCGGCGAAGAAGGCCGGGTTTCCCGGTCCACCGGGTGACCGGCCGCTGGCTCCGGCAGGTCGACCGCGAGCAACGCCCGCGCGGCGGCGATCTCCAGGGCGCGGCTGCCGTCCAGGAAGACCGGTGCGGTGGCGATCGCCAACGCCACCGCCAGCAGCGGGAACACCAGCGGCCGGGGCACCTCGCCGCGGGTGAGGATCTGGACGAAGGTCGCGGCCAGCAGCACGTACGGCAGCACCAGCACCCCGCCGAGCAGCAGGAACACGCCGCGTCGCCAGGTGCTGCCGCGGACCAGCGGCGCCAGCACCGCCCGAGGACCCATCCGGCCATTGTCCCGCCGCGTCCCGCCGTCCCGACTCCCCCGCACCGGGGAGATCGCGGGCGGTCCAGCCTCAGCGGTGCTCTTGGACGTACTTCTCCGGGTCCTTGTCCTGGAAGCGCAGGTTACGGCCGTTCTTGTGCTCGCCGTAGAAGGTCAGCCAGCGGGCGCCCAGCTCGGCGCGGAGTTCGACGCTGGCGTGCCGGCGGAAGTCCGGCAGCGCCTCGTCCTCCTCCTCGGCGAGGTGTTCGCTGTTCTCCCGGCGGGCCTTCCCGACGGCCGCCCACCACTCGTCGGAGCCGACCGGGTGCAGCTTGGACTCGGCGACCGCGTCGCGGATCTTGTTGTGGTCACCGATCGCGTCGGTGGTCTCGTCCTCGCCGTCGTCGCCGTGCTTGACCAGGTGCGGGTAGAGGATCGCCTCCTCCGCCTCGGCGTGGATGTCGAGGTGCAGGGCGAGCGCGTCCCAGATCGCCAGCAGTTCGGTCTCGTCGCGGGCGTCGTCGAGCCGGGCGAAGCCGCGCCGGAAGGCGGCGTGGTCGTCGAGGATCAGTGCGGTGATGTCGTCCATGCTGCTCACTTCCTCGCTCGGGCGCGGATCAGCCGGGGCAACGCGGCCAGGCCGGTGACCGGCTGGAACTGCCGGGCGGCGGTGGCCAGCGCCGCGTACTCGTCGTCGGTCAGGTCGATCTCGGCGGCGGCCGCGTTGCGCTCCATCTGCTCCACGCTGGACGCGCCGGGGATGGCCACCACGTTCGGGTAATGCAGCACATACGCCAGGGCGATCTGGCTGGGGGTGGCGTCGTGCGCGTCGGCCACCTCGCGCAGCGTGGCGATCAGCGCGGCGGCGCGTTTCAGGTTCTCCGGCAGGAAGTACGGGTTGGCCCGGCGCACCGCCCCGGTGGGCGGCGGCGTCGACGCGTCGTACCGGCCGGAGAGGAAGCCCTGGGCGAGCGGGCTGTACGCGATGACGATCCGGCCGGCCTGCTCCGCGTACGGGATCAGCTCCTCCTCCGGACCCCGATCGATCATGCTGTAGCGGACCTGGTTGCTCAGCACCCGGCGCCCCAGCGCGGCCTCGGCGAACCGCCAGCGGCGCAGGTTGTAGTTGCTCACCCCGACCTCGCCGACCAGCCCGACGTCCTGCAGGGCGCGCATGCCACGCATGGTGGTGGTGTCGGCGACCACCGGATTGGGCTGGTGCACCTGGTAGAGGTCGATGCTGCCGACGCCGAGCCGGGCCGCCGAGGCGACCGCCCGCTGCTGCACCACCGGGGCGACCGGCAGCACCGGGAAGACCTTGCTGGCCACCACGACCTTTTCCCGCTCGTCGCCGAGCGCCGCGCCGAGGATCCGCTCGCTGCGGCCGAAGCCGTACAGCTCTGCGGTGTCGAAGAGGGTGACGCCGAGGTCGAGCGCGCGCCGGACGATGTCCGCCGCCCGGCGCTCGTAGTCGGGACCGTAACCCCACTCCTTCGAGCCGAACTGCCAGGTGCCGAGGCCGATCTTCGAAATGGGCTTGGGGGTGTCGAGCGTGACGAAACGCATGGCCTCGAAGCTACCCGGGTCGGCGCGACGGCACGCCCGTTCCGACGTCCCGGGCCCACGTGCCCGGTGGACCGGAGGCCGACCACCTGGCGCGGGACTAGGCTCATGATCCGTGACCTACCTCGCCGCGGACGACCGCTACGACCAGATGACCTACCGCCGCAGCGGACGCAGCGGGCTGCGGCTGCCCGCCATCTCGCTCGGGCTGTGGCACAACTTCGGCCCGGACCGGCCCTTCGAGCGGCAGCGGGACATCGTGCGGCGCGCCTTCGACCTCGGCGTCACCCACTTCGACCTGGCCAACAACTACGGCCCGCCGCCCGGTGCCGCGGAGGAGGCCTTCGGCCGGCTGCTCGCCACCGACCTGAAGCCCTACCGGGACGAGCTGGTCGTCTCCAGCAAGGCGGGCTACCTGATGTGGCCCGGCCCGTACGGCGAGTGGGGCTCGCGCAAGTACCTGATCTCCTCGCTGGACCAGTCGCTGCGCCGCCTCGGCCTGGACTACGTGGACATCTTCTACTCGCACCGCTTCGACCCGGACACCCCGCTGGAGGAAACGATGGGTGCGCTGGACGCCATCGTCCGCTCCGGCAGGGCGCTCTACGTCGGCATCTCCAACTACGACTCGGAGCAGACCGCCCGGGCCGCGGCGATCCTGCGCGACCTGGGCACCCCGCTGCTGATCAACCAGCCCTCGTACTCCATGTTGAACCGCTGGACGGAGGACGACGGCCTGCTGGACACCGTCGACGAGGTCGGCGCGGGTTGCATCGCGTACAGCCCGCTCGCCCAGGGCCTGCTCACCGACCGCTACCTCGGCGGCATCCCGGAGGACTCCCGGGTGCGCACCAGCATCTTCCTCGACGAGAGCGCCCTGACCGACGAGAAGCTGGCCGCCATCCGCGGGCTCGGCGCGGTGGCCGAGCGGCGGGGCCAGTCGCTGGCCCAGCTCGCGCTCGCCTGGGCGCTACGCGACCCGCGGATGACCAGCCTGATCATCGGCGCGAGCAGCGTGGCGCAGCTGGAGGGGAACGTCGCCGCCGTGCGCAACCTGGACTTCACGGCCGAGGAACTGGCCGAGATCGACCGGCTGCTCGGCTGAGCCGCCGCCGGGCCGCCGCCGGTCACCCCACGGCGGCCCGGCGTCACCAGATGCGGCGGCGGCCGGCGCGGTGGTTGCGCACCTCGCAGGGCCGGCCCGGGGATACGGTGCCGGCCCGGCGCAGCCGCATCGCGACCATCGCGGCGAGCAGCACGGTGACCGCCGCCGCGCCCACCACCAGTCGGAAGCTGTCGCCGCCGACGTGGGTCACCGACGCCACCGGTACGCCGGCACGCTCGACCGGCACCGCGGTCAACCCGGGTACGGCGGAGGCGGCGGCCGCGGCGCGCCACGGCCGCGGGGCGGCGGGCGGCGGGGGATCGCTCTAGAGTGACCGCACTTTCAAATGACCAAGGAGCGCGCGTTGTCCGAGCCGCCACCGACGCCAGACTCCCCCGGGGACGCCCCACCGCCCGGGACGACCGGCGACCCCCACCCCACCGGCGGGACGCCGTTCCTGCTCGTCATGCCCACCGCCGAGGGCGCACCACCCGGCCTGGTGTGGCCCGGCCGGGAGGGCGAGCCCGCCTGGGCCATCCCCGTCCAGGTCCCGGCCGGCACCCGGGGGTACGCGCTGTTCGTGCCCCTGGTGCCGGCGAACACCGGACCCACCACCCCGACCGCCGCCGCACCGACGACCGGCGGGCCCGCGACGCCGACCGCCGCGGTACCGGCGACCGCTGGCTCGCCGGCCACAGTGGAGCCGGGCCCGCCGACGTCCGGTCCGGCGGTCCCGATGCAGGCCACCGGCGACGTCCCGTCCCGGGTCCCGGGCGACCCCGGGTCCGCACCGGCCGGGACGCCGCCGACCCCGACCGCGAGCGGGACCCTGTCGCCGTCGGCCGCGACCCCGGGTGTCCCGTCACCCCGCGCCGAGGCTCTTCCGGCCGGCACGACGCCGGCCCCCACGGACCCGACCGCCACGACGCCGACCGCCACGGACCCCGCCCCTACGGCGCCGCGCACTCCGGCGGGCACCCCGTCCGGCGCGCTGCCCGGCACCTGGCCTGGACCGGTCCCGCAGGCCCCCGCACCGTTTCCCGGTGCGCGACCGGCACCGCAGTGGGGCGGCCCGCCGGTGGCCTGGACTTCTCCACCACCGGTACCCCGGACGTCGTTCCTCGGCGCGCGCTGGCCGGGACCCGAGCGCGCCACCGGGAGGGCCGTCCCTGCCGCAGTCCTCGCCGGGGCCCTGGGGGTGGCGTTCTTCGTCCCCCTGAGCCGCACCGGCATCGGCTGGTTCCTCGGCTGGCTCACCCTGACCGTCGGGGTGCTCGTCGCCGTCCGGCGGAGCACCGCTGCGCTGCCCCGCACCGATCGGCTGGTCCGGGCCGGCTGGGCGACGGCCGCCCTGGCGCTGCTCTCCGTGCTCACCTTCCGCAACGCCTGGTGGCTGGTGACGTTCTGCGTGCTCGGCGCGCTCGGCTGCGCGGCGCTGGCCATCGTGGGCGGGCGGCTGATCCGCTCGATCCTGTTCAGCATGGTCGCGGCCCCGTTTGCGGCGTTCCGCGGGCTGCCGTGGGTACGCCGGCACGTCACCGCGTCCCCCGACGCGGGGATGGTCCGCCGGGTCACCGGCTCGGTCGTCGCCACCGTCGCGGTGCTGCTGGTCTTCGGCCTCCTCCTCTCCTCGGCCGACGCCGCCTTCTCCCAGGTCCTCGGCGCGATCGTGCCGGAGGTCAGCGTCGGCGCGGTGTTCCGCTGGGTCTTCCTGGCCGCCGTGGGCGGCCTGGTTGCGGTCGCCGCCACCTACACCCTGGCCGCCCCGCCGGACCTGTCGACCGTCGACCGGGACGGCCGGCGTCGGCTGGGCATCCTGGAGTGGGCACCGGCCATCGCCGCGTTGACGGCGCTCTTCGGCGGCTTCGTCGCCGTGCAGTTCACCGTGCTCTTCGGTGGCCAGCGGCACGTCCTGCGCACCGCTGGGCTGAGCTACGCCGAGTACGCGCGCAGCGGCTTCTGGCAGCTGCTCTTCGTCACCCTGCTGACGCTGGCGGTGCTGGGCGGGGTGAGCCGCTGGGCGCGGCGGGAGACGCCGACCGACCGTCTCCTGCTGCGGATCCTGCTCGGGCTGCTGAGCGCGCTCAGCGTGGTGATCGTGGTGTCGGCGTTGTCCCGGATGTACACGTACCAGAAGGCCTACAGCTTCACCGGCGAGCGGATCTTCGTGATGGCCTTCGAGCTGCTGCTCGGCGCCGTCTTCCTGATGATCCTGGTCGCCGGCGTCCGCTGGCGGGGCCGGTGGATCCCGGGGGCCACCGTCGGCCTGGCCGTGGTGATGCTGCTCAGCCTGGCCGTGCTCAACGCCGAGGACTACGCTGCCCGGCGCAACGTCGCCCGGTACGAACAGACCGGCAAGATCGATGCCTGGTATCTGCGGGCGCTCTCCGCCGACGCCACGCCCGCCCTGGCCGGCCTGCCCGACCCGGTCCGCCGCTGCACGCTGAGCTGGGTCGACGACGACCTCGCCGAGCCGGAGCCGTGGTACGCCTGGAACCTCGGCCGGGCCCGGGCGCGTGCCGAACTGAAGCGGCTCGGGCCCGGCGCGACCGGTGGACAGCAGGACTGCAAGGCCGCTGACCGGTACGACCTGCCGAAGAGTCCCCGTACGCCCCGGTGACATGGTCCGACCCGCGCCGCCACGGTCCCGTCCGTGGCGGCGCGGGTCGGGTGACGGGGCTTGCACGCGTGATCCGCGCACCACGAGTCGGTTCCGGGCTCCTGCTCCGACGAGTGCTCGGCACGCGTCAGCTGATGTCCGAGTACGTGATCGTTCGCCCCTGCTCGCTGGTTCGGCTGCTCGGTTGGCTTCTGTCGGGGGCGCTGTTCAGCAACAGCGGTGGGATGATCTGTGGGTGACTCGTCGATACGTCGTCTGGCTCGGGTTGGCGTTCGGGCTACTCGCCGGCTGTTCCGAGCCGCAGTACGCGTTGCCTGATCGGGGCACGGCTGCCGTCCAGGCTGAGGAGGAGCGGCTCGCCTCGCTCCTGCCTGGCGAGTTACTCAGCGGGCGGGGCACGTGCAAGGTCCGACTGCTCGGACGGGAAGGTTCCTCGTCGTTTGCCTGGGCGCGGTGCGAAGGTGTACCAGAGCCGGGGGTTACGTCTGGTGTCTCCATGCCGGTGCGGGTAGACGGCGATCAGGTACGCCGGCCTCTGGACGGGCAGGAGTATGCCGCGAGCGTGAAGCGTATGTTCCCGCGGCAGCTGGCAGATGCGATTCTCGACTCTCCCGACAGGCTGCGCCCTTGAGCTGAGGGAAGCCCCGGCGGTCCTGGGAGCCGCCAGTCCCGCCCCACTGCGCATGGCCCGCGACGAGCCGTTTACTCCTCCAGGCCCTGACGTCCCTCGCGCCACAGTTCGTGTTCCCGAAGCACCCAGGCGAGCAAGTAGAGGCCGAAGGAGATCAGGAAGACGCCAAACGACAGCGTCATTCCGAGGCCCGCGAAGCCGTTCGTCTCAGGACCGGCGGCGAGAAAGAGGACCGCGCCGAGGAAGAGTGAGGTCAACATCAGCGACCGGAAGGCCGGTTGTTCGACGGGGTGCGTGGGCGGGGTTGGCATCGGCGCTCCTTCGCGAGGTGCGCTCATCCTGACGGCTGCCCAATGTGCTTGCAAGGGACTGATCATCGGGCGGCCGGTGCCGGCTCCGTCCTGGCCCTGGTCATGAAGGGTGGAGCCGAGGGGACTCGAACCCCTGACCCCCACACTGGCAAAAGCCGGCGAAGGACCGCCAGCCTCGCCCGGCTGCCTCCTACTGCCGGCAAGCAGCCTTCATCTGAATCGTGGTTAGTTGACCGCAGGCGGGGTACGCACCCGCGACGCGTGTGGGGGCCTGTTGAACCCCGGCCTCTCTTGCCGACGACCTGTCCGAGAGGAACAGCGGTGTCACACGAGTATCGCAAGGACCCCGAGACAGTTTCCCGGCTGTCGCCGGAGCAATATCGAGTTACTCAGGAAGCTGGGACAGAGCCAGCCTTCGACAACGCCTATTGGGACAACAAGGAGCCGGGCATCTACGTCGACGTCGTGTCCGGTGAACCTCTTTTCGCTTCCGTCAACAAGTATGACAGCGGTACCGGCTGGCCGACTTTCACCATGCCGATCGAACCGAAGAACGTGGTCGAAGTCCAAGACTCGAGCCTCGGCGTGATCCGCACCGAGGTCCGGTCGGCACACGGGGACAGCCACCTTGGCCATGTGTTTGACGATGGTCCCGTGGAAACCGGCGGGTTGCGTTACTGCATGAACTCGGCTGCACTTCGGTTCATCCGGCGCGACGACCTTGAGCATGAGGGCTATGGCGAGTACCGCAAGATGTTCTGAGCACCCAAACGGGGAGCAAAGCGATGACCGACACGACTGAGAAGGCGATCCTGGCTGGCGGCTGCTTTTGGGGAATGCAGGACCTCATCCGGAAACGCGCCGGCGTGCTCACCACCAGGGTCGGATACAGCGGCGGGGACGTGCCGAACGCGACTTACCGGAACCATGGTTCCCACGCCGAGGCGATCGAGATCGTCTTCGACCCCGAGAAGCTGTCCTACAGAGAGCTTCTCGAGTTCTTCTTCCAAGTCCACGATCCGACAACGAAGAATCGCCAAGGCGGCGATGTCGGAACCAGCTACCGGTCAGCCATCTTCTACAGCAACGAGCAGCAGCGGCAGGTCGCAGAGGAGACGATCGCCGACGTCGACGCCTCTGGCCTGTGGCCAGGGAAGGTGGTCACCGAGGTCAGCCCTGCTGGGCCCTTCTGGGAGGCCGAGCCTGAACACCAGGACTACCTGGAGCGGTATCCCGCGGGTTACACGTGCCACTACGTCCG